>JACZXA010000038.1 GCA_022571865.1 Pseudomonadota bacterium
GGAAAAACATGGCCGAGATGCGCATCACATTGCGCGCACAGCACCTCGGTTCGTTCCATCACCATTTTGTGGTCCTGTTTGGTCACAACCGCGTCGCCATCGACAGGGCTATGAAAGCTTGGCCAGCCCGATCCGGAATCGTATTTAGTTTCGGAATCGAACAGCCGTGTTCCGCAACAGGTACATCGGTATGTGCCCGGTGTCTTGGTGTCCCAGTATTTTCCGGTGAAGGCCCGTTCAGTGGCTGCGTTGCGAGCGACCTCGTAGGCCTCCGGTGAAAGCCGGGCGCGCCATTCGTCGTCTGTTCTGGTCATCTTACTCATCTGGAACTCCCTGATAGTATGATTTAGGTCTAGAATCCGCCCGCGATCACTTTGGCTGCGGCGTTGAGCCGCGAAATTTTAGTATGAGCAGTAAACCCTGATGTGACAATAATCCACGGCGCAGACCGCCTACCGCTCGCGTTTTAACAGGCAAACGCGCACTTTAAGCTACGCGCGTGCTGATTTTCACTCAGGTCACATAACCTAGCGTATGCTCCCATCACTGCGTACGCGCGAAATCTGTGCGAGCACTACGTGGTTACGCATTTTGCTGTTATAACGCGTCTGCGCGCGCACATTATTGTCACATCAGGGTTGAACAATGGAATCGAAGCCGGATGCCGGCGAGATAACGGAATTAAAGCTTCCGCAATCCCGACAGATCGTCAAGTCGGACAAGCTCGACGACGTGTGTTACGACATTCGCGGGCCGGTATTGAAGGAAGCGCACCGCCTCGAGGAGGAAGGCCATAAGATTGTCAAGCTCAACATCGGTAACCCCGCGCCCTGGGGATTCGATGCGCCGGAAGAAATCCTCCTGGACGTCATTCACAACCTTCCGGCCTCACAAGGATACTGCGACTCAAAAGGCCTCTACTCAGCGCGCAAGGCCGTGATGCAATACTGCCAGCAGTTACAGATCGCCAATGTCGAGATCGACGACATCTTCATTGGCAACGGAGTATCCGAACTCGTCGTCATGGCATTACAGGGTCTGTTGAACAACGGCGACGAGGTGCTGATTCCAGCACCCGATTTCCCGCTATGGAGTGCTGCGGTACGTCTATGTGGCGGGATACCCGTACACTACCGCTGCGACGAAGGTGCCGACTGGTTCCCCGACCTCGACGATGTCAAAGCCAAAATCAGTACCCGCACCAGGGCGCTCGTGGTGGTGAATCCAAACAATCCAACCGGTGCCGTTTACGACAAGGCGCTGCTCACCGATCTCGTCGAACTTGCCCGTAGCCGAGATCTGGTGCTGTTTTCAGACGAGATTTACGACAAAATCCTCTATGACGATGCAAAGCACATACCGCTGGCAACGCTTGCCGAAGACCTGCTGGTCGTTACCCTCAACGGCCTGTCGAAAACCTACCGCGTTGCGGGTTTTCGTACCGGCTGGATGGTGCTGAGCGGCGCGAAACATCGAGCCGCAGACTACCTCGAAGGCCTCGAGATACTTGCCTCCTTACGGCTGTGCGCCAACGTACCCACCCAGCACGCGATCCAGACCGCGCTGGGCGGCCGCCAGAGCATCGGCGATTACCTCGTTCCTGGCGGGCGGTTGTTTGAGCAGCGGCAACTCGCTTTCGAGATGTTGAACGACATCGATGGCATCTCCTGCGTGAAACCCAAAGGTGCGCTGTATCTGTTCCCAAAACTCGACATAGCCAAGTTCAACATTTCAAACGACGAACGGTTTGTTCTGGATCTGTTGCAGCAAGAGCACATCCTGGTCGTGCAAGGCACCGGGTTCAACTGGCCTGAACCAGATCACTTCCGCATCGTCTTTCTGCCTCGAGTTGAAGATCTGCAGGAGGCGCTGTCTCGCCTGGATCGTTTTCTTGCAAGCTACCGTCAATGACCGACATCAATATCGACGACTTCTTCAAAGACGCCGCAAAGGCGCTGATCCAGCTGTACAAGAATTTTCCGCGCGAACACGCCGTTTTCGTAGACGATATACACGCCACAGAAGAACTCGACGAGTACGGCATGCATAGTGATCGTTACCTCGCTTGTTTCAGTACACTCGTCTGGCTCGGCGAGGAAGGTTATGTTCGTTATGCAACCACAATCCGCCAGGAAGCCATCGACCAGGCCGTTCTGACGGCACGCTGTTTTACCCGTTTGTGCGCACCCGCCGCCCACCTCGATGGGATGGATGTATCCGAGTTACCTGAATCGGTGCGGATCGAACAGTCGACAAATATCCATGGTCTGGAAAGTGCTGTCGCGGAACGCTCTTCGGCCCGAGTTCGATCCGCCATGCTCAGCCTCATGATGGAAATGTTTTGAGGTAATTTTCTTACTTTTGCACGAATTGAAATCCGGCACGGTGGATTGAACCCGAGTGGGCCCGGTTGCTATCCCTGGAATCGGAACAAACCCACCTTCAATGCGCGATCGGGATAACTGTCGGGAAAGTCACCGGAAGCGGGTAGATAATCCAACCACGTGCACTGCGGACACCAGCGTGCCATCTGTGAGGGAAGAAAGTCCGTATTCAGGAAGGGCGAATTCAAGCACGCGATCACGTACCCGCCGGGTTCGGTGAACTCCGGGAGTCGTTTCATGATCTGCCCATATTGCTTTTCCGCCACGAAACTTCCGCGTTGGTTGGTGGGCGGGTCGATCACAACCAGGTCGTAAGGCCCCAGTTGCCTGACCTTCCGCCAGGATCTGAAGAGGTTGTACGGCAACATGCTCACGATCCGCAGATCATGCTTGTTAGCAAGGTGATTTTCAGCGCCCCAATCGAGCGCGCTACGGCTCATGTCGTTGTTGACCACAGATCGAGCGCCGCCCGCAATCGCAGCCACGGAGAACGTACAGGTGTATGCGAACAAATTCAGTACCCGCTGGCCATTGGCTCGTTCGTATACCCAGCGCCTTGCCGGCGCCATATCCAGAAACAGACCAACGTTCTGATTACGCGTTGGATGAACGTAAAAACGGAGCTCGCCCTCCCTGACCAGGAGCCGGTCTGGCACGGTGCCGTTGACGACTCTGGTGTTGGTACGACGACCCTGACGCTCCTGAACGCAAACACCTTCAACGTTCAATCGTGATGATAACAAGTCAGCCAACGAATCTGCCCCTTCCCCGTCCTCTCCAAAAGAACCCACTACCAGGCAGGGCGGAAATAGATCCACCGTGATGTCTTCGTAGCCCGGATAAAAGTGGCCACGACCGTGAAACAATCGAGCGGCATGGGCCGAATCCATCCGATAACGCGTAACGCAGCGATCAACGACAACTTCAAAGTCCCGCACGATAATCCACTCGATACCACATCCGGTCTTCGTACCCGGTAGTTACCTCCAGCAGCCCTGACCAGGCGCGATCCAGTTCGGGATCGTCGGTATCGATCAACAAGGGCCTCCCCTGCAACGAAAGAAGTTTGCTGCGCGTACCGATCACCCATACATCGCGGCGGGGAATATTTTTGAGAAATTGACTGCTGAGTTGCTGGTTGCCGCGGCCGAACAGAAAGCCCTGAGTTCGTGTGAAGCTCACGATGAGAACCGGTGGATGTCCGGGATCGAACCGATCGTGTAACCACTGGGCATTGACGTCTTTACCCAACTGAGTACCCGCATGCCAGACGTCCAAACCGATGAGAGTCGCTTCCATCGAAAGCGAATGCTTGACCGACATCACACTGCTACCGGGGCCCAGGATGTAGACTCGGTTGTCAGCCTCGATGCGTTCTACCACGTCGGCCGTGATCTCTTCGAGTGCCAGAACCTCACTTTCACGCCCCCCCTGTTTAGTGTGCTGCAGAAAACCACCAAGCTCCGGAACGAGAAGCTCCCCGTAAAACCGCGGTCTCAGCAAACCTGCGCGCAGAGCCGCCTCGTCGAGATCGCGCACGTCTCCCAGAGTCGAGGTGACCAACCCGCCATGAACCAGACGAACCAGCACCTCGCCTGCAACCTCCGGTGTGGTCGCAAAAACCCCGGAATGCATCTTCACTCCGGCCGGAACACCCAACACCGGGAGTCTGTTTTCGATCGCGGCAAGTATGTCCCGGGCCGTGCCGTCACCTCCCGCAAACACCAGCAAGTCTACGTTCTCATCGAGAAACCTTGCCGCCGCACGATGGGTTTCAATCCCGGTGGATTCACCAGCAAAGATTTCGAGCACCTGGCAGGGGATCTCGAACTCGTCGAGCAACTCCGCACCCATCGAGCCACCCCAGGTGACCCAGTCGATCTGCTCGATGACCTTTTTCGCGCGCGCAAGCGTACGGCGCATACGCGCAACACCTCGGGGCACTCCGCCCAGCGCCGCCGCCTTGTGCTGCACCGCTTGCCCGTCACTTCCCTTGAGGCCGGCAGTGCCACCAATCCCAGCGATCGGATTGATCAGCAAAGCGATTTTCAGCACAGCTCCAACGCCGCAATTTCGCTCACCCGTTCAGCGATCGCCAGAGCTGCGGTCATTCCCGGAGACTCGATACCCAAAAGATTGATGAGACCTGCGACCCCATGCTCGGCGGGCGAATCGATCCGAAAGTCGCTTGCCGGAGTGCCGGGTGGCGTGATCTTGGGGCGGATACCCGTGTACGACGGGTGCAGACGGGTTTCGTCCAGATTCGGGTAGTAGCGTCGAATCGCCGCAACGAAGTCTTCTCGATGAGACGAATCAAACGCATAATCAATGTCGTCTATCCAACACACATCCGGACCGAACTTCACCTGTCCTGCCATATCCATCGTTACATGTACCCCAAGCCCTCCGGTATCGGCGACGGGATAGACAAGTCGTGAGAAAGGTGGTTTGCCGGAATAGGCGTAATAGTGTCCGCGGGCGTAATACGCCTCCGGTCCATCATCGATGAGCTGACGGGCAAGCTCAGCCGCCCAGAGGCCGCCACTATTTATCAGCCAGCGAGCCTCGAGCATGAGATCTTCGGTCTCCACCCGCACGCCGCCCACTACCGCTGTCAGGCGACTCACCTCGGTATTGAAGGCAATCACGCCACCGTGGCTCTCGAGTTCCCCTTGCAGGCTCAACATGAAGGCATGGGAGTCGATGATCCCGGTGGTCTCCGAGTAAACCCCCCCAACGGCAACGACTTCGGGCTCGAGGGTCGAAATCTCCTGCGCGGTCAACCAACGCAATTCCCCAGCCCCATTTGCAGCGGCCTGGCGAATGTAGGCGTGAATCGTTTCCAGCTGCTCCTCACCGGTTGCCACGATCATTTTCCCGCACCGATTGAAAGCCACCTGATGCTCCGCACAATACTCATAAAGCAGTCGCTTGCCGCTAACACACAGGCGAGCCTTGAGAGACCCGGTCGGGTAGTAAATACCTGCATGGATAACCTCGGAATTCCGCGAGCTCGTTTCTTCGCCGATGAGCGCATTCTTTTCGAGCACGATGACGTCATGCCCCCGTATTGCGAGCATTCGTGCACAGGCGAGCCCTACCACGCCTGCGCCAATGACGATGCTGTCTACGCGATCAACCAATCCGCCCAATGGTACCTTGCGGCACCATTCCTCAACGCGCAATACATTCGCTGTGCCCTTCGCGGAAGGCCTTGGCCGCGCCAGGCTTCAACCCTGCGCTCGACCTGTCTGGCGAAGGCCGTGCTGGTCTCGGTAGCGCCGACTTCCCCGCCACCATCGCAATCGTGAATGTCATCCGCGCTCAGCTGAAACGAAACTCCCGAGGCTTCGGCAAACAACCACTCCAACGCCTGCACGCGTGCTTCCACGGTAAAAAATGATCGCTGCTCGGATCGCGACCGCGGCGGCGGCACGTACCAGTACCCGTAGTCGATCAAGCTGCGACGCTCGCTTCCTGCAATGCACCAGTGGGCGATTTCATGCAGCGCGCTTGGCGCGTAGTTTTGCGTGTAACGAATCACGCCTCGAGCGTTGCCCCGTGGCGGCAGATAGAGAGGCTCGGTAGCACCGCCACGGATTACCGTATTGTGATTCTCCCCAAAGAGGTAATTAAAGGTACGGGCGATTTCGTTATCGGCGCTCACCGACTCTCTTCACAGGGCCATTCGTTCAACATGGCAAAATACTCGACCGACAGAAACGGTTCGCCCGCGAGCAGGTGTTGCAGGTAGCTCCTTGGCGGAATGAGACCTTCACGACGCACAGCCGGGTTTGCAAAGTAGGTCCAGGCAGTCAACTCTCCCTGGTGGGTCGAGACGTGGACGATCTCGCGACTGTAGTTTCTGGGCGTGCTCTCGAAAGGATCCATCTTAGTGATTTCGGTCGCGGAATCGAGCAGGTAGAGAACTCCCTCCACGGCACCAGCCGGATCGTATACGACGTTGGCGTGACCCACACCCGGGTGTTTTGAGGAGGCCTTGTCGAAGGCGAGGCTGACGCCCGAAAAGGTCGCAGATACGGCATCACAGAACAGGATTCCACGGTCGCGAACCCGATCAGGATTCATGTTGGAACCGTAGGCGAAATATCGGGCTACCATACTAGTACCCGCGTTCCAACAACCTGTCGTCGATGGTTTCAGCCCTTGCGTATCCAGTACTCAAAACGATCACCGGAGGTTCTTTCAGCCAGCAGCTCATGACCCATGAATCGACAAAAATTGTGGAAGTCGCGTCCCGTGGATGGATCGGTGGCAACGATGTGCACCACCTCGCCCGAATTTATTTCCCGTACCTTGTTGCGTACGATCATCAACGGTTCGGGACAGAGCAAGCCGCAGGCGTCGATGTTGTGATCGGGGGGCTGTGATGTGACTTCGTTCATGAGTGACTTTCTCATGGTAGCGGAAAGGTCAAACCGTAACCAGCGAAGCCAGGGCCGGCGGGTCTTCGTCGCTGGCGACACCTTGACTAAATGCCGACTCGATTCCACACTCGAACGCATGAGTTCAAACGCTGTCCAATTGTAACCCATTGGTGGAAAATCGATGCGACGCAAGCGTACTCAGCTAATCGATTCCAGAGGATACTGTCGAGATGCCCTACCCGGTCTTAGCGCATGGATGCGGCGGATTGCCTGGGGTTGTGGGCTGATTTTTGTGAGCGCGGCAACCGGATCGTGGGGTGAAGCCGAACAATCCCCTCCTCCACCTCCGCAATCGATAAACGAGATCCTCGAAACGCTCGACCCGGAACTTGCCGATGTCAGCGCGCAGATCGATGCACAGGAATTCAAACCGGCAATTAGTATCCTGAAGCAACGAATACGCTCCATAGAATCAGCTACTCACCGGTACGATGAGAGCCTCGTGGTCCCACTCACGTTACTCGGCGACGCTCAGGCAGGCGATGGCGATTACGACGGCGCTCTCGACAGTTATGGACGAGCCGTACACGTCAACCGCGTGAACGACGGGCTTATTTCCCCCAAGCAGGTCGACATCGTGTATCGGGAAGCCGCAGTCTATAAAAAAATCGGCAATTACCAGCAAACCAACAATCGTGAAGAGTATGCGTACCACGTACTCAACAAAGCCTACAGCGCGTTCGATGAAAAGTTGCTGCCTGGCGTATACCACCTGGCTGCCTGGTATAAAGAGTCCTACAACATTTATCAGGCACGGCTACTTTACCAACGCGCCATACAAATCCTCGAATTCAACGACAGAGGTGAGACTCACGAAGCAATTCCCGCGCTCGCTGGCATCGCGGCCACTTACCGGCTGGAACGATTTCCACCATTCCTCACCGCCACTCTCAACGACAGGTCTTACATAAGCCGCGGCAGCGACGATCCCATCAGCATCAACAACTTCCCGGCAGGCGAACGGGCGTTGCAGCACATCGTATCGATATTGCGAGCGAATCCAGACGAGGATCCGGTGGTGCTTGCCGAGGCGGTTCTGGAACTTGCCGACTGGTATCTGTTATGGGATCGGACCGATCGGGCGTTTCCACTGTACGAGTACGCTTACACGCTGCTGGCGGAGGTAGAAAACATCGATGTGGAAGGTTATTTTTCCGAACCCAAGCTCCTTTATTATCCCTTCCCACGCGATCCGAGAGCACCACCATTGAGGGTGCGAGGTGAGAAGCAGACTGGTTTCGTCGAGGTGGGTTACGAAATTGGCGTCAACGGACACGTTCGTTCACTCAAAACGGTTGCCTCCGAACCCAAAGGATTAATGGATTTTCGGGTGCGAAAGAGCATTCGCTTTGCCCGCTATCGACCGGTGGTATTGGCGGGAACTCCCGCTATCGTCGAACGATACGTCTATCGGCACGAATTTAGCTACTTTCCCCGCCGTAGCGCCGCTACTCCTGCTACCCAATCGCAAAGGGCAACGCCCGTCATACAGGTCAGTGATGAATAACGTACAGGATACGTTCAGCTTACAACGCCTATCCTTGATTGCTTTAATCTACTGGCAAGGTGGAGGGTGATTTCATGTCCGCATCAAAAATCCTGATTTGTGCCGGTTGTGTGCTGTTGTTGACGGCATGCATCGCGCCCATTACCCCGCCACCCGGCCCGCAATCACAGCGTCCAAGCATACCGTCTCCTTCGAGCGGGGGGTTGCCAAGCCCATCGAGCATGCCGCCTTCGACACCCGGTGCACCCCCCAGCGTGCCAAGCCCACCTGGATCATCTAATTCACCGAGTTCCCCTAGTCCACCGGGTCCAACCGGCGGTGGTGGGATACCCTCGAGTTACGAATCCCAAGGCGGGGGATCTTCGGATTCCAGTCCTGAGGAGAGTGTGCCGGCCTGGGAACCGAGCGAAGGGGGCGGCTCACCGAGTGACGAAGATAGCTGGGAAGATGGCGAAGCGGGCAGTGGCAGCAACGATGGATGGACACCCAGCAACCAACCCGGTGGCACCGCCGATGTGCCCCCCATGCCATCTGAACAGGGCCCGGCGTCCGGACAACCCGATGGAGATTTCAGCGAATCTGGCGGCGACGGTGAATTCGATGATGCACTCGAAGATTTTGATGGCGAAATCCTCGCCGAGCGCGAAGTGATACGCACCCGTTCGAACGAAGGCGGTTCAGGGGTTATTCTCCCGACGATACCGACGGGTTCTACAAGTTCCAGCGACTCAACGCGGCGCTCACCCGGCGGCGCGACTTCAATGCCACGCAACCGTAATCCAGCACCGGTTCCCGGGGCGTCGGGTCCTGTTCCGGAAGGCCTACCCGATGCAAAAGACGACGACATCATCGCGCGCCAGCTTCGCGAGGCCGCCATGCAGGAAACCGATCCCATACTCAAAGAAAAACTCTGGGACGAATACCGCCGCTACAGCGGAGCCTGACATACCAACAAGAAGAGAGGATCAAACAAGGGGATGAGAACAAGGGCAATATATTTACCAATAATCGCAGCCTGTCTGGCGATGTCCGCCTGCGTCACCCACGTGGTGCGCACGGTGGACATGACTCCTCCGGCGCAGTTCGAGGGCGTTCAAACCGAAGAGGAGTTGCTCGACGTCGGCATTGCCGTGTTTGATGCAAACATTCCCGAAGACTACGACGAACAGATCGAACAACTGATTCAGCCCGACATTCGCCGTGCAGAAGCGAATTTCATCCCTTACGTTGCCAAGAATCTTTTGCAGAGCACGGGTAACTGGGGTGCTGTACGGGTAGTCCCGCGTCCAACCCATGCGGTCGATGTGACGATCAGCGGTAAAATTATTCACTCCGACGGCGAATCCTTGATCATCCAAGCAACGGTACGGGATGCCACCGGTCAGCTCTGGTTCGCCAAAACTTACGAAACCCTGGCGAGTAAATACGCCTACGATGACTCGATACCGGAAAACATCGATCCATTCCAGGCCGTCTACAAGAGGCTGGCTGACGACATGTTGGCCTATCGGCAGAATCTGACCGACGACGATATCCTGACAATCCGCGCAACCGCCGAACTAAAATTCGCTCGGGAGTTCGCTCCGGATGCATTCTCCGATCATGTCGTCGCAACCGAGAACGGTGAATTCGAACTGCGTCGCCTCCCCTCAGAAGACGATCCAATGCTCGCGCGTGTGCGCAAAGTGAGGGAACGCGAATACTTGTTTATCGATACGCTCGATGAGTATTACGAAGGTTTCTACCGCAACATGAGAACCTCATATCAGAGCTGGCGCAGAGCCAGCTACCCCCAGGCAATCGCAGCCAAGCAGCTCAAAACCCAGGCTCGCAATCGCTACCTCGGCGGTGTGGTTGCGGTCGCCGCTGGCGTTAGTACGATTTATTCGAGCGACAGCTATCTGGCGGATGCCTCCGGTGTAGTGGGCGTTATTTCCGGCGCCAGGTTATTCCAGAGCGGTATCAAGAAAAGCGCCGAAGCCGAAATCCACTCCGAAGTGCTGCAGGAGATTGGCGTCGCCGCAGAAGCGGCCATCATGCCTCATACCATAGAACTCGAAAATCAGACCATACGGCTCCAAGGGTCGGTGGATGAGCAGTATCGCGAATTACGCAAAATCCTGCGGACGATCTTCTTCGCCGACCTTGGTTTGCCCGAACCGACTCCGGAGCCAACTGCGGAACCGGAAGAGGAATCGCAAGGCATACAATGAGCGACGAATTTAGCCCGATCCGGCCTAAATCCGTACCTCTGAGTCACACCTTACCCGAGACGGACCAGCCCTCCGAAACCCGTTCGGTCCCCCGGCTTGGCGCAATCGTGATCGTGCTCATGTTCGCTACGGGGCTTGGGGTATTTCTAGTCGTTCCCTACTGGGTGGAAAGACCCAATGTGGACATCAGACCCTTCGAGCCCGTTGCCCCGAGCACCGAACCCTCAGCCGATGTCAGGCGGGAACCCGTACTGCCCCCGTTTCAGACCCTGCAGCGGGAACAAGCGCGCGTCAGCGCCCAGGAAGAACTTGCCCAATTTGTCGAGCTGCAACTCAAGCTCGAAAAGACCATGCAGGTTGGAAGCTGGGGACAGGTTGGCTACGATGCCGCAAATGCACTGGCTAACGAAGGCGACGAACGGTTCTTACGCGGCGAGTACGACAACGCCATCGGCAAATACCAGTCCGCCCGTGCCGAACTGGAATTACTGATCGAGCGAGGGGGTGAACTTCTCAGTGAAGCCCTCGAGGAAGGTCAAACCGCACTGAACATCCGCGATCAAGCAACAGCCACCGATCGTTATCAGATCGCACTGGCGATCGATCCAAACAACAAAACCGCCCAGCGCGGTTTAGCACGCGCAGTACTGCTCCCGGAGATCGGCCGACTGATGAGGGAAGCTCGTAACCACGAACTCGCCGAGCGCTGGTCCCAGGCGGTCACAACCTATGGGGAAGTCATAAACCTGGATGACCAGACAACCGGAGTCGTCACACGGTTGCGCGCCGCGCGATCCGAGCACACCCGGCAGCGCATAACCCTGGCGTTATCCGAAGGCCTGGCCGCGCTGGACAAGGGCAAATTGGATGCCGCGAAAAAAGGGTTTCAGGCGGCGTTGCAACTCGATCCCGGCAACCAGATCGCGCTTGGTGGACTCGAGCAGGTGGCAGAACTGGGTGAACTCAGAAAGATCGCGAGCTTACGGGAAACCGGGCAACGGGCCGAAGGCGCCGAGGAGTGGTCTGCCGCTTTGACCGCCTACGAGGCGATCCTGGCAGTCGATGACAACATCCAATTTGCCGTCGAGGGGAGACAGCGATCTTTCGTCCAACGTCGAACATTTCGGACGCTCGGCAACATCATCGCCAATCCGGACAAGCTGTCATCTAAGGAGCTGTTCGCCGACGCCGGCCGACTAGTCGAAGAAGCGAGGTTGCTCACGCCCCGCGGACCGGTTCTCGAGAGGCAAATTAAGGAGACGGAGCAGCTGCTCATCACCTACGGTAAGCTTGTTGCAGTGACGCTTCGCTCGGACAACGCTACCCTGGTAACGCTGTCGACCATCGGCAAACTTGGCGCTTTTGCGGAGAAACAACTCGAGCTCAGACCCGGAGCCTACACGCTCATCGGCAGCCGCGATGGGTGTCAGGATGTACGCCAGAACATCCTCGTGCGACCCGACATGCAGCCGGTGGACATTCGCTGCCAAAAGACGTTCTAAAGATGAACGACACAACCAACGACAACCTCCCTCAGCCGGATACTTCCGCCGAGGTCGTTCGGCCCGTTGGCTATACGCCGAAAACCGGTACTGGCCAGCGCCGTGTCATGGTGTCCGGCCGGCAAATAACACTGATCGTCATAACAATCCCGGTCGTGCTGGCGTTATGGTTTCTGTTCGCCGCAAGGTCTGTGGTGCTCGAGTTCGAACCCGATGCCGAGCAGATAACCGTCAGCGGAGGATTGAGCTTCGAACTCGGCGACGTCTACCTCCTGACCGAGGGTGCATACTCGGTCCAGGCCCAGGCCGTCGGCTATCACCGTCTGGATGCGCCTTTGATGGTGGGCGCACAACGCAGTCAGATCCACAGCTTCGTTCTGAGGAAATTACCGGGGCGGGTCACCTTCTCCAGTGTGCCCGATGGCACAATCGTCAGTGTTGGCGGCGATGTACTGGGCACCACGCCAACCGAGCCAATCAAGATAGTGGCTGGTTTGCTCGACGTCGTTTTCTCCCGTGACCGCTATCAACCACTTCAGATGACCGTCGATATAGAAGGCCTGGATCGACCTCAATCAATCAATGCCGAACTCCTCCCCGATTGGGCCATGATCAGCCTGTCCACCACACCCCCAGGGGCCGAGATCTACATCGACGATGTCTCGACTGGACTGTTTACCCCGGCTAGTGTGGAAGTGCTTTCCGGTGAACGAGAGATTCGCCTGAATACGCCCGGGTATCGCCCCCACAGGCAACGAATTCTTGCGGCGGCACTGGAACCCATGACGCTTGCAACCGTGAAACTCATCAAGGCCGACAGCCAGCTCGCTATCACCAGCTCGCCATCTGGCGCCGGGGTCACACTGAACGGACAGTTTCAGGGAGAAACCCCGGTAGAGCTCGCGATAAAATCATCGACACCCTATCGGCTGCAACTTTTGAAGGCGGGTTTCGCCCCGGTTGAACGCAGCCTCACGTTACAAACGGGTGAACGGCGCGAGCTATCACTGCGCTTGCGACAACTCACCGGCACCCTGGTCATACAGACGCAGCCGCAAGAAGCGCAGTTGTATGTGGATGGTCGATTGTCAGGTGAGGGAAACCAGACCTTGACCTTGACGACCGTCGCACACCGTATCGAAATCAAGCTCGATGGTTATGCCGGTTACGAAACGGTACTCACGCCCAGGAATGGCATTACTCAGCAACTCAAAATACGTCTGCTTACTAATCAGGAAGCCCGCCTCGCGGCTCTCAAGCCCAACATCGAGATTTCCCAGGGCCACAAACTGGTACTGGTGGAGCCGGACGCATTCACGATGGGCGCCTCGAGGCGACAGCCGGGTCGACGAGCCAACGAGACGCTGCGTGAGGTGAACATGGAAAGGCTCTACTATCTGGCTCGCTTTGAGGTAACCAACGAACAATTCAACGCGTTTGCGTCGGGCCACGATGCCGGTGAGTTCGAAAGCCAGCGTCTCAACAAAGACCAGCAGCCGGTGGTCAACATCAGTTGGGAGGAAGCAGCACTTTATTGTAACTGGATGTCCAATCTGGAAGGACGATCCGATTTTTACCTGACGGAGTTTGGCAAATTCATTGGCTTCAATCCAAATTCAACGGGATACCGTCTTCCCACGGAGGCTGAGTGGGCCTGGAGCATCCGCCAGGTCAAATCCAGTGAAGGTGCGTTGCGCTTTCCGTGGGGTAGTAATCTACCGCCACCCGACCGCCATGGTAATTACGCCGATGTTTCCGCCGCACACCTGGTGGGTCGTATTATTTTTGGCTACAACGACAATCACATCGTTGCGGCTCCCGTCGGCACGTTCAAGGCCAATGCCCTGGGCATTTTCGATCTTTCGGGTAACGTGTCCGAGTGGGTAAACGACTACTATGAAATACCCGGCAAGGAATCGACCACGGACCCACTCGGTCCGCAATCCGCCGAGTATCGCGTCATTCGAGGCTCCAGTTGGATGAACGGCACGATTACGGACTTGCGGATGTCGTTTCGAGACTACGGCATCGACGGCCGTCAGGATGTCGGATTTCGCATCGCTCGATTCGCGGAGGCTTCATGAACAGAACACGTCTGTCCCTGTCGGTATCGTCCCTCGCCATGGTCCTTGGCGGCATCACACTGGTACTGGCGTCTTCGGCCTTCTCAGCTCAAACCGACGCGCCAGTTGGCGAGGAAAAGTTCAGCGAGCAACCGGCGACGGTTGAGGAGCCGGTTTCCGTAGAAAAAACGACAGCAGCAACGACAACCGTTGAACGGACAGAAGAAGTGCCGAAGGATCCCGAGCCGAGCAAGAAAACCATCGAGTCGCCGGATGTGTTCAATCCCAGTGAGGAAATATCTGAGGATTTCGCCGTCGCCTTTCCCGTCGACATATAAAAATTTCGCAACAACATATTTGAATCAACCATGAAGCGCCAATTGCCATTCGAACTCATCTACCAGGTCGGCGCGTTGCTCGCCGCCGTCATCGTTGTGCACCTTGTTTACATAACGATTATCAGACCCCAGGCAGACGCCATTCTCGAACAACGCGCAGAGCGCACGGCGGCTGGGGAAGTGTATGAACCGGAACGCTCGATTTATATCGTGCTGAAGGATTTTGAGCAGGAATCCTGTTTCATCCTGATGTTCTGGGCCATGGCAATCATGGGCTACAAGGGCCGCAACACGTGGCGGGAACGAGGGCTGTTCCAGGATGACATTGTACAGATCAGCGAAGGAATGAGCGTACTGCCGGAGGACACGCGCGAATACACGCGACCCATCCAGGCGCTCCCGGAAAGCACCCAGAACTGTCTGTTGCCCCGCACATTGCTCTCCGCACTGCAGCGGTTTGCCTCGACGCGCAATGTTCAGGATGTCTCAGAGGCAGTCAAGAGCGTGTGTGATTCCGAATCCGACCGTCTCGACAGCGAACTGTCCATGGTACGTTACATAGCCTGGGCAATACCCTCCATTGGGTTCATCGGTACGGTGCGCGGGATAAGCAACGCCCTGGCTCAGGCGCACCGAGCGGTCGAAGGTGACATAGCAGGTGTTACCGAGAGTCTGGGTGTCGCATTCAACTCGACGCTGATCGCACTGGTTATCAGCATCGTGATCATGTTCCTGATGCACCAGCTACAACTCATTCAGGAACGCCTGGTCCTCGATACTCACAGCTATTGCGACCAACGCCTGCTGAGCCACCTTCAGGTACGTGACTGATGAGCTACCTGCTCGAACTCAACGACACCGAGTTGCCGCTTTATCGGGGTGGCGAGCTTATCCATAGCTCCCCGGCCATCGCGATCGTGCGAGAGCAGGGCATGGTGTTCGGCGACAAGGCGCTGCGTTTGTCCCGATCCCATCCGCAACAAACCAACCAACAATATTTCTCACGTCTCAACGGAGATCCGTTGCCACTGCCCGTCGCCACTGCAGGCAACCATGCCGATCTGGTTTATCTACACCTGTGTGAACTCAAACCGCTCATTGATGGGGACCTGATTCTCGCGGTACCGGGCTTCTGGAGCGCCGATCAGCTCGGCGTACTCCTCGGCATAATACAAGAGGTCGGGATCAACGTTGGCGGCTTTGTCGACAGCGCGGTAGTTGTCGCCACCACCGAAGCATTGCCCACCAAGGCTTATTTTGTCGACATTCATCTGCAACGCGCTTGCGTCACCGCACTCACCGTGAATGACGAAGTGAGTCGGGGCCACACCGACGAAGCCTCATCCTGCGGATTCACCGGCCTCCTCGATGGCTGGGTCAATGTGATTGCGGACGTGTTCGTACGGATGACACGGTTCGATCCTCTACATTCAGCGGCAACGGAGCAACAACTCTACGATCAAGTCTACGATTGGGTGCATAGTGAAACCACAAAGGAAATCGCCGTAGAAATTCTTCACGAAGGTCACACGCGCCGCGCGGAGGTGTCCCGGACGCTACTCGCTGACAAAGCCAAGCAGAGGTTCAAGAGTCTGGAAGATGTCCTTCCAGATGGCGCACATGTACTGCTGAGTTCCCGCAGCGCAAATCTTCCAGGCCTCATACCCGTGCTCACCGATGCGGGCTACACCACGTCTGTTGCTGGAATTCATGCATTGGCCGAGGGATGTCTCAACCACATCGACCTCATTCGTTCGCCCGCTGGTGAACTCAAGCTCATCACCCGCCTGCCCCACTCGCACGGATCCATGGTGATCGATCGCGTCGCGCCGGCCCCTACTCACATCCTGGTGGGTAACAGCGCAGCGCCGATTGCCAGCAACGATTTTCCTGTCAAATTCGAGCACAAGAAACGGCAAGTGTGGTTGCCCGCACAGGAGGATGTGCTTGTCAACGGGCAGACGGTGACAAACGAATTGGTCCTCAACGTAGGCGATGAGATCATCCACGGCGAGTTATCGTGCCGTCTGATCGTCGTCGAGGGGTAGCTACCTTTGGCACGCAGACGTTTTTCAATCTTTTCGCTGGCTTTCCTCGACGTGATGTTTTGCGGTTTCGGAGCAGTCGTGCTGATTTTCGTTCTCGTCAGTAAACAGACGGATGACGAGTTCAAGGTCATCAACAAGGATACGCTCTCGGAAATCCGTCTGCTCGATTACCAGGTATTGACTGGTGAAAAAGACCTTTTTCAACTGCAGGTACTGCTCGAGGAGCTCAAACAGCGGATCGCCGAGTCCGCGCGGAATTTACTCACCACCGAAGTAGACATAGAACGCAGCCGCGATGAATTCAAGGATCTCGACTTGAACTCCTTCGCCCAAATCGAGCACCTGAACCGTCTCAAGAGCGATGTCGAAACACGTGAGGAAGAACTGCAGCGATTACGCGCACGCGAGGAAGCAAGCAAGGGCAGGAAAATTCGTGAATATGAGGGCCAAGGAGATCGCCAGTATCTCACCGGATTGAGAGTCGGTGGCAAACACATTCTGATCGCTTTGGATACGTCCGCCAGTATGCTTGACGACACCATCGTCAACGTCCTCCGTCGCCGGAACATGTCCGATGAAAGAAAACTGCATGCACCAAAATGGCAGCGTGCCATCCGCACCGTCGAATGGTTGAGCGCACAAATTCCTCTGGACGCAAGTTTTCAGATATACGGTTTCAACGTCGAGGCTACCTCATTCATTCCTGAGGAACAGGGCAACTGGATACCGCTGGGAGAAGGTCGGGAGTTGGAGCAATCGCTGGCCGAGCTTCGCAACCGGATCCCCAGCAAAGGTACCAGCCTCGAAAACCTGATCACTGCATTGACCGATCTGACCCCGCTGCCGGACAACGTTTACCTCATCATCGATTCTTTACCCACCCAGGGGACCAAGGCGCCGCGTTCGGCAACCGTCTCCGGGAAAGAACGACTCAAACTTTTTGGGGATGCAATCAGGCTACTGCCTGCCAACGTTCCCGTGAACGTCATCATGTTCCCCATGGAGGGTGACCTCATGGCGGCTGCCGCCTACTGGAATCTGGCGCGCACCACGGGTGGTTCTTTTCTTTCACCGTCCAGAGATTGGCCGTGATTCGCAATCGCCGCAGCATCGAAGAATTCAGCGTCGCGTTTCTCGATGTGATCTGCTGTGGTTTCGGAGCCATCATCCTGCTGCTCATGATTACCAAAACGGTCGAACCGATACTGCTCGAAAAATCCCAGCTCGATCTGGACAGTAAGGTGGCGGAAAGGGAACTCGCCCTGTTCGAGATCAAAGGCAAGATCAACGAGCTGCGCCGACAGTTGACAGACGCGGATGACCAGCTCGATGAAAATCTCATCGACCTCCTCGCGCTCGAACGGCAGTTGACGCTGATACTCAGCCAGTTCGCCGCCAGTTCCAAAACCGCCGACGAAAATCTGCTCGAAACCCGGAAACTCGCGACTGCCAAACAATCACTCACCGATGAGATGCAGCGGCTGCTCGGCATGAACTTCCAGCGATCCACGGATCTGGTAGGCGGCATAGCCGTCGACAGTGAGTACATCATCTTCGTCATTGATACGTCCGGGAGCATGTTCAACGTCGCCTGGCCGCAAGTGTTGCAGAAAGTGGAAGAGACCCTGAAGATCTATCCGGAGGTCAAGGGTATTCAGGTCATGAACGACATGGGGGATTACATGTTTCCCCGTTACCAGGGCCAGTGGATGGATGATTCGACGGCCATAAGGCGAGCCATCCTGGACCGACTCCAATCATGGCATCCTTTCAGTAATTCAAGCCCCGTGGAAGGCATCCAGCGTGCCATCGCGACCTACTATGCGCCCGATAAGAACATCAGTATTTTCGTATTTGGCGACGATTTCACGGGTAGCTCCATAGAATCCGTGGTAGAAGAAGTGGACCGGCTCAATCGTGCCGACGATACAGGACGACGACGGGTACGAATTCATGCAATCGGCTTTCCCGTTTATCTCGAACGGCCCTCGGGGCGCGTTTATCGATTTGCTGCACTTATGCGGGAGTTGGCCTATCGTAATGATGGGACATTTGTTGGTTTGTCGGATTTTGAATAGGCTACCGAGGTCAAATGGGTGACGATGCCAAGAATGACTATGAAAGCGTGCATTGGATTGCTGTTGGCGGCGACGTTGTCAGCCTGCTCAGGCGGCGCCACCATTGAAGTGCCAACTCAGTTCCCTGTGCCTCTGGTACAGCCACTGCCGTTGACTATAGGTCTACACCTCGACAAATCGTTGACAGAATACGTTCACAAAGAAGCAATCGAGGCTCGTGGAAATTGGCGCATTATTCTCGGTCCAGCCCAAAAGCCCATGTTTGACAGCCTTTTGCAGGGTCTGTTTACCGGGGTCGAATTCGTCGACGATCCGCTGGCGCCGAACGATGGTATAGCCGGTGTATTGCACCCGAGCATCGAGGAACTGCAATTCTCGACTCCGCAACAAACCCACACCGAATATTTCGAAGTTTGGATCAAGTACAAGTTCATCCTGTATGACAACAACGGCGTGGCACTCGGCGATTGGGAATTGACGGCGTATGGCAAGGCAAACGAAGGCAACTATGGCATGAAGAGCAAAGAACCTGCTTTGCAGGCAGCGGCATTTGCGGCCTGTCGGGACGCGATGGCCTTCTTTACACTGGAATTTCAAAAGGTGCCTACGGTCAAGAACTGGCTCCAATCAGCGCTTAAGGAGGGACGGACATGAGATTTATACCATCGATCATGATCATCTGCTGTATCGGCATCGTTTCCTCTATGACGGCCTGTGTGACCGCTACCGTCCAGGAAGTACGTGAAGCGAACACAGGAATGTCGAGCAACGACTCTATCGTGGTGCTTGGACGGCGCCATCGACCCACCCCGGCAGAAACCGAACTCGACTTCGTCGCGTGCGTCAGCAAGAAAATGAGTAAGGGTAGTCAGGGTGTGAAGGTGATTGGTGAACAGGAATTCATGGACGCCATGTTTCCCTGGTTTGAGCCACGTACGGCGCCCGTCTATACCTCAGATCTGCCTGAAATCATGTCTCAACCAGCGCTCGCCAAGCGCCTCGAGGAGATCGGTTTGCGATACCTCGTATGGATCGACGGAAACACCCAACGCACCGAATCCTCTGGCTCCATGACCTGCAGCATCACCATGGCCGGCGCGGGTTGTTTTGGTTTCCTGTCCTGGGAGAACGATTCGTCTTACGAAGCTTCTATCTGGGACGTCAAGACCGGCTCCGCGGTCGGAAAAGTGAGTTCAGACGCCACCGGAACCAGCTACATGCCAGCAATCGTGGTGCCCGTCCCGCTTATCGCTCGCGTGAAAGCTCAGGCCTGCAACACGCTGGCCGGACAGTTGGTGAACTTTCTGGTAGACGAGAGCTGACCGCTCGTTAGCCGGAACGAATATCCACGACTTCACCCGTCACATGATTGGGTTCCGTCGCGTACCATTCCTGAAGGTTGACATCGTATTTCTTACGGCATAAATCGCATAACTCGTAAAAAGTAGGGCGACCGGGGTCGGTGATAATCACCCGCTGTACTCCCGCCTTCATCGCTCGGTTCACCAGTTGGTAGAGCGGCTTGACCATGCTGTCCCAGAAGCAGATGTCCGAGCCCACCAATACGTCGAACTTACCCAGCTGTTTTGAGGTCAGTTTTTCGAAGCGGCTAACCAGAGTCGTCACCTTGACATTATTGAGTTCCGCTAGAACATCGAGAAAGGGGAATACCTCCCGGTCGGCGTCAACCGCAGTTACCTTCGCTTTGAAATGCGCGGCACAGTAAATGGCTCCGGGGCCCCATCCACATCCAGCTTCGAGTACCCGGGATTTCCTTGCAATGGGTTCGTGTTGCAGATAGTCCATCAACAGGAAACTCGCGTTCCAGGTTTTATGGCCATGGACCGACGGCTGATGGGCTTTTTTCAGGCGCCGGATCAGCCGGTGTTTCGACTCCAGTAAATAGATCCCATACGCCTGATAGATATTGGGTTCGGGGAGTCTTTCCAGTTTTGGCATGGTCAGTGTCCTGCTCAATCACCATTGTGAGAAAAGTTGCGGATATTACTCTATTCATAATTGCGCGCGGCAAAAAAACCGGGTCGGCTTCGAAAGAAAATAATACCTGACTAAATTACTCTGGTATTGCCAGTGAGCCTCCAGTTACAATGAGCTTCCTTAGTCATGTGGGCTGAATTCACGTGTCCAATCGTTTTGTCGAAAATCTCGTCGAGCGCGAATACGACGCCGGTTTCGTCACCGATATCGAATCCGAGACCCTACCACCCGGGCTCGATGAGTCGGTCGTACGGTTTATCTCAGCGAAAAAAAACGAGCCTGAATGGCTGACCGATTGGCGTCTCGAAGCTTACCGTGGCTGGCAGGCTATGACCGCGCCAAAATGGGCGCACGTGCATTTTCCGCCAATAGACTTCACAGCCATCTCTTATTTCTCAGCACCAAAAAGTCTGGCCGACGGACCGAGTTCCCTGGATGAGGTGGACCCGGAATTGTTGCGCACCTACGAAAAACTCGGTATTCCGCTGCACGAGCAGGAATTTCTCGCGGGTGTGGTAAAAGGTGCCGATTCGCCTGCAACGTCTTCTGAGCCTTCGTCCCGGCCCAACGTTGCTGTGGACGCTATATTCGACAGTGTCTCCATTGGCACGACCTTCAAAGATAAACTCGCAGAAGCCGGTGTCGTATTCTGCCCGATTTCCGAGGCTGTCCAAACCCACCCCGAACTCGTACGGAAGTACCTCGGCAGCGTGGTTCCGCGCAAAGACAACTTCTACGCGGCCCTCAACTCGGCCGTATATAGCGATGGTTCGTTCGTCTACATCCCACCGGGAGTGCGTTGCCCGATGGAGCTTTCCACCTACTTCCGTATCAACGCTCAGAATACGGGGCAGTTCGAGCGCACCCTGATCATTGCCGAAGCCGGTAGCTATGTGAGTTACCTCGAAGGCTGCACCGCTCCGATGCGAGACGAAAACCAACTCCATGCCGCCGTGGTCGAGTTGATCGCGCTGGACGACGCGGAGATCAAATATTCCACCGTGCAGAACTGGTACCCGGGGGACAAAAACGGCAAAGGTGGAATTTACAACTTCGTGACTAAACGCGGTGCCTGTATCGGTGTCCGTTCAAAAATTTCCTGGACTCAGGTCGAAACGGGTTCGGCCATCACCTGGAAATATCCGAGCGTAATACTGCGCGGAGATTACAGTGTCGGCGAGTTCTACTCCGTGGCGCTCACCAACAACTACCAGCAAGCCGATACCGGCACAAAGATGATACATCTGGGTAAGCACACCCGCAGCACCATCATCGCCAAAGGCATCAGCGCAGGTAAAAGTAATTCCACCTACCGGGGCCTCGTACGCACCTCGCCCACCGCAATTGGCGCACGGAACTATACCCAATGCGATTCGCTGCTCATTGGAAGTAACTGCGGTGCGCACACCTTTCCCTACATCGAAAGTAAAAATGCTTCAGCCATCATCGAGCACGAAGCAACCACCTCCAAGCTCAGCGACGAACAACTGTTCCTTTGTCAACAACGCGGCATCGATCCGGAAAAAGCTGTCGGCATGATCGTCAACGGTTTCTGCAAAGAAGTTTTTCGTCAGTTGCCGATGGAGTTCGCCGTCGAAGCCGGAAAGCTCCTTGAAGTGAGTCTGGAAGGAGCGGTCGGGTGAGGCTACTGGAAGTTGACGACTTGCATGTCACCGTTGCTGGTCAGCAAATTCTCACCGGTTTGAGTCTTTCCATCGATGCCGGTGAGGTGCATGCCATCATGGGTCCAAACGGCTCGGGGAAGAGCACCCTCGCCAACGTTCTCGCGGGTCATCCCGGCTATGAGATCACCTCGGGGTCGATTCGCTACAAAGACATACAACTCGAGGATCTCAAAGTAGAAGAGCGAGCACATCTCGGACTCTTTCTGGCCTTCCAATATCCTGTGGAAATACCCGGGGTGAGCAACATGGAATTCATGAAAGCGGCCCTCGATGCGCAAGCAAAGGCAAGGAACGAAGAGCCAATGAGCGCCATCGAGTTCATGAAGGCGGCGCGCAGCGCCGCACAGCAACTCGATCTCAATCCCGATTTCCTGAAGCGTGGTGTCAACGAAGGCTTTTCTGGTGGTGAAAAAAAACGCAACGAGATCCTGCAACTCCTGTTGTTGCAACCGACCCTGGCAGTGCTCGACGAGACGGATTCCGGCCTTGATATCGATGCGATACAGACCGTGTCCGCCGGTATAAATCGCTTTCGCAACGCTGACAACGGGGTATTGCTGATCACCCACTATCAGCGCCTGCTCGACTACATCGTGCCCGACGTAGTTCACGTTCTCGCCAACGGACGTATCATACGCTCCGGAGATAAAAGCCTGGCGGTGACCCTCGAAGAGAAAGGTTACACCTGGTTGAGCGCATCATGAACGCCGCCGAAATTCTGAACGATTTACCTTCGCGCGACATGGCGTGGCTGAATTCAGCCGAGGCGGCTGAACGTCTATCGATGAGCCTCGTCTCCGGCGTGGTTAAGGAGCAATGGAAATATACGCCAATCAAAGGATTTATCGACGGCTTCAATCACCTCCCGACTCCCGTCGGCGAGATGGCAAATCCGGTCACGATTGTTATCGGCGGAGGCGAGCAACCGCAGATCAAGCTCACTCCATTCAGTGACGCCGCGGCCGAAGATCTCGACTATATACGCGATGTTTTACATCGCGGAATATTCAGCGAGCGTTATCCCCTGGCGGATCTTACCGCGCTCAGCGCGGGTAACGGGTTGTTCATACAGGTATCGGATACACCAGAGCACCCGCTCATCATGGATTTTTCGGAGACCGTATGCACGCCGGTCGTGATCTCGGTCAGCGCAAATGTACATCTCGAACTCATGGAAACTGCCAGCGCCGTTGGCTTCCATACTCAATTCATACGCCTCGACCTGGGTGAGCATGCGGTGGTGCATCACGCACGCAGCGCCTTGGCAAACGCCGTCGGCCACTGGTCTCTACTGCAGGCATCCATCGCCCAGAGCGCAAGCTATTTCGTGCAGAGTTATGCTTCGGGGGCGGAACGTCGCCGTATCGACACTCAAATATTCCTACACGGACGCGGAGCGAGCGTCGAGATCGATGGCGCTTATCTTGTTGAGAACGGCTGCCATCTGGATCAGCAGACGATCATCGAACACCAGGCGGCGGATACGTTCAGCAAGCAACGATTTCACGGTATTGGCCTCGGCAAATCCAAGACCACGTTCAACGGACGTATTCACATTCACCGGAACGCACCGGGAAGCGACGCCGCCTTGACCAACAAAAACCTGGCGCTTGATCCGCAAACGACCATCAACACCAAACCCGAGCTAGAGATCTATACTGACGACGTAAAGTGCTCCCATGGGGCCACGGTGGGTCAACTGTCCGAGGATGCCGTCTTCTATCTGCGATCTCGGGGGCTATCAGACGAAGGAGCCCGCGCCATGCTCGCAACCGCATTTCTCAAAACCTGTGTACACGGACCATTGGCAGATATCGTTGAGCAAAGATTTCTCGAGGCACTCTCGAGACACTCTCCAGGCTTGGAATAATGACAAGCTATCGAAAAGACTTCCCGATACTCGACCAGCAGGTGAACGGCGCGCCGTTAGTGTATCTCGACAATGCGGCGACCAGTCAGAAACCTCGAGTGGTAATTGACGCGCTCAGCGACTACTACCATAACTACAACGCTAACGTGCACCGCGCCGTACACGCGCTCTCTGATCAAGCCACGTTCGCTTTCGAACAAGCCAGAGATCGTGTGCGAGAATTCGTCCACGCGACAAGTCGGAACGAAATCATCTTCACGCGCGGCACCACCGAATCTATCAACCTTGTAGCAAATTGTTATACAGGATTGTTGCAACCCGATGACGAAATACTGATCTCCCATATGGAGCACCACTCCAACATCGTCCCGTGGCAGATGCTGGCAGCGCGGACCAAGGCCGTCTTAAAAGCCTGCGATGTAAATAGCCAGGGAGACATCGACCTCGAAAGTTTTGCGAATTTACTCTCCGATAAGACCAGAATTGTCGCTATCAGCCATGTTTCCAACGCGTTGGGTACGGTCAACCCATTACAACAGGTGATCGAACAAGCCCACGACGCAGGCGCAGTCGTCCTAGTTGACGGTGCTCAAGCGGTTCCGCATTTCGATGTCGACGTCGCAGCCCTCGACTGTGATTTTTACGCCTTTTCCGGTCACAAGATGTACGGCCCGACGGGAATCGGCGTGCTGTACGGCAAGGAGAAACTACTGGAAATGTTGCCTCCCTGGCAGGGAGGTGGTGAGATGATCGAAACCGTATCCATCGACAATTCGACTTACAACACCCTGCCTTACAAATTCGAGGCGGGTACGCCCAATATTGCGGGGGCAATTGGTCTTGGCGCCGCCATCGATTATCTCTCGGGTTTGCCTCGCAATGAAATCGAAGCAATGGAGGACGACCTGCTTCGGCTCACGGTGAGCCAACTCAAGCAAATTGATGGTGTGCGGCTCATCGGCGATCCAGCAAAACGCATTTCAGTGGTTTCCTTTCTGGTGGATGGTAGCCATCCCCATGACGTCGGTACTTTGCTCGATCAGCAAGGGATTGCCGTGAGAACAGGCCACCACTGCGCGATGCCACTCATGGCGCAACTTGGCATTCCAGGCACGGTGCGAGCCTCATTTAGCCTGTATAATTCGACCGAAGACGTCGACCGGCTCATCGCAGGCGTGCGTAAAGCGGTGAGTTTTATCTAACGTCCTTAAGTATGCGTGGAGCAGTAAACAAACGATATGAACGTAGCAACTTTTGATCCGAACAAGATATCCGTAACACCGGCAGCATGTACACATATTCGATCGCAGATCGAGAAATCGGGACATCGCTACCTGCGCCTTGGCGTCAAAGAGAGCGGCTGCAACGGCTACATGTATACGCTGGACTATATTGACGGCCCGGAAGCCAACGATTGTGCATTCGATATTGGCGAAGGACTGTCGCTTTATGTGAGCAAGGAAGACCTGCCCCTGGTCAAGGGTACCGAAGTGGACTTTATCACCGAAGGTCTGAATTCGCTCTTGAAGTTCAAGAATCCGAACGCCGAAAGTCACTGTGGTTGCGGAGAGAGTTTCTCACTGAACCCGGAAACTTAAGGTTTACCCATCATGGAACGACGCATCATTACAACCGTCCGGGAGTGCGTCGCTCGCCTCGTGCCAACGGGCGACCCGATCACCATTCCCGCGAACACCTTCGTTACTCTTACCCAGACCCTCGGCGGTACCTATACGGTAATCGTCAACGGCAACATGGCAAGGGTCGATGGACACGATGCCGACGCACTCGGATTCGAATCCACTTCCTTGAGCTTTGCTGTACCCGCCGATGGCAAAGTGGACATCGGACAGGTGAATCAGGCACTCGAATCGGTCTACGACCCCGAGATTCCAGTCAACATCGTCAACCTCGGGTTGATCTACGGTTGCGATGTCAACGACGCCGGCGAAGTGACCGTGTCGATGACCCTGACTGCTCCAGGATGCGGCATGGGACCCGTGCTGGTGGAAGACGTCAAAGCGCGGGTAGCTCAGGTGCCCTTCGTCACCGAAGTCGCCGTAGACCTCACCTTCGATCCACCCTGGACCCGTGACATGATGAGCGAAGAAGCCCAGCTGGAACTCGGACTTTTCTGATGGCTTTGCAGCACGGCCGATGAACCTTGAAGATATCAAGGAGACCTTTGGATTTTTCGACTCCTGGGAAGACAAGTACCGTTTTGTCATCGATCTGGGCAAAGAACTGCCGAATCTGGACGAGGCACACAAAATTCCCGCGAACCTCGTCCGCGGCTGTCAGAGCCAGGTCTGGTTGGTGGCCAGCTACGACTCGCAACAACAACAGATCGAACTCGTCATCGACAGCGACGCACACATCGTTCGCGGCCTCATTTCGATCGTGCTTGCCGCGTACAATAAGCAAAGCCCCGACTACATTGCGCACTACGACATCGAAGCACTCTTCGACGAACTCGCCCTCATACAACACCTGAGCCTGACCAGAGGCAACGGCCTGCGAGCGATGGTAGCCAGAATTCAACAGCTCGCTACTTCAATTGATGAGCTGACTTAGCCGGGAAACATAAGCCACCGGTACAGCTACAGAGTTATTCTGCTGCGGCAGCGTGACTTTCCGCGGAAAGTGAAACCGCTGAGTGGACGAGATATGGGGCAATGGATTCCCTCACTTCGCTGGTCGGCTCATCCTCGGTTGCTTGCGCGTTGTCTATTTTTTGTTCGTTATCTGTTTCCTGCGTGTTATCAGACGTTCTGACATACGACAATCCGATTTCAACCGGCCGCCCATCGGGCCGTGCGAAATAACGACTGCCGTCG
>JACZXA010000039.1 GCA_022571865.1 Pseudomonadota bacterium
TGCCATTTCAACCACCAGATCACCAGCATGAAAGAAATGCTGGACATGAATTTCGATGCGTACTTTATCGGAACCGGTGCACCCCGCGGGCGCGAACTCGAACTTCCCGGCAGGCACGAGGTCGACGCGCACGTCTCGATCGGCATCGATTGGCTTGCAAGTGTCGCCTTCGAACATACCGATTCCATCAAAGGTAATATAATCGTCATGGGCGGCGGCAACACCGCCATGGATTGTTGCCGAACGTCCAAGCGACTCGGTGCCGATACGGGGACGGTAGTCGTCCGATCTGCGTTCGATGTGATGAAAGCGTCCGATTGGGAAAAAGAAGATGCGATGAGTGAAGGCATACCCATCATCAACAATCGCCCGCCGAAGGAATTCATACACGAAAACGGCAAGCTCAAAGGGGTCGTATTCGAATGTGTCAAACCCGTGGAAGGTGATGGCGGAAGACTGAAATACGTTCCCAGCGGTGAACCGGATGTGTTCATGAAAGCGGACCATGTTCTCATGGCGATTGGTCAGGAGAATCACTGCCCCTGGATCGAGCGCGACATCGGCATCGAATTCGACAAATGGGACTGTCCGATTCTGGATGAGATTACCCTGCAGTCGACAGAGCCAAAAATTTTCTTCGGCGGCGATTCGGCATTTGGTCCCGAGAACATCATCTGGGCATCCGCGCACGCGCATCAGGCGGCCATCTCGATTCATCTGTACTGTCAGGGCGGTGACGTCAGGGAGGATCGCCCGGCAGAGGGTCTGAATCTCATCAGCCAGAAGATGGGGATGCATGAATGGAGTTACGACAGCGAACACGATCCAAGTTTGCGTTTTCCGGTTCCACACGCCGACCAGGCTCAATCGCTCAGCAACATCAAGATCGAAGTTGAACTTGGGTTCGATATCGAGCTCGGCATGAAAGAAGCGCAGCGTTGTCTGAATTGTGACATTCAGACGGTGTTCGTCGACAGCTTGTGTATTGAATGTGACGCCTGTGTGGATATCTGTCCGATGGATTGCATAACGTTCACGGAGAACGCGCAAGAAACTGTTCTGCGCACCCAGCTTATGGCATCGGCGCAGAACCTCGAACAGGATCTGTACGTTTCCGGTGAACTCGGCACCGGCCGGGTCATGGTTAAAGACGAAGATGTCTGCGTTCATTGTGGACTGTGTGCGGAGCGATGTCCCACCAACGCCTGGGATATGCAGAAGTCTGTCATCCATATACCGCAGTTAGGTTCTTAGATGACAACCTTCAACGATTTTGTCATTCGCTTCGCCAACGTCAATGGTTCCGGCTCCGCCAGCGCCAACGGCATGTTTCCCAAGGCACTGTTTCGGATGGGTATTCCCGTGGCGACCCGGAACATTTTTCCATCCAACATCCAGGGCTTGCCCACCTGGTTCGAAGTCAGAGTGAGCGAGCGGGGTTATCTCGGGCGGCGCGAAGGCGTGGACATCATGGTTGCCATGAATGCCGAAACTTACCGCGAGGATGTAGAAATCCTCAAACCCGGTGGTTATCTGCTGCACGACACATCGAAGCCGCTGCCAGACTCGCTCAAGCGACCCGACATACATGAGATCGGCATTCCGATCTCCAGAATGTTGTTATCCGAATTCAGTGATCCCAAACAGCGGAGCTTGTTCAAGAACGTTGTTTATATCGGCGCTCTGGCCGAGCTTTTGAACATAGAATTTGACGTGATCACCAGTATGGTGGCGACTCAATTCAAAGGCAAAGACGCGTTGATCCAACCGAACATTCACGCTTTGGAGATCGGTCGACAGTACGCTCGCGACTATTTGCCATGCCCTCTACCCATTCAGGTCAGACGTTCCAATGCGGTGGGCGAAAAAATACTGATTGACGGTAACACCGCCGCTGCCCTCGGTGCGTTGTATGGTGGCGCAACGATCTGCGCCTGGTATCCCATCACGCCGTCCACTTCCCTGGCAGAGGCATTCGAAAAGTATGCTCTTCAGTATCGTGTTGATCCCGACGGCGAGGAACGTAAGTTTGCGTTCATTCAGGCGGAAGATGAACTGTCGGCTATCGGTATTGTGATTGGTGCCGCATGGAACGGCGCGCGGGCATTCACCGCAACCAGCGGCCCGGGTATCTCGTTGATGACCGAGTTCCTGGGGTTGGCTTATTTTGCGGAGATACCGGCGGTCGTGTTCGACGTTCAACGTTCGGGACCCTCGACGGGCATGCCGACACGTACCCAGCAGGGTGATTTGCTTGCCGCCGCCTACGCCTCACACGGCGACACGAAACACGTGTTGTTGTTTCCGTCGACACCGGTGGAATGTTTTGATTTTGGCGCGCTTGCGCTCGACCTTGCCGATCGGCTGCAAACGCCAGTAATCATCATGAGCGATCTTGATCTCGGTATGAACGACTGCCTGTCCGATCCGCTCGTCTGGGACGATGCGCGACGATACGATCGGGGCAAGGTGCTGAGTGCGGATGATCTGGAAAAAGTCGAGCAGTTCGGGCGTTATCTCGATGTGGATGGCGACGGCATCGGCTACCGAACCTACCCTGGGACACATCCCGAGAAAGGTGCCTTTTTTACTCGCGGCACGTCTCGCGATGAGTTTGCGCGATACACCGAGTCGCCGGAAGCCTACGAGCAGAACATGCAGCGATTGCTCAAGAAATGGGCAACGGCGGCGACTCTCATTCCCCAGGCCGAAATCGATGACAGCGGGCAGCGAGCAGGCATCCTCTATTACGGTACGAGCATGTTGCCGATGCGCGAAGCCCTAGACCTGTTGAGCGACGAAGGCATCTCACTCGATACGCTACGGGTGCGGGGTTTTCCGTTTGGAGAGGAGGTCTACGAGTTCATCCATCGCCACGAGTTCGTTTTTGTGGTCGATCAGAACCGGGATTCCCAGATGAAAACGTTGCTGGTGACGGAGGGCGCTCTGGATCCGGCACGCCTCATCCCTGTCATCTACTATGCCGGCTTGTCGATATCCGCCGACACTATCCAATCCCAGGTATCAGGTTACTTCACGATGCGAAAAATGCCGCGGTTGAAGGAAGTGAAATTATGACTTTTGTCGCTAAACCCAAGGTCCGTCATCCCCTGTTGCCCGTCAACGAAATCGGTCTGACCCGGCGGGACTACGAGGGCCTGGTCTCGACACTTTGTGCCGGTTGTGGACACGATTCGGTCAGTGCGGCACTCGTTCAGGCCTGCGCGGAGTTGTCCATTCCGCCTCATCAATTTGCCAAGGTTTCCGGTATTGGCTGCTCGTCGAAAACGCCGAGCTACTTTCTCGACAAGTCCCACGGCTTCAACTCGGTGCACGGGCGCATGCCGTCCGTTGCGACCGGTGCCAACCTCGCAAATCGTCAACTTTACTGCATTGGCGTATCCGGTGACGGTGATTCGGCTTCCATCGGCTTTGGCCAGTTTGCCCATATCGTGCGTCGCCGGGTAAACATGTTGTATCTGGTTGACAACAACGGCACCTACGGATTGACCAAGGGTCAATTTTCAGCCACCAACGACAAAGGATCCACGAGCAAAAAGGGGGTTCCCAACCTCTATGACCCGATCGATCTGGTATGCATAGCTCTGCAGCTTGGTGCCAGTTTTGTTGCGCGCAGCTTCTCGGGCGACAAGGCCCAACTTGTCCCTCTGATCAAGGCGGGGATCATGCACCACGGATTTGCGTTTATCGACGTGATCTCTCCGTGTGTCGCTTTCAATAATCACGAAGGATCGACGAAGAGCTTCGATTACGTGCGCAAACACAGCGAGCACGTCGTCGTCGCGGACTACATCGAGGAACACGAAGAAATCACCGCGGACTACGCCCCGGGAACCACCGAAGACGTCCCCATGCCGGATGGCTCGATTCTGCGGCTGAGTAAGCTTGACAAAAATTTTGACGTACACGATAACGTGGCGGCTTTGAACTACATCCAGCAGCGCCAGGAGGAAGGGGAAGTCGTGACCGGCCTGCTCTACGTCGATCCCGAAGCTTCCGACTGTCACGAGGTGCTCCATACCGCGAGCCAACCGCTGAACGCCCTCGGGGAAGCCGATCTTTGTCCGGGCTCAGAGACGCTGGAAGCGATCAATGCGAGCTTTCGATAGTCAATACTTTTGCTGATAAGCATCTTGTTTACATCTCCTGACGGAAAATGCGCCGATCCTGAGGTTTAATGTCTGAGCGATATTGCGTGTGGGGGGTGAAGTTCTCATAATGCGCGCCATTCAAACCGGCGCCCCACGGGCAGCAAACACACCCACGAGGAACCGCAGTGGCACTACCGAGTCTTGACGACTACTTTCCGGATTGGAAGGAACGCGAAGCGCTGGCCGAGGCCATGATTCCCATGATCGGCCGTCTGTATCGGAGCAATGTGGTTACCTATTGTTACGGGCGTTCCCTGCATAGCCAAAGTGTCACACGGATCATGAAAACCCATCGATACGTGCGCCAGGTTGCCTTGAATGAACTGTCGGAATTCGAAAGTTATCCGATTCTGGAAGCCCTCACTCGGCTCGATCTCGGACCCTGTCATATCGATGTAGGCAAGCTCGCAACCCACTATATGGAGGAGAACGGCAACGGCAGTAAGCTCAGTCCGATAGAATTTGTGAAGCGGGAATGCAGTGAAGTCATCGGTCGCCACATACCGCCGCTCGAAAAACCTCAGGATGTCGTTCTTTATGGCTTCGGGCGAATAGGTCGGTTGATCGCCAGGTTACTGATCGAAAAAACGGGTAGTGGTCAGCAACTTCGATTGCGCGCGATCGTTGTGCGTAAAGGCGGCGACGATGACCTCAACAAGCGTGCGAGCCTGCTGCGTCGCGACTCGGTTCACGGCAGCTTTCAGGGAACGCTCAGAGTAGATGAAGAAAATTGCTGCATCATCGCCAACGGAAATGTGATCCGGGTTATCTACGCGAATAGTCCGCAGGAGATAAACTACGAGCAGTACGGGGTTCACAACGCCATCATCATCGACAACACCGGTGTGTGGCGGGACGAGGAGAGCCTCGGCCAACATCTATTGAGTCCGGGTGCCGCCAAGGTAATTCTCACCGCACCGGGCAAGGGCAACATCAAGAACATCGTGTCGGGGGTAAATTCCAATACCATGGAAGCAACCGATACGATCCTGGCGGCCGCATCCTGTACCACAAACGCCATCGTACCGGTACTCAAGGCAGTCAATGACGAGTTCGAGATCCTCGACGGACACATGGAAACCGTCCATGCCTACACCAACGATCAGAATCTGATCGACAATTACCACAAGAAGAACCGGCGCGGGCGTGGCGCGCCGTTGAACATGGTTATTACCGAAACGGGTGCCTCTTCGGCGGTTGCCAAGCTGTTGCCGGAACTCGCAGGCAAGCTGACGGGCAACGCGATTCGGGTGCCGACTCCCAACGTGTCGCTCGCAATTCTCAACCTCACGCTCGCTCGTGAAACCGATGTGAAAGAGGTGAACAATTTCCTGCGCCAGACGGCGCTGCACTCCAACATGCAGCGACAGATCGATTTTGTGACGTCACCGGAAATGGTGTCCTCGGACTTCGTCGGTAACCGACATGCGTGTGCGATCGACGGTGGCGCAACGATAGCCAAGAACAACCGGGTGGTACTCTATGTCTGGTATGACAACGAGTTTGGCTACGCCTGCCAGGTCGTTCGAGTGGTTCAGAAGTGGGCGGGTATCTCTTATCCGCTGATTCCGAAGGATGTGGTCAAGCAGGGATTCTAGCCTGGATTATTCATGAACAAGCTACTGCGGCCGCCGATACCAACGAAAACACTGTGCGTGCTCCCTACGGGTGCTCGACGTGCTGTCAATGCACGCGCCCGTCCCTTTGTGACGGGACGCGCGCCCTTCGGTCCGCGCCACACAGCCTGCGAGGCCCGGTGTTTCACTACTCTGGCAGTTTGCTTCGCAAACTGCTTCGCAATTCGCATAGCGATGCCCTCGACCCCGACCTCGCTACGCTTCTTCATGAATAATCCAGGCTAGAAGAATCGCCGTGCCGCTAATGGGCTTGTTATAATTGCCATCCCTGGACGAGCACCTTTATAATCCGCGCGGCCTCAACTGAGGCTGCTCTACCCAGATTCTAACTGCCAAGCAAACCGTTTGATGGGTGATTTGTGCCAGAACTACCGTTGGACTCTATCGCCCGTGGGCGGGGGCTTTTTGCCTGATTTTTACTAGAATTAGCAAGTGGTCTGACCATTTCCGGTTGGGAGCAGCGTTAACATTGCTGCGAGTGCAAAGGATGCGTAGGCGTCGATGATTAACATCAAGAAGGGACTCGACCTGCCGCTGTCCGGTGACCCGGAGCAGCGCATCAGCCAGGCGCGTGCGGTGCGAAGCGTTGCCGTGCTGGGTGCCGATTTTCCGGGGATGAAGCCCACCATGCTGGTGCGTGAGGGCGATTCGGTAATACGCGGCCAAACTCTGTTCACAGACAAAAAAAATGCAGGCGTACTGTACACCGCGCCGGCAGCGGGCAGGGTCTCGAGCATCAATCGGGGTGCTAAGCGTGTTTTGCAGTCGGTTGTCATCGATGTGGACGGGGACGGTGCCGAGACATTTTTGCGTGTGGGTCTCGATGATGTCGGTGACCTGAGCCGTGAGCAAATCGTCGACAATCTAGTCGCCAGCGGTGTCTGGCCGGCGCTGCGCACTCGGCCGTACAGTAAGGTACCCCCGATCGATTCAGTCCCGCATTCGTTGTTCGTCACGGCCATGGACAGTAACCCGCTGGCGGCGGATCCGGCGGTTGTCATTCCGGAATACGCCACGGAATACGCAGCGGGACTGGACATTGTCGCCAAGCTGACGGAAGGCGTCGTGTACGTTTGCCAGGAGGCGGGTAAATTCCTGCCGACAGGTACCGATACCAAGTTATCCGTAGAGGAATTCTCGGGGATCCATCCGGCTGGGCTTCCGGGCACCCACATCCATTTTCTCGATCCGGTAAGCCCCAGCAAGACCGTGTGGTACATCGGCTATCAAGATGTGATAGCGATCGGCAGCCTGTTTCTGACCGGCAATATTCTGAACGATCGCATCATTGCGCTTGGTGGGCCCGGAGCGGCACATCCCAGGCTCTTGAAAACGGTGCAAGGTGCGAATCTCGAAGAGCTCACGGCGGGCGAGCTCAAAGACGGTGAACAACGGGTGATCTCTGGCTCGGTGCTGTCGGGCCGCGAGGTCAGAAGCCCGGTGTCGTTCCTCGGCCGTTACCACTTGCAGGTTTCGGTGCTGCCCGAAGATCGTTCACGGCGGATGTTTGGTTACCTGACGCCAGGGCTCGACCGACATTCGGTTTTTCCGATTTATCTTTCCAGCCTGTTCGGACCCAAGACACTGAATTTCACCACGTCGTCCAATGGCAGCCCCCGTGCCATGGTACCCATCGGTACCTACGAAACGGTCATGCCGCTGGACATACTTGCGACTCAGCTGCTGCGCAGCCTCCTGGTGGGCGACCTGGAGACCGCAATTAATCTCGGCTGCCTGGAACTCGACGAAGACGACATTGCGTTGTGTACCTACGCATGCCCGGGCAAATACGAATACGGCCCGATATTGCGGCAGATGCTCACCCAGATCGAGAAGGAAGGCTAGTGCTCTGTCCACCCGCAACCATAGGATCCGTGCTCCAACACCCTGAATTGGAGTCGCCGAGCTAAATGCGTAAATTACGTTCCTTCATGGATGATATTGCTCCGTACTTCGAAGAGAAAGGCAGGATTGCCTGGTTGTACCCGTTGTACGAAGCCATCGATACCGCCCTGTATACCCCCGGCACCGTTACAGATGGCGCGTCCCATATACGCGATGGCCTCGATCTGAAGCGGATCATGATGACGGTCTGGGCCTGTGCGTTCATACCGGTGTTCGCCGGTAGTTATTTCGCAGGTTTGCACGCTAACGAGGCGATGGCTGCACTGGGAATCGATTCTGCCAATAACTGGCGGGCAGTATTTCTCGACGTGCTCATCAGTTACGACCCCGACAGTTACTGGGATTGCCTCGTGCATGGGCTGGCCTACTTCATGCCTCTGTACATTGTCGTGTTCGTGGTTGGTATTGCGTTTGAAGTCTGGTTTGCCGCCAAACGCGGGCACGAAGTAAACGAAGGGTTTTTCGTAACGAGCATTCTTTTCACGCTCACGTTGCCCCCCACAACGCCTTTGTGGATGGCGGCGGTCGGCATCACGTTCGGGGTTGTCATCGGCAAAGAGGTATTCGGTGGCACGGGTAAGAACTTCCTCAATCCCGCATTGACCGGGCGGACATTCCTCTATTTTGCCTATCCCGCACAGATGTCGGGCGACGCGGTGTGGGTTGCCGTGGATGGTTACACGGGTGCGACCGCGCTTGGCAATGCAGCACTTGGCAATGATTACGGGGTAAGTCTCATCAATGCGTTCGTCGGCAACATGGCCGGTTCGCTCGGTGAAACCTCGACGCTGGCCATCTTTATCGCCGCGCTGATTCTCGTTGCAATGAAAATTGCCTCGTGGCGGATAATGGTCGGCGTGCTGCTGGGTATGGTGGCCACCTCACTGCTGTTCAACGCCATCGATTCTTCGAACCCGATGTTCACGATGCCTTTCTGGTGGCACGCGGTGCTGGGTGGATTCGCGTTCGGTACGGTATTCATGGCCACCGATCCGGTATCTGCTGCAATGACCAACATTGGCCGGTGGGTGTACGGCGCGCTCATCGGCGTTATGTGTGTGCTGATTCGGGTCGTAAACCCGGCATTTCCAGAAGGGATGATGCTCGCGATCCTGTTTGGCAACCTGTTTGCGCCGCTCATCGATCATTTTGTCGTGCAGGCCAACATCAAGAGGAGGCTCGCTCGTGGCTGACTTCAACAAGGAAGGATTGGGAAACGTTCTATTTGTTGCGATATCCGTATGCCTGGTTTGTTCTATTTTGGTTTCGTCTGCTGCCGTCATGTTGAAACCCCAGCAGCAGATCAATCAGGAATTGGATCGCAAACAGAATATTCTGCGAGCCGCTGGAATGTTGTCGGCAGATAGCATCACCGATAGTGAAGGACGCGGCGTAGAAGAACTCTTCGAGCGGTTTCGAGTTCGAGCGGTAAACCTACAGACCGGCGAGTACACCGATGCGGTCGATGTCGAGAGTTACGACCAGGCGAAAGCGTCGCGAGTGATCGCTGCCTCTCGAAATCTGGAAACGGCAGAAGACATTGCGACCCTGGGACGCCGCGAACATGTGGCGCTGGTGTATTTGCTCGAAACCGAACAAGGAGCGCTGGACAAAGTGGTGTTGCCTGTACGTGGTTATGGCCTTTGGGGCACTTTATTCGGGTACCTCGCCATTGAAGGAGATCTGCACACGATTGCAGGGTTGGGATTCTATACTCACAAAGAGACCCCGGGACTTGGTGGTGAAGTAGACAACCCGGACTGGAAAGCATTGTGGCCGGGCGTGTCGTTATTCGACGAATCCGGTGCGCCCGCTGTGAGACTGGTGAAAACGCGCTCTCCCGAGGGTAGTGCGGCTGCCGCCTTTGAGGTCGATGCTTTGTCGGGTGCGACGATGACGAGTCGAGGGGTGGAAAATCTCATCCGTTTCTGGACCGGTGAACTCGGTTACGGTCCATTTTTGAACAAGCTGCAGGCGGGGGCTTAAGGCGTGCAAACTCCCAAGGAAGTATTGATCGATCCGATCTTCAACAACAACCCCATCGCGTTGCAGGTTCTGGGTGTGTGCTCGGCATTGGCGGTCACGGTAAACATGTCCACTACGCTGGTGATGTGTGCGGCGGTCACGTTCGTGACGACGATGTCCAATGTTCTCGTCTCAGCCGTGCGCAACCGGCTTCCCTCGAGTATCCGCATCATCGTGCAGATGACGTTGATCGCATCGCTCGTGATCGTCGTTGATCAGATATTGCAGGCCGTTGCCTATGACATTTCGAAAAGCCTTTCGGTATTTGTCGGACTCATCATCACCAACTGTATCGTCATGGGTCGTGCCGAAGCGTTTGCCATGCAGAACGGCCCCTGGTTGTCGGCTTTGGACGGATTTGGCAACGCGCTCGGCTACAGCGTAGTCCTCATTGCCGTTGCCCTGGTGCGTGAACCGCTCGGCTCCGGGACCCTGCTCGGGTACGAGATCCTGCCGCGGGTTGCAGACGGGGGCTTCTATTACCCCAACGGGTTGATGCTTCTGGCACCGAGTGCGTTTTTCATTATCGGGCTCTTCATCTGGGCAATTCGTTCCTGGAAGCCCGATCAGGTAGAGGAGCCGACCTACCAGATCGCCCCCAACATGCAGTACAGGGAAGCGATGTAGTGTTGGAACACTATCTGGGGCTATTCATCCGCGCCGTGTTCATCGAGAACATGGCGCTCACCTTCTTCCTCGGCATGTGCACGTTCATTGCCATCTCGAAGAAAATCTCTACGGCGATCGGCCTCGGTGTTGCCGTAACCGTCGTGTTGACGATCACCGTACCGGTCAACAACCTGATATACAACTATCTGTTGCGTGATGGCGCGCTTGCCTGGGCCGGCTTTCCCGAGATCGATCTGAGCTTCCTTGGGCTGCTTTCGTACATCGGCGTGATCGCCGCCATGGTGCAGATTCTGGAGATGTTTCTCGATCGGTTCGTACCGCGCCTGTATAACGCGCTCGGTGTTTTTCTGCCGCTCATAACGGTGAACTGCGCCATCATGGGGGCATCACTTTTTATGATGGAAAGGGATTACACCTTCATTGAGAGCACCGTATTCGGTCTCGGTGCGGGCGTGGGCTGGGCGCTTGCGATCGCGGCACTCGCCGGTGTGCGGGAAAAGCTTCAATACAGTGACGTACCGGAGGGTTTGCGGGGACTGGGCATTACATTCATCTCGGTCGGGCTCATCAGTATGTGTTTCATGTCGTTTGGCGGCATCGATATCTAAAGGAAAAGGATGTTGTTAGACACGACCATTATCCTCGGTGTGGGAATGTTTACCGGGACCGTGTTGTTCCTGGTCATGGTCATTCTTCTCGCCCGCTCGCAGCTCGTCAGCAGCGGCGACATAATGATAGAGATCAACGACGATCCGGATAAATCCGTCATCGTTGCTGCCGGAGACAAGCTGCTGGGAACGCTCGCGGCCAAAGGCATATTTCTCGCAAGTGCCTGCGGTGGCGGCGGCACCTGTGCCCAGTGCCGATGTCAGGTGATCCACGGCGGCGGCAGTATTCTGTCTACCGAGGAAGGATACTTTACCCGGGGTGAAATTCGCGACAACTGGCGGCTTTCCTGTCAGGTGGCTGTCAAACAGGATATGAAAATTCAGGTGCCTCAAGATGCGATCGGCGTACAACGCTGGGATTGTGAAGTTACCGCCAATCCCAATGTTGCGACCTTCATCAAAGAGTTGAATCTGAAACTCCCGGAAGGCGCAGCGGTCGACTTCCGCGCGGGGGGATATGTGCAATTGGAAATTCCACCCTACGAGATGGAATACGGAACGATTGAAGTCGAAGAGACTTACCATGGGGACTGGGACCGGTTTGATGTCTGGAAGTATCGAAGCCAGGTCAGCGACCCCACCATCCGCGCCTACTCCATGGCAAACTACCCCGAAGAAAAAGGCATTTTGAAGTTCAATATCCGCATCGCCTCGCCACCGCCAGGCATGGATGTGCCACCCGGCAAGATGTCGTCCTACGTGTTCGATCTGAAACCCGGCGACAGGCTGACCGTCTTCGGCCCCTACGGGGACTTTTTCGTCAAAAACACCCCCGCAGAAAAAATATGGATTGGCGGTGGTGCGGGCATGGCACCGCTTCGATCACAGATATTCGATGAGCTCAAACGCGCCAGGCAAACTTACAAGATGAGCTACTGGTACGGCGCTCGCTCGTTACAGGAGATGTTCTACGCCGAGGAGTTTGACGAACTCGCCAGGCAGTTCGATAATTTCGAATGGCATGTGGCGCTATCGGACCCCTTGGAAGAAGACAACTGGCAAGGTTATAAAGGATTCATCCACAACGTCGTCTTCGATAACTATCTCAAAGACCATCTCAATCCGGAAGACTGCGAATACTACCTCTGCGGACCGCCCCCCATGGTGGCCGCGATCCATCAGATGCTCGACGATCTGGGGGTGGAACCCGAGAACATTCTGCTTGACGATTTTGGGGGCTGATTCTTAGTTTCCAGGTGTTTGGATACTTCGAGATTCCAGTCATGCAACGACGATAAACGTCTCCTGAAACGGCCGCGCCCGGCCTGTTGATTCCAGTACGAATCGCGAAGACGTCTGCCAAATCAGGAAAACCGCAAATCCGTCATCCCAGAGAGGATCAGCTTGACAACCTGGTAACATGAGTGCATATTTTAGTGCACTATGCACATAAATGTGCACAACTTATGACGAATAAAGAGACAAAAAAAGACTCGATCTTGTCCCGGCGTGAACGGCAGGTCATGGACATCGTTTATGCCAACGGTCGCGTCAGCGTGGCCGATGTTCAGATCGCACTTCCCGATGAACCCAGCTATTCGGCAACGCGCATGCTGATGCGGCGGTTGCACAAAAAGGGGTTGGTGAAGTTCGCTATGGAGGGGCCGAAGTACGTTTATTCCGCGAGTACGCCCAGACGAGCCGCGGGAAAAGCTGCTTTGACAAGGCTTGTGAAAACGTTTTTCGATGGATCCACGGCCGCCGCCTTCAGCAGCTTGCTTGGCACGTCATCCGAAAAACTGTCCGACCATGAACTCGATGAGTTGCGGAAACTCGTCGCTCAGGCCAAGGAGCGTCGCAGATGATCGCGATCCTATTATTCGCAGCGAAAAGTCTGGCGGTTTTGAGCGGTGCTCTCCTGCTAACGAGGAGCCAGTGGTTCTCGGCATCCATGCGGCACCTTATTCTGATCCTCGCGATCGTGAGCCTGCCGGTGATGTTGATATTGAGCGTATTCAGCCCGAGCGTGATTTCGATTGATCCTCCCGCACTCGTCAATAACTGGGTCATGGAGTTTGAGTTGCCGAAGATCGCGGCGGTTCAGGGAGAGATGACCGCCGAAACTCCGAGCATCATGTCTCCCGGTTTCGCTGCAGCGATCCTCTATGGACTGATCTCAGCAACGCTCATGGCGTACTGGATAGCGCAGATCGTCATCACCTCCACCTGGATAAGAAATACGAAGGTGCTTAAACCTTTCACATCGGAGGGAATCACTCGCCCGATTACTTTACGCCAAATGGACTGTCAGGGATCACCGTTGACCTGGGGATTGATTCGACCCGATGTCGTCGTACCCTATGACTGGTCGAGCTGGCCTAGAGACAAGCAGCGAGCCGTCCTCGTGCACGAACTGTCTCATATACGGCGCTACGATAGTTTTACGTCGCTGTTCAGCGTGTTCGTCAGCTCGCTGTTCTGGATCAATCCACTCGTCTGGATAGTGCATCGTCGATTGCTCATGGAAGCCGAACACGCCTGTGACGACAGCGTCGTCAATCACGGCATTTCCCCAACCTCCTACGCCAACCAGTTGCTGGAAATAACGCGTGCCCAGAGGCCGGGTGCCGCAGTCGCCATGGCGTCCTCATCGACGCTGTCCAGACGCGTTCACGCTTTGGTCGATTCCAGTACCAGGAGAAAAGCCATGACGCTGGGACAAGCGTCCACAATACTGATCCTGGGCCTTGCGGTAGTTTTACCCCTTGGTTCGTGCAGTTCACAACCGGCCTCCTCGAGCACAGAAAACCTGATTGTTCACCCGGGTGATGATCATCAGGTTGCTCCAATGAGCCCAGGCGTTTTTGATCGATTGGCTGAGGTACAGCAACATCTCGACGCCAAGGATTACCAGTCAGCGCTGGACGCGCTCGCGACCATGCTGCATTCCGGCGATCTGAATGACAATGAAACTGGACAAATTCACAACATGCGTGGCTTCGTCTACTTCACGATGGACGATTATGTTCAGGCGCTCGGGGAATACGAGAAGGTCATCGCCCAGGGTGAAGCAATTCCGCTGGGGCTCAAACTCACGACCTTGTATACGCTCGCACAGTTGAGTTTTGTCACTGAGCAGTATCCCAAGGCACTCGATTACATGGCGAGTTGGCTAGACGACGCAGAACGCCACGGACCTGGACCCCTGATCTTCATGGGTCAGGTTTACTATCAGATGCACGACTACCCGGCGGCCATCGAGCGTATCGAAGAGGGGGTACGCATCGCGCAGGAGCGCGGCAACCCCGTCAAGGAAAACTGGTGGGGGCTACTGAACTATCTTCACTATGAACTGGAAAACTGGGATAGAACAATCGAAATCCTGGAGATCCTACGACAGCAGTTCCCTAACGAAAAGTACGATAAGCGCCTGCAGGGATTAAGGTCCATCCTTGCCGGTGACTCCTCGGTGGAGGTTCATCGTCAAAGGGTTCAGGTAGTTACGAAGTTACGATCGGATGGAGGAGGCTTCTCAACCGACGGCAACTACCTGCCAATCGTCAAGGTTGCCCCAGTGTATCCCCGCGATGCACAGACGCAGGGAATCGAAGGTTATGTCGTGCTGGAGTTTGTCGTCACCAGGACCGGGCGCACAGCCGATGCCGTGGTTGTCGAATCAAGCCCACCGGACGTGTTCGATAACGCAGCACTCAACGCGGTACAAAAGTTCAGATACAAGCCGAGAGTGGTCGACGGTAAACCGGTAGAGGTTGCAGGTGTGCGCAATCGAATTTCCTTCGAGTTGGAAGAATAACAACCAAGACTACGCTTGTTGGGATCATTAATCTGATTGCGAAAGGGTACGGCACACTCGCCTGAAGTTTCTGCTTTCTCTATTTTATCCAAAAAAACGCGCTTCCGCGAAATCGATTCTGGAATAAGAACCATTCGCAATACAGGGATCAATCAGAGCAGCGTCAAATCACGCGTTAGCTTCGCCGCGAAACTCTAACGGCCGGCTAAGGCGAGAACCTGCCGGAGATTTTCCAGTCGTTCGGCTTTCACCGCGACCTCAACTTTGAGGTTTTGAATCTGCGTTTCGAGCTTGCCTTGTTCTTGAGCTAGCAACTTGGTTTCTTCGAGCAGGTGGCGGCGCTCGATCGACGTGGTTGCTCCGTCGATGAGGTGTATCTCGGCTTCCAGAATCTCAGTTTTGATCTGCTTGAGTTGGTATTCCATTTGAGAAATTGACCGTTGCAGGGTGGAAATCTCCGATCGAGCCAGATAGATGCGTTTACCTTCCTGATACGCTGCGTAAAAGGCACCTTTCAGGCGTGCCGGGCAGACATTTGCGAATTGCCCACCGCGCTCGCCGGTGGCAAATCCGTTGTGGGGTTGGCAATACTGCTCGACACCTTGCTTCCAGCCAACGAGGTAGGCTGGCCGATCGGGCACGATGCCGTGTTTGACACAGGCATTCTGGTGGGAGAGCAGTTGTGAACTCTGAATACCACTCAGGCCATCGCGATAGCCTACCGTCTGCCAATCGTTGGCTATGCACTGACTTTCACTCAAAGTAGCGCAGCCGCCGAGGACGAGTACGCCGGTCAACGCCACTGTCGCGAGCAGGTTATTCATGTAGATCTCTGGTTTTTGATTCAAGACAAAAAGATAGTGGAAACCCGCCTGCCTGATTGGCATCGAGTTCACACTTTGCTCCATTCATCGTGCGAAATTTGTAAACTCAGGAAGAAGGGCGCGAATCGTGGCCTTTGGCGCGGGAGTCGGCTTAGTGGCGGCAACGTCGCTTGTACGCTTCCGGGCTTTCATCCGTCCAGCGGCGAAAGGCGTGGGAAAAGATGCTGACATCGGCAAACCCGAGCAGGCTGCCGACCTGTCGATGGCAAACGTCGTCGACACGGTTGCAACCGGTGTATTTGGTCTGTGTGCCAATCCGCGATGGTCGCCGGCAGGGGGTGCGATTGTGTTTAGGAACGGTGGAAGCTTTCCATGATATCCGTGATCGTGCCCGAACTGAACTTACCGCCTACCCAGACAACCTTCGAGAGGAAATCAGCTTACGAGATAACGTTCCGATCCCACGAGACTTTGACCAGGACTTCCGTAAGATTCAGCCACACCGCCGCGAATCCGGTGAACAATTCACACGAATAGCGCGAAGCGCTTCAATTCCGATGCTCGGTTTGGTCAATGAGACAGATACCCGACCGTCCTTTATGGCTCTCATCAACGAAAGCGTCGCAGATGACGATGAATGGGATTTTTAGATTCCGCGATAGAGCGCAACATGGCTGCTCATGGCCGTTATCGATCCTGAGAGCACCAGAGGAGCGAATGAAGAACAGACAGCCGCATACCGTTCCCTTATCCACTCAGGCCATTAATCTGCTAGAAACCCTCAAAGAAATAACTGGGCATCAGCGATGGCTGTTCCCAGGATACGGACGAGATCGGTGCATTAGTTCCCATACCATTACGAAAGCGTTGAGGTATATGGGATATGAGAAGTTTAGCGCCCACGGATTCCGCTCCACAGCTTCAACCATTCTCAACGAGATGGGTTTCCGGCCAGATGTAATTGAACGACAGCTTTCTCACCTCGACAAGAATTCAGTACGAGCATCCTATAATCATGCGCAATACCTACCAGAAAGAACGCAGATGATGCAGCAATGGTCAGACTATCTAGACTCTGTGAAGAACGACGAGAACGTGATTCCGATAAACCAGCTACAGAGGTAGATCACTTTTTTGTGCGTCACCTGCCATAAGGTCAGACCGATGCCGCCGCAGGTAAGGGCTTTCGGGCTATGACCCTCCAAAACAGACACCAGAACAGACACTAAAAACAAAAACCTCCCTGCGCTTGCATCCTGACCAAAGGCCTTGATTAACGTGTGGTATAAAAAATCCCGAACATCTATTTAGGGATGAATTTTGAGTCGACTGAGCGGGCGCGTCGTTTGTGGTGCGACAGCCCGGAGAACTAACCGATAGGATGGGCGTGTATGTCAACAAGCTGATACAACGAGCAAGATAATTACACAGCGTCGAAAGCCGTGCGGCAGTAATCGGCGTGCCCTACGACATCATTTACAATGAAGACGAGATAAATCCGGAGTTTCCGACTGCTGATGTTGCGCTGATCATCGGAGCGAATGACGTCGTCAACCCGGCTGCGCGCAGCGATCCGTCCAGCCCGATTTACGGCATGCCGATCCTGAACGCGGATTACGCGAAAAACGTCATCGTGATCAAGCGTGGCCAGGGCACGGGTTTCTCCGGCATCGAGAACACGTTGTTCTTCCTCGATCAGACAAGGATGCTTTACGGAGACGGGCAAGCGATGGTCAGTGAGTTGATTAGCGAGATTAAAGCATTGTAGCTGCTCAATGCGTCTCTGTGGGAGCGGCTTTAGCCGCGATTCCACATCAATTCGCGGCTAAAGCCGCTCCCACAAAAAGGAGCAGGCGCGTTGCCTCTTTTGCAAGCGGCTGAACTCAGACGGTAGGGTCATTTGAGATCTATCCATGTACGAAGGAAACTGCCTCTGCGGTAACATCAAATACCAGATCGCAAGCGATCTTGGCGATTTTGGTTATTGCCACTGTACTAGCTGTCGCAAAGCTAGCGGATCTGCACACGGAGCCAATGCGGGAATCCAAAGAAAGGATTTTAGTCTGTCCGATTCGAGCCGCTCGTTGCGCAAATACGAATCCTTTCCCGGCAAGTTTCGAGTGTTCTGCTCGAATTGTGGCTCACTCGATATACGCCTATCTTGCGAATACTCCAGATCTCATTCGAATACGCCTGGGTAGTCTTGATACATCCTTTACCAAACATGCCAAAGCGCATACCTTTGTCAGCGATAAAGCGCCCTGGGAGGTAATTCATGGGAACCTTCCCCGATTCGAAGAGTGGGCTTCACGCGACGTTTTGGTTCAAACTGGATCAAAACAGCCGTGAACGCTGCGGCGGACCTTTAAAAGCAGCCACTGATTTCAAACATTAGGCGTCTTCCCGATGACTAATCGAGTCGAGATACATTACTGCACCAAGTGCAAGTGGTTGCTTCGATCCACATGGATGGCACAAGAGCTGCTTTCTACGTTTGAAGGTGACATTTCCGAAATGGTTCTTGTACCGGGCGACAACGCCATTTTCGAGATCAAAGTCAATGGTAGTCTCATCTGGTCGCGAGAACGGGACAGGGGCTTCCCGGATATCAAGGTACTCAAATCACTCATTCGAGATGTCGTGGCGCCAAACAAAGATCTTGGCCACATAGACACCAAATTGGGGGAGTCTAGGAATGAAAACAATGTTTAGGTTCACATTCGAAGTGGAACAGGCTATGCCGAACTTCTCGTTGGAGCGGACTCCGAAAAGCGTCATTCTTCTTGCTTTACAAAAAAGTCTGCCATGTTTCGCAGCCGCTCAATTTAGACGTTAGGTGCTAGATGCTATGTCCGAAGAAAATCCCTATGAACCACCAGACACACCATTGGAAAAGAAGACGGCCCCACGTAACGCTGGCTGGTGGAAGGCATTCTTCTGGTTGACAGTGGTCCTAATGGTACTCAGCGCCGCAGCTCTTCCAGCTATGCCAGATTTGGGTGCATTCGATTACTTTGATTTCTTGTTATCGGTGGTCGCGAGCGTCGGTCTATTCGGTTTTGCTTTCCACAAACCAGTCGGTGTTGTGGTTTTTTGGCGATACTTCTTCTATGTCGGACTTGTAGAGGCAATCTTTTTTTCGCTTGTGCTCCCGTTCACGGGTGTTCCTGTTTACGGACAGGTCATATCGATTGATGCTTTTTATGTGATTGGATTAGCTTTTACAATCGCTCTACTTTGGGCTATCTATCAATATGCATACAAGTGTTCATTCCTTTGGCCACGTGCCTAGCCAATCATTGGAGCCGACTTCAAAAAATATCATGCATATTGCATTCGCACATGCTTACTCAACCCAATAGTTAGGCGTCACGAAAGATCCTCCTGAGATGGCCATCAGAATTAGACGACTAGGAAGTGACCGAGACTCTAATGAAGGGCTTCGAATCGGCACAGTGCGGCGACCACCTCGAGGTGTTCGCAAGGAAGAATATTCATCTAAGAACATATACGACGTTTGGTTCCCAAACCTTTCGCCAAGCGAGGCACTGCTAAAGGAATTCTTTCCCATTACCGATGACAAAGTATGGCGGTTGTTCAAGCGACGCTTTCTCGCAGAGATGAAACAACCTGGACCAACTCGAGATCTGGATCTTTTGGCTGCACTCTCTCATCAGACTGACTTCTCTATTGGATGTTATTGCGAGAACGAGAGGCAGTGCCATCGATCGATTCTCAGAGAACTCCTCGAGAAGAAAGGAGCGGATATCATCTAGATGTGCTGGTGATACCTAGGTTCACGTTTGAAGTGCAACATTGGTTAACAATTTGTTCGTGTTCAGCCAGGGTCAGTAAATCCTCGCCGGTGTCGGGCTGTATTTCTAGACGATGAATCAGTTCGTCAAAGTCGTAGAACGGTTGATCGTGCGATCGAAAAAGTGTGGCTAGGTAAAATTAACCTTCGATAACCAATAAGCCACACGATCGTGCCTGTGATGTTGGTTTTTGTAGTTCCTCGTTATCGAGGGACACGATCACACGCCTAATTGCGAAATCTACAATTGTTCGAATAATCCAGAGGATCACCTCGTCGTCGTCGGTTAGATCGCGTCGAATTGAATCTCAGATGGGTCCGCTTCTCTGCCAGGTGGTTTGCTGGGCGGCGCCTGGCTGATGGACGTGATCGAGAATCTTCCTGATGACATAAGGCTCGGTGACTGCTGCGATGACGCGCAACTTGCCACCGCATTTGGGACAGTGCTCAATCTCTATTTTGAACACTCGCTTGAGTGGTACGTCACACGGCGCTCAGCCCAGGAAAGCGGAGCCAGAGGACGATCGGTTTCTCGATCCGTATCTAGCGTGGGGTCCGATTCAGTATGGGTCGTGTGCTTACGTTTTCTCTTTACCCGTCTATTGGGCGTAGGTACCACGAGATTGCGGTACTTGGCGTTTGGTGCGAGTACGCCATGGTAACGGGTGAGATTGGCCCGGGGTCTGGGAATTGTCGGAAGACGACAAACAGTCTGTGACCCGCGCGCGCAAGATTCAGCGATTCCTGTCCCAGCCGTTTGCTGTGGCGGAAACATTCACCGGGATGCCCGGCAAGTACGTGCAGCTTGCCGAAACGATTCGCGGCTTTAACGGCATCGTTGCCGGTGACTACGACCACCTGCCGGAGCAGGCGTTCTACATGGTTGGCTCGATCGACGAAGCCGTCGAACAAGCCAAGACCATGCAATAGGCAAAAGAGCATTCTCTAATGGCTACCATTCACGTCGATATCGTATCCGCGGAAGGCGAGATTTACTCAGGCGACGCGAAAATGGTGTACGCGCCTGCCAGCATGGGCGAAGTCGGCATAGCGCCGCGTCATGCGCCGTTGCTGACCACGTTAAAGCCGGGCGAGGTTCGCGTCGAGGACACCGAAGGCAAGGAACATTTTTTCTACATCACCGGCGGCATGCTGGAGATCCAGCCGCACCTGGTCACCGTGCTTGCCGATACGGCGCTGCGTGGCGAGCAACTCGACGAAGCTGCGGCACTGAAAGCACAGCAGGACGCCGAAGAAGCATTGAAAGGCGTATCGGCAGAGACCGATCTTGCACGCGCCCAGCTGGAACTGGCCGAGGCGCGCGCCCGTTACCGCGCCGCCCAAAAACTCAAAGGCAAGCGCTAACCCATTCGCGGCTGAAGTCGCTCCTGCAATTATGCAGGAGCGACTTCAGCCGCGAATGTATATTTGAAAGTTTAGCAGGCTTGTTTTGACCTCACCCCATGAGCCGCCTATGCTTCGTTCAAAGCACGAATAACAGATTCGGGGGACACAATGAAAATCAGAATGACACTATGCCTGTTGGCGCTGGCAGCGGTCTCCGCTATTTCCTATGCGCAGGATGGCCTCAAAATCTACATCTCCGCTGATATGGAGGGCGTCGTTGGCGTAGTTACCGGCGAGCAACTTGGTCCGGGCGGCTTCGAATACGAACGATTCCGTGAGTTCATGACGAACGAGGTCAATGCCGCGATCGACGCTGCTCGTGCAGCAGGTGCGACCGAGTTTGTAATCAGTGACTCACACGGCAACGGCCAGAATCTTCTGATTGAGCAGTTTTCCGACGATGTGACGGTGATCCGCTCCTGGCCGCGGGAGCTGGCCATGATGGCCGGTATCGACGATTCATTCGACGGGGTAATTTTCATCGGCTATCACGCGAGTACGAACAATACTCGCGGTGTTCGGGCACACACGATGTCTAGCGCCAATATAACCAGCGTGCGACTGAACGGCATGACCATGACTGAGGGCAGCATGAATGCCGCGATTGCCGGTCACTTCGGGGTACCGGTCATCATGGTTTCCGGGGGCGACGTTGCAGTGGCCGAGAACCAGGTGATTATTGGCGATATTGAGGGAGCGGTGGTCAAGTGGGCCAGCGGATTCCATTCGGCGCGAACGTTGACGCCGGAGGCCGGGTACGAGGTCATCCGCACGCGTACCAAGTCGGCCATCGACCGGATTGAAGAATTCGAGCCCTATGTTCTGGAAACGCCGATAGAACTGGAGCTGAGTCTCAAGCACTATCGCCCGGTGGAATTGCTGTCATATTTGCCGAATGTTGAAAAGGTCAACTCGCACACGATCCGCTTCGTTGGCAAGGACATGATCGAGATATCGAATTTTCTGAGTGTAGCGACAGGTTACCGGATCGATTTGCAACCTTAGAATAATGAAGCGTCAACTCATCCTGTTGGGGATGTTCACCGCACCCCTGATGGCGTGCGCGAAGCCGCAGCCAGGCAGTACGGCCATAACGAATGTCACGGTTATCGATGCCGTCAACGGCGTATCGGTGTGCGTGGCGTGCCGATCGGCGCCGGCACCGATACGCCGATTTTGATATCCCTGCCCGGTTACAGCCTGCACTCGGAACTCGAGATGCTGGTGCGTGCCGGGCGCTCGCCGCTCGAAGCAATCAGGTCCGCGACCGTCCGGCCTGCTGAATTTTTCTCGCTTGCTGATGAAATGGGAACAATTGACGAGGGCAAGAAGGCGGATCTCGTACTTCTCAACGCGAATCCCCTTGAAAACATTGCTCACACCAGGCAAATAGCAGCAGTTGTCAGCAAGGGCAAATTACTCACGCGAAAGGACCTGTCTGAGCTCATTGCGGCCGCCCACTCAGTGGAGCGAGGAGTACAATAGACGCATGCTGTTTCGCATACGGGAGAAGACCATGATTCGGACTTCTGGCTTGCTGATGCTTGCCTTGTTGCTTGCTGCTTGCGGCGATTCCTCCGAGCCACCGGTGGAATCAGGTGCAGCGGCCGAGCCGGCAGCCGTTGCATTGCCCGGGGCAGGAGCGGTCGCGTATACGGACGCCAACATCTGGAGCGGCACCGGCGCTGCTGCCCTGCATAACGCCACCCTTGTGGTTCGCGATGGCCGGATCGAGAGCGTCAGCACCGCAGCCGCTCCGGAGGGTGCCGAAATCGTGGCTCTCGATGGTCAGTGGATAGTCCCGGGGTTCATCAATGCGCACGGGCATATCTCAGGTAGATGGGCGGCAGATGAGATTCAGGGGGATGCTGCCAGGGTAGCAGCCGATCTGGCGCTTTACGCGCGCTACGGCGTTACCACTGTATTGAGCCTTGGTGGCGCTCCCAACGGCGCGTTCGGCATTCGCGCGGCGCAAGACAGGCCTTCTCTGGATCGCGCACGGCTTCTCCTTGCGGGATCCCCTGTATTCAGTCAGGACCCGGCCGAAGCTGCGGCGATGACCCGCGCAAATATTGATGCGGGCGTCGACTGGATCAAGCTGCGCGTGGATGACAACCTGGGTGCCGTCGAAAAAATGTCCTGGGATGCCCTGGCAGCAGCATTGCGAGTTGCAAAAGAGGCAAACGTTCCTGTAGCCACCCATATTTTCTATATGGATGACGCGGCGAAGCTGCTTGAAATGGGCAGCGGTCTGATCGCGCACTCGGTACGTGACCAGGAGGTATCCGATGAATTCGTGCAGGCCATGCTCGATTCCGGCGTGTGTTATGTACCGACACTGGTCCGGGAAGTATCAACGTTTGTCTACGGCGAGCGCCCGGCATTCTTCGACGATCCGTTTTTCCTCGAGGCAGCGAAACAAAGCGAGATCGATCGTGTCAGTGATCCTGAATTCATGGCCAGAATGGCGGCGAACCCCGCGGCGGCAGTCTATCGAAAAGCACTGGTACAGGCACAGGAAAACCTGGCCGTAATACTGGCAGCCGGTGTCCCGGTCGCGTTTGGTACCGACTCCGGTCCTGCAGGACGTTTCCCTGGATACTTCGAACACATGGAGTTCGATCTCATGAGTGAGGCTGGCCTGACAGCAAGGCAAATCCTGTTGAGCGCCACCTCGGTGGCCGCCAGCTGCCTGCAGCTGGATGACGTTGGCACGCTCGAACCAGGAAAATGGGCGGACTTTGTCGTTATCGCGCAAAATCCGCTGGCGGACGTTAGTGCACTGCACTCCATACAAAGTGTTTATGTTGCCGGGAATGCCGTAACGCGTTAGTTTTAGTTAAAGCGTCGCTCGCCGGGGCGAGTTCCTGCAATTTCGTCGTAGGAGCTCGCCCCGGCGAGCGATTACTGTGTGCCGGTAAACCTGCGCCCCTCACCCGGTTGGTGAAAAAGATCCTCACCAAGGAGTTCACCCGGCATGCTGGACGGATCCTCGCTGAACTGCGCAGGTACATGAATGCCGACCGAATTGCGTGCATGAACACGGTCATCCAGAATTTCGCGGCCATCTTCAGAGAGAAAAAACCAGTATGGAGGTAGCGCGAGATCAATCTGCCTTTCATCCCAGTACGCTTCGTCCTGTTCGAAATGAACAAGTCGGGCGTCGGCGTCACCAAGATGCAGGACCGTGCTTGCATCCTCCAGGGTTACCCGGAAGGTAATATTCTGCACGTCGGTGCGAGCGGTAGGCCAACCGGCATGCGGTATGCATAGTGCTTCGATTAACAAGCCATCCTGCCGGACGAAAACCGGTGTGTCACCGTATTCGATGTCAAAGGTTGTCACTCGTTCAAAAATAGCCTCGTCATCGGGCGTCGCGATCTGCCGCATCTCGGCGACAGCCTGCGCCGGCGTATACAGGAGAATTTGCTGACGCTCTCGCAGAAGCCTGACTACTTCGCTGGCGGAGAAGTGATCGCCATGACTGTGACTGATGAAAACCGCATCGACACCGTCATAAGGTGCTTGCCCTGCGAATATAGCGTCACGCATTTTGTCTGGAACCAGGCGGTATCTGTTATAGCTGTTATCAAAAAGCGGATCGAACAAAATTTTGGTATCGCCATGGGTGATCATGACGCCTTCGTTTGCCAGGTACTGCACGGACGTCGTTTCCCGACCTGCCGCAGTTGCGCAAAAGGCGACGAGTATGACGCATTGCATCGCTCGTTTCATAATCACTCAGCCGGTGCCTGAAACGCTTTGGAATAGAACAACGCATTCAGGAAAAGTTTGTTGGTGCCGAACCAGGTGGCACGAAAATTCGGATCATCGGCAAATAATATGACGCTGCCGTTGCCTTTACGTTCGGCAATCAGTGCTGCAGTTCCCTCGATGGCCGTCTGATTTTCTTCCGACGCGAATCCGGACAGGACAGGCGGCGTCTGGTAACTGATCACCGTCGCAAAAGGATTAAGCGGGCGTTCCATGACGTCGCTCAGGTTTTTGTGTAAAGCAATGTCTCTGTCGGAGTAGCCGAAGCCAAGCGGGTGCGTGATGTCGAGATCGCCGGAAAATATTGCGCCGCGAATCAGGTCTGCTGCTTCAATATCCTGCTTGTCGGCGTAATCGTACCGTTCGGTCTCGATTGCTTCCTCGTCCAGCAAATCATCGTGACCTGTGCCGGTTTCCAGGTCCTCGTCGGGCACGAGTGCCTCACCCTCTACCGGTTCAACGTAATCAAGCACGTTGTCCCGCACCCAGTAAGCGCCCTGCCGAATACCGATAATCGTCCCGCCTTCTGCAACCCATTGTCGAATGCGATCCACATAATCGGGCATGTAGTTTTCATACTCGCCACCCGGGAAGACGAGGTGCGTGTATTGCTTCCAGTCGATGCCATCAAGCCGGTCACGATCGTGCAGTGACACCGCCATTTGCATACGGTAGTCGAGTAAGTGCCATATCTCGCCAGCGTTATACAGGTCAGTGTCGCGGCCAATGATCAGCAATACTTTCACTTGCTGGAGCTCTGCGAAAGAACGGCCGCCGACATTGACACCGGCCGTGCCGATTGTGCTCTGACCCGATGTTAACGAGTGCACAGTCACACCATCATTCGCGGCGACCGATTCCATAATGGCTTTTATTTCATCGGGATTCTTCTCCTGCCTGTCGAATGGCACCACAATGGTGCCGCGGTCAAAGGACATATCGCCTTGGGAGGTACGAACCGAAAACGGCTGCAGCGCACCGCGCGCCATCAGGCCCGCGCTCAGAACCCGATTGAGCGCGCGCGGTGCATAGTAGTCGGACCAGGCAAAGGCATAAGCGTAGTCGGGCCCGTCCGGAGCTGCCGCCGCCGGCATAGCGACCGCGGACTGCTCGGCAAGCAGGCTTTCCTGAAAATTTCTGCCGGACAGTGCTTCGTAGTCGAGATCATAGGCAAGTGGATAGGTCCACGCCGACACGTCGTAGAATGTGGGGTCCGTAAATTCGCTAAAACGCTCAAAGATCACCCGAATCATCCGGTATTGCGGCTGACTCATCGGGACGATCTTTGCCTCGCCGGCAGCGAATTCGCGTCCGTTCACATTGATGTTGCGGGCAAGATCGTAAACCTGTATGCGGTGCCAGGTCAGAAGATCGAGAAAATGATACATCCGCGAATCGTCGCCCGGCGTTGCGAACACATAAGCTTTTACCGTGTCGCTGGCTGCCTCGGTCAGCGCGGAATCATAAAATTCCTTTTGATAGTCAAGCAGTTGTTCGCGGGAGGCAGTGGCGCCGCGGATCATGCCGAGACTCGCACGGAAGTGCTTGCGAATGTTCTCACGATAAGTGAGCAGGCCCAGTGGAGTTTGCAACTCGACACCGCGGGCCGCGGGGGCTTCGTAGAGTATGCCAATGCCGCCGTTGACGAACGGCAATCCGGATCCTTTGCCGAGAAAATAGGTGTCGTACCCTTCGGCGTGATAATAGAGTTTGCCTTCCGCATCCAGGAATTCCTCCGTGAACCGGACGGATGCCTCGGTGAGCGCTTCCGCGGCGGCCGGGATAATCGGATTGGTCCTGGCGGGCACGCCCGGGTGAAAATAATAGGTGCTGTCCGAACCCATCTCGTGAAAATCGACTGACACGTTCGGCCGCCATGCATGCCACTTCGACATCCAGGCGCGCGATTCGGGCTGCGTCACGCTGATCCACTGCCGGTTCAGGTCGAACCAGTAGTGATTGGTGCGCGCGAACTGCCAGTGCATATTGTGCTCGGCATGTTGCGGATCAGCATTCGTAACCTGGCTGCCGTACGCATCAAGCCATGCGATCCGCTGCGCGTGACCGTCCGGATTAAAAACTGCGGTGACCAGTACAACGCTGTTGGCCAATTCGTTTTCTATTCTTGTGCCCTGTGCCGCGGCGAGGTGATAAACGATCGGCAGCGATGCATCCATGCCGCTTGATTCAGCGCCGTGCACACCATAATTGAGCCAGGTGACGACAGGCATGCCGTCCGAAACTTCCTGACCGGAACCGGGTTCTGTCAGGGCATTGTGCTGCGCTCTTATTTCATCGAGCCGGGCATGATTCTCCGGCGATGTGGCGATGACAAACAGGATCGGCCGCCGCTC
>JACZXA010000224.1 GCA_022571865.1 Pseudomonadota bacterium
GCACCAAAAGATGCATGAAAAGGAAAGCGACAGACTTCATGTCAGGCATGCTAAGTCGGCATCCGGCAACTACAAGGCTAGGATTTGATCTGCTACTTTGTAGTGACTACCAATTCGCCATGCACACATTCAATAGGTACTGACACGTTAACTATTTCATTCGAATATAACTATCTACAACTCCTCTACTAAGAGGCCGTAACTGCATCCCAAGTCGCGAAGGAACGAAGTCGAAACAGCTTGAAAAACCTTCTGCAAAGCGAATGTCTGTGTAGATTGAATAGGTTGTAAACAGCTGCATGGCTCTCCAGAAATCGCTGTGCCTGCTTGATCGATTTGAATCAGCGCATGCCTCGTTCTCGGACACGAGTGGGTTGGTATGAAAGTTCTGCTCGATTGTGGGCGTATTGCTCTGTGTTGTGGTTGGCTTCAGGGATCAATGACCGGTGCGCCACACAGTAGCTTCTCAGTTTGTCCGTGCGAACGATCACTATCCAGTCTGATGGAATACCGGCCAGCGATCAGTGAACTCGCCGCCCTTGACGGCAAGAAGATCACCAAACTGCAGCATTACAAATTCACTCTGCGTCGGTCGCAGAAACACGTAATCGTCCACCCTGAGATCAACCTTACGCGAGGTTGTGATGGGGCTCTGATTCGTGCTCTGATAGATAGGTTCCCCTACCTCAGCCGGTGAAACCATTTGAGCCTTCCAATAACCACCATAGATGTAATACAAGCGCTGCATGTTCTCGGGCGCATCAGGCATATACGGATTCCCATCGTAGCGCTTCAATACGGGAGTAGCGATGAACAACGCCGGTAGATTATCAGTGAGATGGAACGTATCGAAGTCCGTAGGCATCACAACGCCTGAACCAGCAGACAGATCGTTCATCGTCTTGTCATGTTCGTAGATTCTGAGCGTGTGGCTGCCTGCCCCGTTGAGGGTTAGCCTGTCCAGTTTAATCCCAGCTGTTCGCGCACCATCGAGAAACCCGCGGTAAATGTCGAGCACGCTTCGCACCGCGGGATGATCGAGGGACGCTTTCATCCCTGTTAGATGTGGCTCATAGCCCATAAACCCGGAAAAACTTAAATGCTCAGGGTCTCCCTGAATCACTTGCAACGCAGCACCGAGTGCTTCCGGTTGCGGTAATCCACCTCGATGCAAGCCTACATCAATCTCGAGATTAACTCGCATCTTCACACCCAGTTCTCTCGCGAGCGCCTGGTACTGCAGCAGCCTCTGCTGAGAATCGATCAACCACTGCACCTGGTTCGCCGCATCGAACGGTGCCTCTCCCAACTTTCGGTAAAACGTTCTCGCCGCCCGCACCGGCATAGGTTTGCCGAGTAGCGTATCGGAGTTCGGAAAGGCTTCCGCGATCGCGTTCAAAAAGGGCTGATGAAACACCATAAGCGAACGTGTCTTCGCGCGCTGCAGAACGTTTTCCAACAGCGGAACTGAGGGGAGAGATTTCACCACCACGCGGTAGGTCTTCTCCGGTCCAACCGAACCGGTGAGCACATCGATGTTGTGATTCATGCGTGCGGTATCGATCAACATCACCGGCCGACCAGGACCATCCCGTTTGAGCAGATTGTTGAGGCTGGAAAAATAAGTATCGTGCGCTGATGCTGGCGCATGCGGCGACCAGAGGAGCGCACCGCTGCCCATGGCTGCGGCAAGACCTGCCGTCCCTTTAAGCAATTCGCGACGCTTCATGTTCCTCCCCCGGACTTCATCCCGTCTTCAGTATCCAAGCTTCTCTTTGGGTCACCCTTCAGGTCAAGAAAACTTTGCGCAAATGATCATTGAGCATGCGACCCGCTGGGTCGAGGATCTCCCGGATCTCCTGGAAGTCCTTGAACCGAGGATAAAGTCGGCTCAGTTCCCGGGCACCCAAGGAGTGCACTTTGCCCCAATGGGGTCTGCCACCGTACTTCCAGAAGATCGGTTCGATCAGATTGAAGTATGGCCGGTAGTCTTCATCGGCCGTCCTGTGTATGGAGATTGCAGCGTGGTCTTCGTCGCCGGAACTCATGCTGAGCCAGGTATCGTCTCTACTGACGTAGCGATACTCAAGCGGAAACACGACGTCGACTTCCTTTTCGATGATCGTCCGCAATATTTCCCTTAGACATTCGGCACCCGCTTCGACCGGTACGGCGTACTCCATTTCGTTGAAGCGATTGTTACGGATGTTGCTCAAGATTTTGTATGACACGTCCACCGCTTCGCTGTCGCCGATTTGTTCCGCCAGTGCATTCACCAGCGGCAAACGTTCGCGCGGGGGCACTTGTGTCCAGCCACGCATGGCTTCACCAAAGGATGCGTCTTCTTCCGGCGAAGGTGGTGGGTTGTTGATGCGCTCGGAGGTCTCATCGATGGCCAGCGTGATGGCATAATCTGAGTGGGTGAGCGGAAACATCTCGAAATGTCGATACTTCGCCGCAGACTCATCGAACCCCTCGAGCACCTCCTCGATCGGCTGAATCCAGCTTTTCGATTTGAGCCGATAGTTATCGCGATTCTGTAACGTCATCCGGGTAATCACACCGAGTGCGCCAAGACTCACACGCGCGGCATCAAAGAGGTCCTGATTTTCATCGGCGCTCACGTCGATGAGTTTGCCGCTCGGCGTGATGAGTCTCAGGCTCGTCACATAGCCGGAAAGACAGGTGAAGCCGATACCCGTTCCATGCGTAGCGGTTGCAGTGGCCCCCGCAAGGGTCTGGCGATCGATGTCCGGCAAGTTGAACATACCTTGTCCGATCGATTCCAGCAGTACTCCCATATCTCCGAGCCGGATACCGGCGCCGAATGTCGCTCGCCGCGCGATGGGATCATGATCGAGCATTCCAGCCAACTGATCGATCACGATAATATGGCCATCGGTTGGCACCAGTGGCGTGAAAGAATGGCCCGAGCCTACCGGTCGTATAGAACCGCTGGTGGATTCGAGGAATTCGATCAACTCTGCTTCCGAAGAAGGCACGAAGCGGCCCGCGGGATTTGCCATGACACCGCCGGACCAGTTGCGCCATGGCACCGAGGCCGATTGTGTACCGAGCACTGGACGTGCGATTCCACACAAAGCGGTCAGCGCGCTAGCAGCAAGCACCTTGCGGCGTGTCAATCCAATCATTTCATCCCTCCCGACATGAAGTCGATCAACACGCTGAAATCTTCGCGTTCGCACGACATGCAATAACCGAGAGGTGGCATGTTATTGAACCCTTCAATGGTGTGTGTCAGGAGTGCATCTTTGCCCTGCGCGAGGCGCGGTTGCCACGCTTCGGCATCACCCAGACGCGGCGCGCCGCCATTGCCGTCGATGTGGCAGAGCGCGCAACTACGCAGCCATTTCTGCATCGCCGCTTCATTCAATCCCTCTACCGGTCTCGCGACCAACCCCGCGACAGTGGCAACCGCTCCTGTCGCTTGATCTGGTTCGTCTGCCGGAACCGATGTATCGCACGCAGCCACGCAGAAACCAACCACCAGCGCAGCGGTGAATCTCAGGCGATGCATCAGTTACGGTACGTCACTTCGATGCCGAAAGCCCGAGGTGTACCAAGCATTTCTTCGTTGAAACCAAAGAAGGACAGATCGAACGCATACACCATATATTCCTCATCACCAAGATTGCGACCGAATGCCGCCACTTCCCATTTGTCGTTCATAGACGTCCAGGTGACACGAGCATTCCACAGCCAGTAATCGTCTTCGCTCAGTAACGGATTGTTGAGCGCATCGAAGAAGACCTCGTCCTGATAGCTGAAATCGGTCTGCAGTGTGAGCGTTCCCATTTCCTTCAGCGACACGTCATACTGCACCAGAGCGTTGAGCGTAAATTCCGGCGACATCGTGATTTCGTTACCGGAAAAATCGCCTGACGGAATCACAAAGTCCTCGTATTCCGTAGATAACAGCCCCACTCCGAGATTGATGAAAAGATTTTCGATCGGTAACCACTGTAACTCGAACTCGGCACCGTAGATCTCAGCATCCGCCGCGTTGGATATGGTCGAAAAGCCGATGCCATCGACAATGACGAAGGCAAATACCTGCAGATCTTCATAGTCGTAATAGAAGGCGGAGCCGTTAAATCGCAACCGACCATCCGCCAGTATGGATTTGAAACCTACCTCATAACTCAGCAGCTTTTCTTCGTCATAAGGAGCGATGCCGTCGCTGGTGCTTTGTATACCACCAGCCTTAAAACCGCTGGTGATGCCACCGTAAAACATGATGTCATCGGTGAGCTGGAAATCGAGCACGGCTCGGCCGGAGATGTTTTGAAAATTGTTATCGGCTGAATCTGGATAGCCGGGTTGTACCGGGTTGCCGGCCGCCGGCTCATCGAAGAAGAAGAAGCTTTTGTGTTTTATCTCTTCGTCGGTGTAACGCAAGCCCGCAGACAGCTTCAAAACATCTGTCAGCCGAACTGAAGCATCGACGAACAGCGCAAAGCTCGTGATCTCCTGTTCCGTGCCTGACTTTGTTTTGAAAACGAATGCTTCCGGGCAGAATCCGGAAGGATTTCCCTCAGGCGCTGAGCAGTTCACGTCATCGCCAATAAAAAACGGCCGGAAGTCCCGCAGGATGTCGAAGGCGGTATTGTCTTTGGCTTCATCCTTCAAGTAATAAACGCCAGCAAGCCAGGACCACTGATCTACATCCCAGCTGACACGAAATTCCTGGGAGAAGGTCTCCTGCTCCACGGCAAGCTCGCCGGTTAGAATGTCATTTGGGCCGTCGTCGGTTTCCTCCGGGCGGAAATCATCGATGTCGTCGTAGGAGGTGATCGAGGTGATCACGAAGTCGCCTACTATCCAGTCCACCGTGAGCGAAACACCCCAGAAATCCGTGTCGTTCTTGGCTTCGAAGTCGTAGTTACCTTCGTCGTAATCGGGTGTGGCAGGTACATCCACGCCGTTTAAGGTGGTATACGGCGCCTCCTCCGAGTAGCCGAAGATATCCACACAGTTGCCTGCGAGGATGGCGGCGTTGGCGCACATGTCGCCATTCGCATCCCAGACCCCGAGATGGCGATACTGCACGGCATCCGATTCCGTCTTACCGCCGCGCACATTCAACAGCAGATTGAGTTCATCGGTGGGTTGCGTTTCGAGCAGCACCCGCCAGGCGAACTCGTCGATTCCCTGCTGATCGTTACCGGTGAAGCGGTTTTTCATCCAACCATCGGAGTCTGTTTTGAGCACAGCTACCCGAAAGGCGGTGGTGTCGCCAAGCGGCCCGCCGAATGCGCCTTCCACTTTTGTCATGTCCCAGCTGCCATAACCAGCCCGCACCCAACCATCCCATTCGGAGGTGGGTTTACGCGATATGAAATTGACGGCACCGCCGGTAGCATTACGTCCGTACAAAGTACCTTGCGGTCCGCGCAATACTTCCACCCGCTCGACATCGAGTAACTGAAAAATCTGAGCGGCATTGGAGGAGATGTAGGATTCGTCCATATAAGCAGCGACGGGGCCCTGGTTGAGCACCCCAAAGTCGTTTAACCCAACCCCACGGATGAAAGGCGCCGGTACACCGGTATCGCCGTTCGGATAACCGACGCTGAAGTTGGGGGTTTGCGCGGTGATATCCACCGATTGGCGAAAGCCCAGCGCCTCGATGGCACCGGCTGTAAATGCCGTTACGGAAACCGGAGTTTCCTGCAGATTTTCTTCGCGTTTTTGCGCGGTGACGATGATCTCTTCAATCAGTCCTGCAGAAGATTCCTGTGGGAGTGCATCCACCGCTATGGTCAATGCAGCAATGCTGAGTGTCAGACGAACCAGTCGTTGCCCGCTTTTCATTTTCTCTCTCCAGCGAATAGACCTCGCCATTATAGTGTCACCCAAACCATACTTCGTAGCGGTATTGAGTGCGCATCTCGTCGGTTTCGAACACTCTCCACAAGGCGATGGTGGTAGCCCGTTTATGCCGCTAGCTCGTCGCTACCCTGAACAAATTGTATGATTGTGCAAGACACGCTTCCGCGAAACAAACGGCCCAGTAAGAGACAGTTTGATCGGACCGGCGAGGACGTGTTGTACTTATCTAACGGGCTCGCTGATAAGTTTCGAGATGCTCCAGCAGATCATGGCGCCTGGCCGGTAGTTAACGGTAGAGATTCGTCACGGACCCATTCGGACATCGAGCCATCGTACACGGCCACTTCATGTTTGCCGATTAACAGGCAAGCAAAAGCGTCGATTGTGGCGGAGATGCCTCCTCCGCAGTACGTGATCACTTTTGGCGCATCGAGAAGACCGTATTTTGTGAGGATCTCACGTAGCTGTACAGGTCCACGGAAGTTGCCGTCTTCCAGAAGATCGTCATAGTGGAGGTTGATGCTGCCTGGTATATGACCTCTGCGACCATAGTGTTGGTCTCCCGTCCCGGCATAAACCGCTGGGGAAAGCGCGTTGACAGTGCGGGTGCCGGGTTGCATCTGTGCCCGGCATACTTCTTCCAGGCCGACGAAAATCGACGTGCGGGGGGTTGCCTCATAGGACTGAGATGGATAAGAGATGACATCTTGTGTCAGCGGGCGCTCTTCCCCCCTCCAGCGCTCGAGCCCGCCGTTCAACACCGCTACCTTGGTGTGACCGCAGTAATGCAGCAGCCACCACGCCCGCGTCGCCCACATCATGTGCCCGGAGGAGTAGACAACCACCCGATGCTCCTTACTGACTCCTATGTCGCCGAATGCGTCTGCTAGTTCGGCCGTCCCAGGCAAAGTGAAGCCTAAACCGCTCGAGGTGTCGGAGAACTTTTTGATGAGGTCGACAAATGTGGCACCAGGGATGTGCCCTTCACTGTATTTTTCCAGACCGCTTTCGGCCCGATAGCCGGTGGCAGCGGGTTTGAGGAAAACTGTGGTGTCGAGTACGCGCAGCTCGGGGTCGTCCAGAGCGTTTTCCAACGCCTCGGGGCTGATGAGCAATTCCGGATGAACGTATTCCATATCAAACTCACGCTACACGGCACCATTGTCGCCTATCACGGCGCGGGTGCCTAACGCGCCTATTCAGATCACCAACGAATCAACTGACGAATACCACCGCACCTACAGCGCCGCTAATGGCTCGTATGCCTTCGATGATCTCGCCCCCGGTATCTACCCTTGCCATCAGCATGCCGTGTTGCAGCTTGCCAGTTTCAACGAGACCGGTATCGAAATCGATGTGGCGGAGCGGTTGTTTGACATCGAGTTGAAGCTCGGTGGATCGCTTGATGCCTGCGCAGATAACCCGAAGGAGCTTATTAGCATGATGCGGGCTCGACAAGTTATCCCCGATCTGCCGGTACCGCGG
>JACZXA010000225.1 GCA_022571865.1 Pseudomonadota bacterium
TTTTCCTGATTGTCTGCGGGTATTCGGGAATCGGCGATGTGGTGCCACCGGCTATGTATTCTGCATATCTGGAGTTATAGATTTCTTCTGCTCTCACCGTGAAACGCCGGGGATCGTAGTCTCGTGCCAACGTAGGCCCGCTCCGTTTGACATCGCCCAGTGCCACGATGGGATCATCGAAAGCGATGCTGAGGCGGTTTCCATCAGCGCCAGGTTCGAGAGTACGTACGCAGCCGCGCTCTACCTGGATCTTGCCACTGGGTCCGTGGATCCGTAGCTCGCATGTGATTCCCACTTCGACCGGATCGTTAAACATGGCGCCCACGCCACCGCAACCGATGACCGCAACCGTTGCGCCCGGCTCGACTTTTGCCGTGTGAATGACCGCGCCAACCCCGGTGGTAACCCCACACCCGATCAGCGCCGCCCTGTCCATCGGCATGTCTTCGCGGATCTTGGCAACCGCGTGCTCGTGTACCAGCATGTATTCCGCAAATGAGCCGAGATTGGCGAACTGTGCAAGGTACTCGCCGCCCTGGCTGATGCGTGGCTCATCATCGCGCCCACGTCGCGTTTCGGGTTCCTGACACAGCGACATGTGGCCTGTCAGGCAATATTCACAATGCCCACAAAACACCGAAAGACAGGTGATAACGTGATCGCCAGGCTGGACGTAATGTACGTCGCTACCAACCTCTTCGACGATGCCCGAGCTTTCATGGCCAAGCACCATCGGCATCTGACCTGGATAGGTGCCGTTGAAGAAGTGCAGGTCGCTGTGGCAGACCCCGGCGGCCGAGGTCCGTATCAGAACTTCACGCGGTCCCGGCTTGGAGATGTCGATCTCTTCGACCTCCATGGGTGTGTTTACTTCACGGAATACGGCTGCTTTCATGACGTTCCTCCCTGCTCAAAAGATTTTTACCTTGAATCGGGCAGTTTGCCCCACGCGCTCATAGCCGCGCAAGCTGACCGGCAAGCAAGGCTTCCGCCGCATCGAGCGCCGCCAGTAACCCGCGCTCACTTGCGACCCCGCGCCCCGCGATATCAAATGCGGTGCCGTGATCCACGGACGTGCGCAGAAACGGAATCCCAAGGGTAGCCGTTGTGCTCTCGTGAAAGTTATGCACCTTGATCGCGATGTGACCCTGATCGTGATACATGGCAAGCACCACATCGAACTCTCCGTCAATCGCCCGGGTGAATACCGAATCTGCCGGGACCGGGCCGGTTACGTTGAGACCTTCACTCTGTGCATCCACAACGGCCGGGGCAATCTCATCGATCTCTTCACGGCCGATCAGCCCCCCATCTCCGGCATGCGGATTGAGCGCCGCAACAGCAATATGGGCGTTCGGTAGACCCCAATCTGCAAGGGTAACGGTGGTAAGTCGCAGTTTATCGAGCAGGTTCTCCCGGGTGACGTATCGGGCCGCTTCGATGAGCGATTTATGGGTGGACAGATGAACCACACGCAAGCCCGGTGTCATCAACATCGTGGCCGTCCAGGAAGCTCCGGTCAACCGGCCGAGAATTTCCTGATGGCCGATGTCGTCAACACCCGCCGCACGCAGTGCTTCTTTGTTGATCGGGCAAGTCACCATGCCGGCCACCACCCCATCGAGACACCAACGTCCCGCGGTTTCCACGGCCTGAACAGCCAACCGACCACAATCGGCGTCAACTTCGCCAAATCGAAAGTTCGGTATCGCGATGCCGAGATCCATGAGTGCGACCGGTTCGCTCTGCTGGTCGGGGTGCTCGACGAGTTGCACATCTGGCAACGGCACACCGGCCACTTCCGCGCCCTGCTGCAACGCCCAGCGAGCACCGACGATCAACAGAGGCCGTTCCGAACTCCGCAGCACGAGCGCTTTTGCCAGCACTTCACCACCGATGCCCGCAGGGTCTCCCATTGTGACGGCTAAAGCCTGTATATTCATACAGTATGGAATACCTGTCCGACCTGGTTGGGAGCTTTCAATTGTACGCCGTGTGCGCACCCTGCCGACGTATGGAACGCCTGGACCTCGAGGAATTGCTCACTCGCTGTGATCCACAGACCGAAATCGCCGAGATCAGGCGACGGGTACGGTGCCGGGTATGCCACACCAGATCCAGCAACATTCGCATCGTATATGTCGGTCCGGCTTGCCGCGCGTCCGCCTTTCATTATCGACAGTGAACTCAACCATCCAACAGTTCTATGGACTCGAGTTCCAGGCCAAACCCTTCGACACCGACGTAATCCACTTCACGTCCGGCAATCAAACGTATTTTCGTGAGCCCGAGATCCTTCAATATCTGCGCCCCGACACCAACTTCCAACCATTGCGCACGGCGTTCGTCTTCCCTGGACTGGTCGATGAGATTACCTGACGGCACACCCACAAACCCGGAACGCAGGTAAATGAGCACTCCGCCCCCTAGCTCGCCAATACGTACCAGGGCGACATCCACCAGGCTTTCCGGATGGCTGGTTTGGGGCCCGAAGATGTCGTCGATGAGCCGTTCCCGGTGGATCCGAACCGGTACCGGGGAAAGTTTCTCGATGTTACCGAACACGAGTGCAATGTGTTCAGCGTCTTCGAACTTGGTCTTATAGGCATACGCTCGCGCCTCCCCGATCCGGGTTTTAACGTTGAACTCGGCGGTTCGTTCGACGAGTCGCTCGCGAATCTGACGATAGGAGATGAGATCGCCAATGGAGATGAGTTTGAGATGGTGTGTTTTCGCAAACTCAATCAACTGCGGTAATCGTTGTACGGAACCATCATCGTTCACGAGTTCCGCCAGCAATCCCACCGGGGGACAGCCCGCGAGCGCCGCAAGATCGGTACCGGCTTCGGTATGGCCGGAACGCACCAGTACCCCACCCTTACGGGCTACCAGCGGAAAAATGTGCCCCGGGCGTACAAAATCATCTGCTACGGCGTTGTTGGTGGTAAGCGCCTGAACGGTCGCCGCCCGCTCGCCAGCGGAAATCCCGGTGGTTAATCCCTGTTTGTAATCGATCGAGACGGTAAACGCAGTGCTCATCGGCGCGTCGTTGCGCGCCACCATCGGGTCGAGGCGCAAACGGTGAGCCTGCTCCTCGAGAATCGGTGTGCAGAGAATGCCGCTGGTGTGCCGGATCATGAAAGCGACCTGTTCCTGGGTGGCTTTACTGGCGGCCATGATCAGATCGCCTTCGTTTTCTCGATCGTCGTCATCCACCACGACGACCATCTCCCCGGCTTTGATAGCCGCAATGCCTTCTTCAACCGGGTCAAACTGCGTGGACATCTGAAATTCCTGAAAATACGCCGGAGGTTCCGGGTGAGTGATACTGAACCTAAGCGTATCACGGGCTGGATAGTTGAATCGAACCGATGAGGCGCGAGTGCAAAAACACGCTCAGCAGGGACACAAAAAAAAGCCAGCGGGTAAGCTGGCCCCCACTCGAATAGTGGGTGAACCCTAAAGGGTTCCAATAGAAGGGTATAAGGTTTGTCGCGTAGGATCGAAAAAAGTTCTCGACCCGTTAATGATGTCGGACAATTTCCATATCAGCTGCCGAATCGATAACGCAACTTCACCACCAGGAAATCGACCACCGGCTGATCCAGCGCATCGTTGAACAGCCTGCCGAAGCTGTCATCCAGATCGGTGCCGCCTAGACGGCTGCCGCGGGTATAAACGACGAACAGATCCGATAAAGGTCCAATTTCCCAACGGTAACGAAACTGCGCGGTCAGTCGGGAGAGGGTGAAGTCTTCATTCAACACAGGTGCTGCTCGGGAATTGAGTTCTCCCTCGCTGACGGGCACCTGCCAATATTCCTGCGCCTCGGCTTTGATGCCCGCCCATTGCACGGTAAGTCGAAGCTGTTGACGCGCCGTGATGAAATAATCGACCGCCAATCGCGGCTGAAAGTCCTCGGCTGCGTACGTGGTGAAAGCGGCACCCGTGCGGTGCAAGAGCCAGCCATCGCGCTTCTTGAATCGCAGATCGAGATCCACGGCAAAGCGATCGTTTGGCGTGTAAGTGAAGCCGAAATCCGAACTCCAACTCCAACGGCCATTCAATTCCTCCTGTTCCGCGCCCACAGTGCCGCTCCACGAAAACTTTCTGGCCGTGTCCGTACCGTAGGCGATTTGCAGATACCACCGGGCGTCGGTTCTGAACATGCCGTTGCCGCGGCTGTTGATGTCGTCCCAGCGCGCCGGGAAGTAGTTGAGGGTCAACCGGGTTTGGGAGCGATTCTGGAACATGAAGCTCTGATTAGTATAAATGCCTATATTGTTCGCGAATCCATCGGTGTTGGTCTGTGCCAGGACGAAGAGCGAGCTACGTATCTGACGAAAGTAGTCAAGGTCCTGGCTCTTCGTGCGAATGATGCCGTACCGCGCTGTGATCACATCGTTCTGACGAATGAAGCCGAGGTCGCTGATGTCCAGTTTGCGATCGATGTAGTCGAGGCCTGCACTGTGGATCAGACCCCTGCGCTGGGTATAGGTTAGATCCGTAAAAGCGCCAAATCCCCCCGTGCGATCGACATCGCTGTACATGAGTTGGGTATCCCATTTGATCTTTCCATCCGTCGAGAAATAGTGGGTGTCTATGCCGTGCGTCATCGCATCCGCACCGGGCAGCGTGACGATCGTACCCATATACCCGATGGAGCGCCGCCCTTTCCCACTCGACTCGAACAGCGCACGGATGACACCGAAGTTCCGCCCGTCCTCAGTGACGGTAATCGGTGCGCCATTTATCGGCGTACCCGGGGCAATAACGGTGCCAGACAACTCGACGTCGTCCTCGAGCGCCGCGAGCGCCCCATACCGGAATCGTCCGTTGCTGCCGACTACCTTTAGTGCCCCTAACAGGTCGGTAGGTTTACCCAACTCGACACCGGCGACTTCGACATCGGCGGGTATGGTGACGTGTCTCGGCGGTCCGCCAATCCGCCGGGTATTGAGTAGCGTAGTCGGCTCGGCGGTAAAGGTCTTCGGTGTTGGACGGGCACCCCTGCCGCGTGAAAACTTATAACGATTCACGTCAGAACGCAGAGTCGTGATAAAAACCTCATTACCTTCCAGGAAAAAGAGTCGCTTCTCGGGAAAAAAAGTCTCGAAAGCCGTCAAATTCACAACCACATCGTCCGACTCCACCGCGCTAAAATCGGGATTGAGGGTTGCCGTGAGCTGTAGATTGGTGGAGGGGCGCCACGAGAGGTCCGCGCCAACACGATAGTCCTGCTCGTTCGCAATTTCGTCCTGGGTCACAGACGCATAGGGAAAGATCGCAAATTGTGGTTTCGGTTCGAGCTTCTGCAAGCGCATCGGTTGCAATGCCGACATGAAACGTGCAGCGTTAAGCGGCAAAGCCGGCCATCCATACCGCTCATCGGTGTGTGCAACCTTACGGTCCACCCAGAATCCCATGATTCGTGCGGTACTTGCCGCCGGCATCGCCATCATCGACCAGGGCAGAAAAAATTCGGCACTCCAGCCGTTCGGCAACCGGGCGCTTTCACCTCGCCAGGGTCCATCCCATTGTTCGCTCAAAATGCGTTCCGGCGCCACCTTACCGTCCATCAGGGAACCGCCCAGATTGACGACAAACCAATAGCCGTACAGTCCTTCGCCCGAGGTATCGAGCGTCAGACCGTAGCTGTCACGATTGATGTATTTGTCGCGCGAAGAAAGCCTCGATATTAAAGTTTCGGGAGGCTGTTCCATGAACGCTGCGACATAGAGACCTTCACTCGTGTACACAAAGCGACTGATCGTCCGGTATTTCGGCCGAATAAGTGTCTCTGGTTCGATGACTAGCATCGCATCGTAGCCGGGTACCTGGCTCCAGATTGCCTCGTCAAGACGCCCGTCCACCAATATGTCGACGTGTTCGAAATACGGCACATCAATGGGCGCACCCGCCCCACCAGCGGCTTGCAGTATCAGTTTTGGCGCGACACCATGCTCAGTCTGCTGTGTATTGGCCAGGCCCGACATCGTCAGCAAAACGCAGCAAGCGACTATGGCACGAATCAACATGGCCTTGACACGGTTCGGATTTTCTCTCAGACGTTCCGCGACCTACTCCCGGTTGATAGCGTTAGCAAGGCTGTCGTGAGCACGCGCCATCAGATCGTTCAACTTCTTACGATCAGATGCCGACAGTCCCTCTACGGCAATTTCACATATGTCGTCGATGGCATTTTCCAGCGGCGCCATCAGCGGGGTAAATTTTTCGGTGAGGTAGACGAGTTTTACCCGGCGATCGTTTGGATCGCCTTTCCGGATGACCCATCCTTGTTCTTCCAGCCGATCCACGACCCTTCCAAGCGGCGGCTTTGCCATTAACAAGTTATCAGCCAGATCCGTCTGGGATCGTCCGTCCCCGTGGTATAGCCAGTACAACAACTGCCACTGGGTGCGTGTCAACCCGAACTCACGAACTCGCCGATTGAAAAGGCGAGCCACCATCAGGTTGACTTCGTGAATCAATCCCGTCAGTCGCTGTGGACGCAACGCCGCGGATCGAGCTGAACTCTCACTCAAGGCCAGAATCCTCCTCTATGGCCTGAATTGCATGGTAGGAATGGGCATTAATTATAACTATAGTTTCTATTATCTAAGTTACATTAACTATAGTTGTATTTGTTGGAAAAAATCAAATGACGGTTGCGAATACCACCCATGCTGGATGCTTGCTGATGGTCAGTCGCGGTAAAAACGATTAACCTGCACAAGGCTGAGATCCAGGGACTTAAGTAAGGTCAATCAAACCCTTCGCGAGGAGGCCCCATGCAGAAAAATTCCATCGTCATCGTCACGCTGCTGGCACTGGCCGCGGCAGCACCAACCACCTTAGCTGCCGAGGGCGACATCGCCCGAACGGCGAGCGGCAAGCCGGACTTCTCGGGCCGGTACGACATTTCAAGCCTCACCCCCTTCGAGCGGCCCAAAGAGTTCGGCGAGCGTCTCTACCTGACCCAGGAAGAGGCCAATGGGGTGGTATCGAAAGCGGCAAATAACCGCGAAACCCGAGCCCAGCCCAGCGATCCTGATCGCCCGGCGCCCAAGACGGGCGGCAACGTCGGCGCCTACAACGATTTCTGGTTCGAATGGGGTTCGCACGGGTTCGCCATCGACGGAAAGTACCGCACGTCGATTCTCACCGAGCCTTCCGACGGCCGCATGCCGGCACTCACGGAAGTCGCAAAAAAACAGCGTGAGACAGCGCCTCGCTTCGCCTGGAAGAATCTGGGAGAGGCCTGGTGGTTGGAATCGGGAGACACCCCCTACGATGGTCCCGAGAACATGGTTCTGGGTGTGCGCTGCATC
>JACZXA010000226.1 GCA_022571865.1 Pseudomonadota bacterium
ATGGACTTCCAGGCTGGAGTCGCCGTCGCCGATGATGGTTTGAGCCTAGCCGCAGCATCCATAGTGGCGACGATATAGTCGGGTACTGGGGCGATACGTTGCGTTGCAAGACTAACTACAATCATCGCGGTGGTCGAACAGACTATTCCCGCCAGCATAGGGTGCAAGCCGGTCGGTTCGGCGAGCGCCGCCAGTTCCCACCCAAAGGCAATGCTTGCGCCGCGTACCATCGACGCAATTGCGCCTGGTGTATTCGCTTTGCGCCACCTCGCCCGCCGCGTACCACAAGGCCCAATATCCTTTGCTGAACCCCACCGCGCATCGCCCAGACCCCTATGCCTAATACAACGAGGAAGTAGAGGATGAGGAAAACGATGACCGTAGAATTCACGCCTCCTCATCCTCGCTGCTGGAATCTTCTTCCAAATGCCGTGTTACGACGAGAAAGCCGATTGTGTAGGCGATCCGGCGAATTGGAAACCCGAGAACCAGTGCTGTTGTCGCAAGTGGTAGTCCAAACATGACAACTCCCGTTGGCTGCGCTCCTTGACATATTTTACCACTTGGCAAAAAGTGCATGCAGACAGACGCCAGCAGTACACGCGACGAGGAGTAACGCAGCAAGGGCAAAAAAGACCAGCAGATCATTAAGCTGATTTGTGAGACAGGACATAAGTCTGTTGGCGACCAGTTTTAATCGGGCTTAAGTCAGAATGAGATGATTAGCGAAATAAAAGGAGCGTGCGAGTTATGAACCGACAGAGACTCGAGGATGTGGCAAATGCCAGGGTCGTACCGGGAAAAGGCATACTGGCGATGGATGAAAGCAACCCGACCTGCAAACGTCGGTTTGACTCCATCGGTGTCGAGGCCAATGAGGAGAGTCGCCGGGCGTATCGTGAGCTCCTTATTACGGCCGAAGGCAGCGGCGAATACCTGTCTGGTTACATTCTTTTTGATGAGACGATACGCCAGGCCACACGCGATGGTCAGCCGTTTCCGGAGATTATCGCGTCCGCAGGCGGCATCCCCGGCATCAAAGTCGATAAAGGTACCTTGGATTTGCCAGGGCATTCCGGTGAGAAGTTCACACAAGGCCTCGACGGGCTCGGTGAGCGCCTCAATGAGTATCGGGAGATGGGTGCTGGTTTCGCCAAGTGGCGTGCGGTGATAACAATAGATGACGGTTTGCCAAGTACGGCTTGCATCGAAGCAAACATGCGGTCGCTGGCGATGTACGCATCAATCTGTCAGGACGCTGACATCGTGCCGATCGTCGAGCCGGAGGTGTTGATTGATGGTGACCACGATATTGAAACCTGCGATGCCGTTACCCGTAGGACGATACGGTCGTTGTATCGTGCGTTGGCAGAGCAGGACGTTTTCATCGAGGGAACCATCCTGAAACCTTCGATGGTGGTTTCCGGTAAGAACTGCCCACGACAAGCCGGTGTGGATGAAGTTGCCGAAAGAACGATCGCGTGTCTGAAAAATTCTGTTCCGGCTGCGAACCCCGGGGTCGTGTTTCTATCCGGGGGTCAAACCGCCGTACAGTCCACCGTGCATCTGAATGCCATGAATGCCATGGGGGTCAACCTGCCGTGGCGTTTGAGCTTTTCCTACGGACGGGCGTTACAGGAACCTGCGCTCGAAGCGTGGGCTGGTAGTGCTGAAAACGCCAGCCTGGCCCAGGGAGCGCTTGCATTGCGCGCACGGCTGAATGGCGCGGCAACACTGGGAACTTACAAGCCGGAAATGGAAGAGGCAGCCTAGCTTCGGTTCGGCCGAGGGTCAGTGATTCTGACATCCCCGCTGGGCCATACACGCCGCCGCTCGCTCGGTAGCAAGTTCGGCAGCGGACGTGGGCGGCTCACCGGCAAGCTGGTAATGGAGATAGGCCGCCGCAAAGGCGTCCCCACAACCGGTTGGATCGACCTGCCGTTCCGGTGGAATAGTTGGCACTTGTACCTGTGTGTGCACTTGTTTGCAGCGCAGTGGGTAATACAACGTGATCGGGTTGGGACCATCGGTGACGAGCAAGGTGTCCACGGCTGAGCGCAATTCCAACTCATCACATTGCTGGCACAAAGTTTGCCATTCATGCGCATTGACGATCAGAAGATTTGCGAACGTCACAAGCGTTTCAACCTGCTGGCGATCCAGCAACTCCGCGTATTGGCCAGGGCACCATAAACGTGCCGGTATTTGCGCCAGCTGATTTGCAGCGGTCAACATCTTTTCGGGTACATCGGGGGCAATGACCGCAGCTTCGAAGTCGAATTCCGTTTTCAGCTTTTCCAGTTCTTGAGCGTGATCGTCGGGCACTGGAGGACCAGGATAAAATGCAGTGAACTGAGCGCCTTCGTTATCGGTGAGTACGATCCCGCGTGAACTCAACGCGTCGGGCACGATACGGATACCTCGCTGTGAAATCGCCAGGCGGGTGAGATGGGCCTGGTATTCGGGCGCGTAATCGTCTCCGACGGTCACGAAGGGGAGGGGATCATCGCCCAGGTGTTTGAGGTTGTAGGCGATGTTGATCGCGCAACCACCAAAAGTTCGATACAGGCGGGTCAGCTTAACGTTCCTGATGTCGGCCGTTAACCGTTGATCGAAAAAACCAATGTCGTCGAATGCGAGCGAGCCGCAGACGAGGATGCTGGTCACTCGTGTCCCTCCTAACAGTGCCTGAGGTGAGATTTTCAGCTCTGCAGTCGTTGAGTGTACTTCAGGGAGGAACGCGGAGCGGCAGTTTTCCTGACTAATACGGTTAGTGATGTAGTCGTGGTTTTCCGTTACCGCACTTGCTTGGATGGATGGACGATGGTTTCGGCGCTCATCCACAGTGCCAGTTGCAGGCGTTTGTATAGCGGAAGCCCCGCACTGCTTTGCCAACGGTTCTGCCAACGCCGCACCCTGGGGTTTTGCCGCATCCAACGGTTGAATGGGGGTGAAACGCTGGAGAAGCAAGCGGCCGCGGCAATCAGCAACACAATGCCGGGGAGTATGGGGATAAAAAGACCGACAATACCGAAGATCGAAAAGATAACTCCGAGGCCGACGATTAGCACACGCTTAAGCATCACTTGGGTTCTCGCAACACAGTGGGGAAGGGGTTGCAGGTTCTGTGCCAATCGCAACTAATTGATTTTAAAGATAAAAAAATTTCTCTGACAACTAAAATTAGCCAATCTCGCCAACTCTTGAGCGGTAAGCTTTCTTACAAACCGATTACTTTCTCGCTATGAACCCTCACTCGGTTGACAGGTCCGCTGGCTATGCTAGAACCAACTGGAGTAAGTACGTAACTTCTTATGCGTGAACTTGTCGGACATACATTTTCGGTTGCCGATGTCCTGTATTTGATCGTCGATGTACAGAATGTTGCTGGCATGGTGATGGTGTACGCAGAAGACCAGGCCAAACGGCTTGGGCCTAAACGTGCGGCCTTTCACTATGACGATATTGCCGATCTGATCGATGTGGATAAGAAGATTGCCTGAGCGCATCGACTTTGAAGTCTGTCGCTAACGGGGCGTGACCGTCCGCTCAGCTTAGTCTGGGTGCTTTTGGTCTAATTCCCCAGCCATGCCTTGCCCGCACGCTGCGGGACAGTTACTTGGGAAGAACGCGTGGTGTGTGCCCACAGGCACCAGTTGTACCTGCGTATGGATAAGTGGGTGAGAGAACCTATGGCAGACCAAGAAGGTTTAGAGGAAATCGTCCTCCTGTTCGATGAAGACGTTGCGTCCATTGATTCTGAAATGTTGTTTCCGGAGTTTGAGGCGCTCGCGAGCGGATCGCCCACGGGTGAGATAACGACCTTGGATCGAATTGCGGCGAGTGTTGTTCATGCGGTATACGCCCAGGTTGGTGCTGGACTCACGGTGAGGGGTATGGTCTTTTTTCAGTTCACGGTGGATGAAAATGGTCGGGTCAAAAAAGGATTCAACCTTCCACTGACTTATCTCATTGAACAAGCGGGACAAGGACCCGATCTCGGCATGGGTGCCGTGAAGATGGCATCGCGGGCTCAGTGTCCTGTGCCTTGGCATGCATCAAATCTCTGGGAGCCTAAAGGTGAAGGGGAAGAGAATTCGGCCATGTTGGTGCAGAAAGCTGTTTGGCGAAACCGACTGTCGCTCAAAGCAAGCGGGACCGTCCAGCCCATGGAGGCGGGAATCGAATTGATCGCGTATGGAGATGAAGCTCCCTCTACCAAAAAGCTTCGGACGCTCGAAAACAAGCTCACGGAGACGTTCGGCGAAGACGGAAAAGTCGGGGTAAAACACCTCATTCACCGACAGGGCGAGCAGCTTTCAAAAATCTCCGAGAAGTACCGGTCCGATCTGGAAGCGCAACAACAAACGTACCTGACTCAGATCCGCGGGCACAGAGATGAGATACAAAAACTCAAATCCCTGTTGCGTAATGAGCAGGAACGCAGCAGACGTCTACAGGCTATGTTGAGGGGCGAGGTTTGAGATAGTCTGGACCCTATGACGATGGTACCCAAAGCGTACCCGCAGAATATCATGCAGATGGGGCGCTAGTCACGGTGAGCAGCGCCGCTACCAACAACCCCAACCCGAAAAACATCACAATTCCAGTAAGGACTCCGAGACCGGCTGCTCGAAGGAGAGAGTGCATCATCCCGCTATGTTCACGATGATAGTCGATAGCAGCCCCCTGTAACGAGCGCGCCGCAATTCCAGCTAATCCTACCTGCACAATCGTGACCAGCACGATATAGATTGGTAAGGGGGGGATCACGGATGACAACGCAATGATCAGCATATAACCGACCACGCCCCATCGCACGGTAAGTTTGGCGAGCTTGTTGTGACCAAGACTCACGTAATTCAAATAGATGAGGATTATGCCAGCGGCTAACGAGCCGCAAAAGGTTGCAATCAGTACACCATTGATAGAGTAAAGAGGTTTGCGAGCTGATGTCCTCAGCTCGGAATCCGGCGGTCGGAAGGGATCATCAGACATCTAATGCTCCAGCACGCCGCCGAAAGCAATTCGTCCCAAACCTTGGGGCTCGTAGAGCACGTGTACGTTCACTACCGGACATTTACAAATTGTGGCGACCGTCTCGGCGACCCTGCGAGCTTCTTCCTCTAGTGCGTCTGGCGCTGGAATCTCGCGTTTCAATATCTTGACCATCACAGGTTTCGTTTCATCAGGCAAAATGCTGTGATTCTCCGCGTAGTGTGCTCGTTGGTGATAACGGATCTTCACCCAGGTTTGCGCTGGCTCGGTCTCAAAGACTTCACCCAGACCATCGGCTATCCTTTGAGGCAGATCCTGCGCCATTGTATCGGGTGATTCGTCTTGCACCAGTTCGATGTCGACGATAGGCAAGTTTGTTACTCAGCCACTGCCCTTCGACGCTCGCTGCGGGCTTTGCGTTTCATCTCTTTAGCGGCCGCCGCTTTGGCAGAATCGGTGACATTGTACAGTTCGAGTAGAGCGATCTCGTTGTCGGTAACTTTTTCCAGAGCCAGATCGGTGTAATTCTTGGAGGAAGGGTCTTTGAGCAGCGCTCTGCGCACTCGATGCAACTTGGCTACCCGCATGAGAAGCTGATAATTCTTGTAGAAGACCGACGCCCAGTACTTTGGATAGAACTCGAGAATTGACTCTCTTGGGAACCCGGAGCGGCGCTGTCGGCGTGATTTCCTGCGGATGAAACCGCTCTCCAGTGGATGGACGTGCTCGAAGGCGATACTCCCGTAGAAGGAGGTAATCCCGGCTACCATCTTCCCCGTATTCACTCCCGTGGCACGAGCCCGTTTCAGTAGCGTAACGCTGTGTTCGTCGCTGTAGTAGGATTCCCACGCGGCCATATAAGCTTCCTCCCATTCCTCCTTGGACATTTTTGGATGCTTGCAACAGACGTGACACAAATCGTATTTGTTGAGATCCGGCTCCAGGTAAGCGCCGGACTCGACCATGTTTTTGTGATCTTCGGAACCGGGTAACGGGGTAAGGTAGAAGAACTCCAACAGATCGATGGGAATCTCGCGCTTCAGTATCTCGATGTCGTGGAGGATCGATTCTTTGGTGTCGTTTGGAAAACCCAGGATGTAACCGGCAATCGTAAAGACGCCCAGGTTTTTCCATGCTTGAACCATCGTGCGGTATTCGGTGATGCGGTTCTGGCGTTTTTTGACTTTCTTCAGATTCTCTGGATTGATGTTCTCCAAACCGATGAATACCCGCTTCACACCCGCTTCGACGCACTTGTCAATGAAGTTCGGGATCTTGTGGCACAACGTATCGACCTGAATGACCAGGTTGAAGCGTATGTCCACCTCTTCTTTCAGGCTGATGAGCGCTTCAAGAATCTCTTCCCAGTTGCGGTTGCGCGCAAAGTTGTCGTCGGTGATGAAAAAACGCTTCACCCCCTGGGACAGATTTCGCTTGACGATATTGGCGACGTCTTCGCCGCTTCGGTATCTAGACTTACGCCCCTGAACATTGATGATGGTGCAGAAGCTGCATTCGAATGGACACCCACGCCCGGCATCAAAACTGGTTTGCGTCGTGGTAGAACGTTTTACCCGTTCGATGGGTAGAAATGGGATGGGGGTGTCGGAAATGTCGGGCAGGTCGTCCATGAAATTGTAGAGGGGTTTCAGCTCTCCGTTGTAGGCATCGATGAGAAATTCATCCAGCCGGTGTTCGGCTTCACCCGCGAACAGGGTGATCCCAAGATCCAATGCTTCTTTCAATTCCGTCGGCATTTCATCCAGCATGGCGATGGTGCCACTGACATGAAATCCGCCGATGGCAACGGGGACGTCCAACTTGCGGAATTCGCGGGCGAGGTCCATGGCGTGTGGATACTGGTTGGATTGCACGCCCACCAGACCAACGACCCCACGGTTGCGTTTGATCAGTCGGGCAAGACGCGGAACGTTGATTCTGGTGTTGGTTTCGTCATAGGCATGGATGCGCAAATCCACTTTTTCACCGAGAACGCACCGTTCGTTCGAGTCCTGGGCCAGTCCGGCCATGGAGGCCAATGTGTTCGACGGCATGGAGGAACGCCACCATTGGATGACGTAGCCATCGTCGTCGTAGTGAGAGGGTTTGACGAGCACCAGGTGAAATTTCTGCAACGAGAGGTGACTCCTTTAGTTTCCCAGGACTTCAAATACCAGTCCAAATACGGCGAGGTAAAAACTCAATAGTGCAATCACATAGAAGATGATCGGTCTGTTTGCCCAGGTATTCAGCAATCTGGAGCGTTTGACTATCGGCAACAGGTCGTACCGCGTGCCGAGATTTTCCAGGTAACGGA
>JACZXA010000227.1 GCA_022571865.1 Pseudomonadota bacterium
GTTTACCCCTAGTTCCTCCCGTAGTTCCCTGCTGATTGCATCGGATGCCGCTTCACTCTTACGTAGTTTTCCTCCTGGAAATTCCCACAATCCACCGAGGTGTTTATGCAGCGGGCGTCGGGCGATAAGGTATTTACCATCCCGTGAGACAACGGCCGCAACCACTTCGGTAATAGAATCCGTCGTGTTCATGATGGGGTAAGGTAATCCAACCGTCGGTAAATTTATTAATCGATCAAGACCTCTACGACGGTCTTCAACCAGGCGTGTGCCGAATCGTGGTGATCCAAGCCGATTTGTTCATGGAGTGCTCTTGCGAGCAAGGTCGAGAACAGGATGCCGGTTATCGTCGCGTAGTCTCGCTCCCGTAGGCGCCCGAGATCCACTTGTTGGTCGAAAAACTCTCGGAATAACCGGCTGATTCCAAATGCCTCGAACAATAACTCGTGGGCCTGGCCTGTGTGAGCCTGGAAAATCTCTTGTCGCGCCGGGTGAGATAAAACCAGCATGACCATGGGCATGACACTTCTCAGATAGTCCAGAGCCGAAGTGACGAGTACCAGAAGTGCTTCGAGGTGGTTTGCACATCCATTACTGGCTTGCATCGCCTCGGTAAAGTTCGGTGGGGGTAGGCGCATGGCTTTGAAAAAAAGCACCTTCTTCTGTCCATATCGTTGGAACAGAACACCCTCGGAGACGCCTGCCTTTGCGGCAATTTTTAGGGTAGACGCGCCAATACCGTCTTGTAGGAACACCTCCCTGGCAGCATCCAGGATCACCTCATCCGGAGTATTTTTCTGTCTTGGCATGGTTGCTCTTGCGCTGAGATCAACTCGGGATTATAGTCGATTTTTCTATATAAGTAATTACTTACATATAAATGATTCATGGGGTGAAAGACAGGTGGATAGTTTGACCGGAATGACGGAATCGGGGGAGTTGGGCGCCACCCGGTGGATTGTTGGTCCCATTCGATGGGCCTTGTACCCCAGCCTGTGGCTGTGGACGCTGGTCTGCATCGGCTATGCATTTTCGAATCCGGAATCCATGCAAGGGGTTCAGGTGGTCAAGGGTTCGGTCATGGTTGTGATACTGCTTTTGTGTGAATGGGTGGTGCCATATCAAAAGCGCTGGGGCATGACGTGGCGTTATCTCCTCAGGCGGGATCTGGTATTTATCGTCCTCAACGGTGCAACCCTCGCGCTGCTTTCAACCCTGGTCGTGATGGTGGCGGTGGTGGTATCCGAGTACACCCAGGGACCGATGTCAGGCAAACCCCTGTTGGCGCAAATTGTTGTCGGACTGGTCGTGTTTGAAGCACTCCAGTACGGCGTTCACCGGACCATGCACGAGAGTCGCGGACCTTTGACAAATTTTCTGTGGCGGTCCCATTCGATCCACCACCTGCCACAACAACTGTACGTGGTGATGCATGCGGTGTTCCATCCTGTTAATGCGATTATCGTGAGGCTGTTTGTGCAATTGCTGCCGCTGTGGATTCTGGGTTTCGATCCGCAAGCGGTGCTTGCCTATGGATCCGTCATCGCGTTACACGGCACCATCAGTCACTTCAATGTCGATATACGCATGGGGTGGCTCAATTATGTGTTTGTTGGCCCGGAGTTACACCGTTACCACCACAGTGCCGAATCTCATGAAGCCGTCAATTACGGAGCGACGCTTGTTTTGTTCGATTTATTATTCAACACCTTTTTGTATCGCGCGGGTGTTCCTCCGCAGGCGTTGGGGTTGAAACAGGAAAATGGATATCCGGGACAGGTTGCGCCGCTGAATGCCTTCCTGTTTCCCTTTCACACCAGCCCCGTTTCGTCAGCCGAAGCAGTTCGGTCGAGCGTGAGTTAATTGTGCTGCGAGACCCGGTAGTAGCGCCATTGCGGAAGTTTCTCACCAAAAACTTCCGCCATGTTGTATTTGGCCGCGTACCTGACGTCGAGATTGGCGATGGCTAGAGTGTCGGATACGGGTGTTACGGATACATCGTAGAGCAAGCCGTTGATCTGTAGTCTTGCGTCTGGGTTGAGTAGAACATTGCTCTCCCAGTATTTTTGCTCGTCCGCGTATGAACCGACATACAACTCGCCACTCATTTCGCCACACCAGATGGTTGTCGAGTGGGGGAGGAGATACCAGGTCTTCGTCTGGATGAAAATTTCTTCGACGCTGTTGGTAAACGTCCAGTCATCCACGATATGTTCGACTACTTCTCCATTCAGCCAGAACCCGGGCGTTTCATCCGCTGGCTGGCAAGCCGATATCGAGATAATCAGCGTGAGGATAGCCGCTTGTTGAAGGTGGATCGACGTCGATCGAGAGTTGAGCGTTGGCATTCGGATCTCCTCGAAGCTGCGGCACTATAACACTTGGCCTGATTTTCCAGGCAGGCTGAAAATTACTGTCGGCAGAATCGAATCGCAAGGTAAGTAGAACCAATTAATGACAGCTAATATTGAGCGGGATACAATTTCGAGCGCTGACGAACAGCCCATGAGAACAGGCAAATCAGCCGAATTCTTTTTCTATAACCGCACCGACACGATTGTCGTCATGATTTCTTCCGAGCCTTCTTTGGAAGCGGAAATACACGTATGCAATATAAGCGAACACCTGAAGACCGATTCGAAAATCTGGCAGGTTATCCGTTCCCGGCCAATTACTGCCTTGTGCCGGAACCCGATGGCGGGGAACTACGCATGCACTACCTGGATGAAGGTCCGAGCGACGGCGAACTCATCCTCTGCCTGCACGGTCAACCCACCTGGTCGTACCTTTACCGAAAAATGATTCCACTGTTTGTCGATGCGGGATATCGGGTAGTCGCTCCCGATTTCATTGGTTTTGGAAAATCGGACAAGCCAACCGAACGGGCTGATTATACCTATGCGCGCCATGTGGCGTGGCTGCAAGCGCTGCTCGCAGATTTGAACCTCTCGAACATCACCCTGGTGTGCCAGGATTGGGGTGGGCTCATCGGGTTACGTGCGGCTGCGGAATTACCCGAACGGTTTGCACGCATCGTCACGGCAAACACAGGATTGCCGGATGCCAAAGGCATCGAAGGAGAGCAGGTCGCGAAAATCAGCGCGGCGATGCGCGCGCACTATGAAAGCTTGCCCGTGCATCAAAGCCCGCTGGAGATGGGAGCTGCGATGATGGCAGACAGTAGCGGAATGCGCTTCCTGCACTGGGTCAAATACTGTGCGGAAACGCCGGTTTTACGGGTAAGTGAGGTAGTGAAGTTCAGCGGAGGCGGTGTGCTCGCGGATGCACAAGCGACCGCCTACGATGCACCGTTTCCCGACGACAGCTACATGTCGGGTGCACGTCAATTTCCAAGCCTGGTGCCTATCATGCCCGACAACGCAGCGATCCCAGCCAACCGAGCGGCCTGGCAGGTGCTCGAGCAATGGGACAAGCCATTTTTCACGGCGTTCAGCGACTCCGACCCGGTGACCGCGGGTGCCCACCAGCGCTTTCAGGAAACGGTGCCCGGTGCAAAGGGACAGGCGCATGTAACCATCGAAGGCGTGGGTCACTTCCTCCAGGAGCAGGCGCCTGACGCGCTCGCCTCTGCGGTGCTGAAGTTCATGGCTGACAACCCATAGCCGTTGTTGCGACAAGGCTAGCCTGGATTATTCGTGAAGAAGCGTAACGAGGTTGGGTCGAGGGCAATTCGCAAGCGAATTGCCAGAGTAGTAAGACGCCGGGCCTCGCAGGCTGGGTGCGCGGACTGGAGTGGAGCGGGTCCCGTCCCATCCCATTGGGACGGGCGCTTGCATCGACAGCACGCGCAGTTTGCTTTGCAAACTGCCGAGCACCCGGAGGGAGCACGCCCGCCTGCGAGGCCCGGTGTTTTGCTGCTATCGGCGACCGCAGTAGCTTGTTCATGAATAATCCAGGCTAGACAGGCAGAACGCGATCTGCATCGAACGTTTCCTGCGCCAGTTGCCAGATGCTGAGCGGGTCTAACGAAGAATAACAAGCAGGCGTGACTATTTGCTCCTGCCAATTCTGTGGTGCACCCCGGTAGCCACAAGTTCGCTTGAGGCAGGGTGCACAGGGGAAATTTGCTCGGGCGACGACAACCGTCGGCCCCCGGCAACCCGTGAGAGCGCTATCGGTACTACCGTACATAACAAGTGTTGGAACGTTCAATGCGGCAGCGAGATGAGCAAGACCTGAGTCGACCCCTATGGCAAGCCCTGCGGTGCCCAGTCGACCCACGAGCTCCGACAGGGAAGCGCGATCCCAGACTTCTGCGCCCGACGCTTTTGAAATGCGTTCTGCGCGCGCGCGTTCCGCCTCATCACCCCACGGCAGCGCAACGCGATATCCGGCTTCCACCGCAAGCCGAGCAAGCTCCACCCACATCATCTCCGGCCAGTGTTTGCTCGGCCAGGTTGTGCCGTGAAGCAACACACACGTCTTCGAGGGAGTTTGTTCTACACTAATCTGATAGTCGATTTCCTTTGCTGGATCCAGTTCGTATCCGAGCGCACCTGCAAAAAGTTGACGCTGCCGATCAATGGCGTGTTGCCCGGTCGCAACCGGAATTTTCCGGTTGTAGAACGCTGCAGCCGCACCTTCTTTTGCGGAGTTACTCGAGAACCCCACTTTGAGTGTTCCCCGAGCCAGCATGAGAACAGCTGCACTTTTCAGTAGCCCCTGGGCATCGAGAATCAGATCATAAGTTTCGGATCGCAAATTTTTGACAAACTCGCCGAGCTCAGATCGATCAGCCATAAGATTCTTGCGCCAGCGACGCCAGGCAATCGGCAATACATTGTCCACCCCCGGATGAAGCGTGGGAATCGCGGCAAATGCTTCCTCTACAACCCAGTCGAATCGAATTCCCTTGACACTGGCATCGGTAACCGCCGGTAACGCATGAATTACATCCCCGAGAGACGACATCTTAACGAGCAACACACGCATCAAAGCACCTCGATGACCTGCCGAGGCATCAACTCGTTCAAACAGTTCATGTGCCCCAGGGGACACTCCCGCTGAAAACATGGACTGCAGGGAAGGTTGTTGCGAACCACCTGCGCTCGAGGACCCAGTGGCGGGGTAAAGTCGGGTGTGGTGGATCCAAAGATCGCGACGACTCGGACCCCGATCGCCGATGCGATATGCATCAAGCCGGAATCGTTGGTCACCACCTGCGCCGCCTGGGCAAGAAGATCCACCGCATCGAGCAGGTTTGTTTTACCGGCAAGGTTAATGAGACCGTTCGGGACCAGATTTTCTATCGCTGCGCATACTTCGGCATCTTTGGGCGAACCGATCAGCCACACCTGATGTCCCAGGGCCACAACATGCCGCGCAACCGCCGCGTAGTGCACGGCGGGCCAGCGCTTGGTCATGCCGAACTCGGCACCGGGACACAGTACCGTCACTGGGCTGTTCACACTCAGACCGAGTTCGATTATTTTCCGCGCCGCGTTGTGCTCATCAACACTAAGCTCAGGCATTGGGTATGGCACCTCGAGTGGGGTGCCCGGGGGAAGCCCCAGAGCCATGAACCGCTCGATCATCAACGGATAACGTTTGCGGTCCAGGCGACGTCGGTCGTTGAGGAAACCGATTCGTGCTTCGCCCAGCCAACCCGTACGCTCAGGGATTCCGGCCCACCAGGGAGTCAGTGCGGATTTGAAAGAGTTCGGCAATACGATTGCTCTTGCATATCCAGCAGCCGCGAGACCTTTGCCAATCCTGCGGCGTTTGGCCAGACCAAGCTCCCCATGAGTCAGATCAAACTCGATGGTTCGCGTCACCCCGGGCATTCGTCGCGCAAGAGGATCGGTGGCGGGCGGCGCCAGCATGTGTATCTCCATATCGGGATCGTGCTGCAAGAGCGTCTGCACCAGAGAATGCGCCATCACCATGTCGCCTATCCAGGCCGGCGCCACGATGAGCAATTTAGTCGTCATCGGCCTGGAGCGTTCAGCCATCTCGAGCGTCGCCGCTAGCCCGAACTATTCATGAAGAAGCGAAACGGGGCCGGATCGAGAACAATTCGCAGACCAACTGCAAACCTTCGCAGACGAACTGCAATACCTCGCAGACGAACTGCAATACCTCGCAGACGAACTGCAATACCTCGCAGACGAACTGCGGTAGCTCGCAGACGAACTGCGGTAGCTGGCAGTCTCAAGGCTGACCCGCGCTATTCACTGGTGTGTGCCATTCGGGAAAGGCCTTGCGTTTACCACGTACTTGATCGAAGTAGGCAGTTTGCAACCGTTCGGTAATTGGGCCCCGTAGACCATTGCCAATACAACGCCCGTCGAGTTCACGTATCGGCAACACCTCAGCCGCGGTGCCGGTAAAAAAGGCTTCATCGCAGATGTACACCTCATCGCGCGTGATGCGTCTCTCTCTTATCTCGAGACCCATCTCATGGGCCAGGTGAAACACCGTGTTTCGTGTGATCCCATCAAGGCAGGAAGTCAACTCGGGCGTGTGCAGCACGTCGTTTTTAACGAGAAATATATTCTCACCGCTGCCTTCCGCCACGTAACCCTCGTTGTCCAACAGCAGCGCCTCATCGCAGCCACTGTCCAACGCTTCATGTAGAGCGAGAATTGAATTGATGTAGTTACCATTTGCTTTCGCTTTGCACATTGTGATGTTGACGTGGTGACGAGTGAAGGACGAGGTTCGAACTTTGATGCCTTTCTCCCCGCTGTCGGGATCCATGTAATCCGGCCACGGCCAGGCTGCCACGATGAGATTGACCGATAGATCTTTTGCCCGGAGTCCCATGGCCTCGGAGCCAAGATAAACCATTGGACGAAGGTACCCCTCTGAAAGTTTGTTGGCGCGAAAGACTTCGATCTGCGCTTGGCTGACTTCTTCTTTCGTATAAGGGATCTTAAAACCCAGAATGTGCGCCGAATTGAAGAGCCTGTCGGTATGCTCCTGCAAACGAAAGATGCAGGGGCCGTCAGGCGTGTAATAGGCACGCACACCTTCAAATACCCCAACGCCATAATGCAGGGTATGGGTGAGTACGTGCACCTTCGCGTCCCGCCAGGGTACCAGTGAGCCGTTTTGCCAGATCCAACCGTCGCGATCCGCAAAGTCCGTCATAACGTTAGGTTCCTTCTCCTTGTTCTGCTCGCTGCTCGCCAAAAAGATCCAACCAGGCCGCCATGATCCCAGGACCGTACTGAGAAAACACTTCCACAGCACGCTCCTTGTCCGGCAGATCAAGCTCAACGCGATGCCATTCTGCCCGAAATGCCAGATA
>JACZXA010000228.1 GCA_022571865.1 Pseudomonadota bacterium
ATATGCAAAGAGCCAGGGTGGGCTATTCGATGTCCTCATACATCCCGACTTCGCTCTCAACCAGCTCATATACCTCTCGTATGCGCAAGGGTTACCCGAAGCGAACGCCACCCGGATCGCCCGTGCACGCCTGGTCGACAACCGGCTCGAGGATCTCGAGGTGATCTTTACCGTCAGCCCAACCAAGGATACGCCCGTGCACTACGGTGGCCGCATGATTTTCCTGGCGGATGGGACATTACTGATCACCACCGGAGACGGTTTCGACTATCGCGAGCAGGCTCAGAACTTGAACGCCCTTCTCGGCAAGGTGGTCCGTATCACCGACGACGGAGGCATACCACCAGACAATCCTTTTGCCGGGTTAACCGGTAATGAAGCCGCGGTATTCTCCTACGGACATCGCAACCCACAAGGGCTGGTGCTCGACAAGCTAACGGGTCGAATATTTCTGCATGAACACGGTCCCCGGGGGGGAGACGAACTAAATCTCATCGAGGCAGGACGTAACTACGGCTGGCCCATGGTTACTTACGGGATCGATTACAACGGCGCCTATGTCTCCCCGTACTCGGAACTGCCCGGGATTACCTCACCGCTGACCTATTGGGTGCCGTCCATTGGACCATCCGGCCTCGCCATCTACCATGGTGCGCTTTTCCCGGAATGGTACGGCGATCTTTTCGTTGGTGCATTGGTGAACGAGGAAGTGCGCCGATTGGACCTGGAAAACGGTTCCGTCGTAGCCGAAGAGGTTCTTTTTGCCGAGGTGGGCGAACGCATTCGCGATATTCGAGTGGACGCCGCAGGGTATATCTACCTGCTCACCGATAGCCCAACGGGCCGCATCGTGCGGGTATCCCCCGTAAGCCAACCAGCCCCAGCCACTGGCGGGTAGTGGCTGGGTAACCGATCTAGCAACCGAAAACTACCCCGCTAAGTGGTCCGGGAGTTGATCCGCTATCTCCTGTGGTGTCGTCTTCGGACCGTATCGGGCGATCACCGACCCGGTGCCATCGATGAGAAATTTGGTAAAATTCCACGCGATATCAGCCTTCCCTTCCTCATCCGCCTTTTCGGCTTTCAGGAAATTATAGAGATCACAGGCACCGTCGCCATTGACTTCTATCTTGGCGAACATGGGAAAGGCGACATCGTATTTGGATTGAGCGAATTCGAGTATTTCAGCGTTCGTACCGGGTTCCTGCGCACCAAATTGATTACAGGGGAAACCGAGAACGGTAAACCCGTTATTTTTGTTGCTTTCGTGTAGTGTCCGCAGACCTGCGTACTGGGGTGTCAACCCTCACTCAGTGGCAACATTGACGATCAGGCAAACCTGGCCTTCGTACGGGGATAGGCTCTGGCTTTCGCCGGTAATGGTTTCCATTTCGAAATCGTGAATACCGGCCACAGGTTTCTCCTCGTGAAATTGAAGGCGAAACCCATGATAGACGATGAATTAACGAGGCGTCGAGCAACCCTTTGCGCGATCAACAGGGTTGGCGTCGCACCCGCGTGCGTTATCCGCCCACCGACGTGGTTTGGAACCACCGACGCACTCACGTCGTTATTCTCCACGGGCGATTTGTCTGCTGGTGCGCACGCAATGCACGAGCCCTCGTTGGTCCGCTAATTCAACACCACCACGGGTGAGGTCGCAGGCTTGGCGGGCGCATTGAGAAACTCGTGGAGCGCGGCCGCTACATGGTCGAATACTTGTTTCAGCAACAAGGTATGGCGTACCTGGGATCGCGCAACCACCCAGACCTCGAGTTCGTGGACGGGCTCCGTCTCGAGTACTTTGCACAATCCCGGTGTCGCTTCAGCCAGGTAAATGGGTAGTCCCGCAATTCCCCACCCCGCCTGCGCGGCCTGACGCTGTGCCAGGACCGAATCCGTTCTGAACATCACTCGTTCCGTTGGGATTTCATAGCCAAACTTCTCCATCGCGTCGGTGAATCTGGAGTCACTTATCCCGTCGATGAACCAATGCCGCGCCAGTGTCTCCCGGGTCGGTTCACCCACATCGGCAAGATAGCTGGCGCTCGCCCAAGCTGCGAAAGACAAGCTACCGACTTTTCTGCAGATCAGCTCAGTCTGCACGGGGCGAACGTGGCGAATCGCAATATCGCATTCCCGTTCCAACAGATTCAACGATTGATCTGAAATCACCAGCTCAATCATCCGCTCGCTGTCAGGAAACTGTTGCAAAGGGCTCAATAGAGCAGGAAAGAGTTCCGCGAGTATCTCGGCGACGGTGATCCGCGCTGTCCCCACCGTGCTGGTCTTCACGGCATCGCTGACGGCCTCAAAGGCGAATGCATCGCGCTGCATGCGTGAGGCCGCTTCGGCAAGCCGAGTTCCGGCCTCATTGATGGAAAGACCGCTCGATGTGCGGTCGAACAGATCCACACCCAGGTTCAGCTCGAGGAGTTGCACATGCCGTGCAACGGTCGGGTGAGAGAGCCCCATCCGGCGAGCCGCCGCCGTTAGTGAGCCAGAGTCGACCACCGCCACAAAAGTACGAACGAGATTCCAATCTAATTGGTAGGCGGGATGAGTCAAACCCTTGGGCGCCCTTGCACATTCGTGAGAATCAGGTTCTACGTTACTTTTATTCCCACGTCAATCAACTACTGTTACTTTAAGTAACACACTCTCTTCAAACCCAGTCGGAGAGCCAGGAAATCCAAAACATAACCATCCAACTTACCAGCCGAGGAATGGCAACCATGAAAAAGACTCTCACCGTCCTGTCAGCTTTGACGATCCTTCTCGCCGCGACCGCGCACGCCCGCCCCAGCCAACCCAGCGAATTTCGCGGGTTTGAAACCTGCATCGAGGCTGCCAAAGCCGAATTTACCCGTGGATTCGTGTCGAACCGCACGTACTTCATCGATCGCGACGGTGCTGATAATGTCTATTTCATCAACGCCAGCGCCTGGCAAGCGGGTGATCGTGCAGCGTTGCGCATTACCTGCGAAACCTCCCGGAACGGCCGGGAGTTATTGACCTACACGAGTGCTCCCGGTCGATTCGTACCCCAGCGGGGCCAGGTGAGTATCGAAGTAGCGGGGAATTAGTAAGCGCTCACTCTTTATTCGGCCGATATCCATAGGCTACCTGAAACATAGAAAGCAGCGGCTCGATCACTCGATCGGGTCGCTCGAACCGCTCGTTTACCCCGCATCGCTCAGAACTCAGTGCAGCAGGAACTGCTTCAGCAACTCGATCATGGTATCCGTACCCTGCTCGAGGTTTTCCACGGAAATTCGCTCGTTGTTGCCATGCACGCCGCGCGCTTCGTCGGCTTCGAACAGAAACGGCGAGAAGCCATAACTGTCGATATCGAGATCGCGGAAGAAGTGACTATCGGTAAACCCCGTAGACACCGAAGGGACAACCATCGCGCCAGGGTACCGTTCCCGCAGGAATCTGTCGATAAGTCCATACAACGGCGTTCTCGTGGAGCTTACGGCCGGAGTAAAACCCATGATCCTGTCAATACTGACGTTCGAGTCTGCAATCAGCACTTCGAGTTCTCGTACGAACGTTTGCGGATCCTGATCGGGTAACAAACGACAATCGAGCTCAGCACTTGCTTCGGCCGGTACCACGTTGATCTTTGCACTGCCGGTCAATCGGGTGACGGAACAGGTATTGCGTAACAGCGCGTGCAAGCGCGGGTTCTCGAGCTGGAGCGCAAGGAGAAACTCGGCATCGCCCACCATCTCATCGATTGCGGCAAGCTGAAGGGCCATTTCACCATTCTGAAAAGGGGCTATACCATGGAACATCGTGCGCACCGGATCGATTACCCGGGCCGGGAACCGGGTTTGAGCGATGCGGTTAGCTGCCGCGAGTAGCCGAGTCACCGACGTCTGCACTTGAGGAGAAGAGCCGTGCCCCGGGCGCCCATGGGCGGTCAACTTCAGCCACAGCGGCACCTTCTGAGTGACTTCAACCATGAACACCTTCCGCTCGCCCACACTCTGACCGGAACCACCTTCATTGATCAGAAATCCAATGTTGGCAAATATTTCTGGCCGATTTTCCACCAGCCAACCGGCCCCGAAAAATCCACCCGCTTCCTCATCGGCCGTTGCAACGAAAACCACATCCCGATTCAATCGCGCACCACTTCCATGGAGTGCGAGAAATGCCTGCAGCTGAATGATACCCAGCCCTTTGGTGTCGATAGCACCCCGTCCGTATACGTAACCGTCCTTGACCTCTCCGGAAAGCGGATCAAAATCCCAATAGGCACGATTCGCCGGGACCACGTCGATGTGGTGCAACAACACCAGCCCCGGCTGCCGGCCCCCCTTCAGACGCGCCCAGATATTGCCTCGCCCTGGCGCGGATTCGGCCGTTTCATAGGGGATGCCGGCCCGTTCCAGAATCCCGCCGAGAAACGCCACTCCACGGCTCTCGTTTCCGGGTGGGTTGATGGTATCGATCTTGAGATACTCGCTGAGTCGCATGACTGCCTGGGCCGCGTAGTTCGCATCTTCCGCCCACGCTTTTGCCCACACGCCCCAGCACATCAGCACCCCGAGTATCCACCCAGCCCATCGCCTCATGTGTATCCTCCCAACAATCCAGCGAGTATCGATGATCCAGGGGGTGCGCTCAACGGAGGTCCAATCGAGATCTAAGATAATTCCGCTATGGGTTTCCGGGGTAAAACTAGCGGGCCCGACCCGCGCGCCAGGCGTCGATCAGCTCATCGTAGGGAACCGTCTGGCCCGGTGGTTTTTCATCGGCGAGTTTTGGCTTGGGAGAACCCGGCCGCGCAAGCCACACGGCCGGATCTTCTTCGTCGTTGAGCTTCGGTCCGCAATCACCCTGTATGCCCGCTCGTTGTATTCGTTCGAGTACCCGATCTTGATCGCGCGCCAGGGTATCCATCGCTTCCTGGGGTGACACCTCACCACTGACCGCATTGGCCACGTTCGGCCACCACAGTGCGGAAAGTTTCGGATAGTCAGGCACGTTCGTACCGGTTGGCGTCCAGGCCGTGCGAGCCGGGCTACGATAAAACTCCACCAGCCCACCGAGGCGAGGGGCGGCCTGGGTCATCTCCGCCGATCTCAAGTCCGAATCCCGTATGGGGGTGAGGCCAACCAGGGTTTTCTTCAACGACACCGTCTTCGATACCACAAACTGAGCGTAAAGCCAGGCGGCCTTGCGTCGCTCCAACGGCGTACTTTTGAGGAACGTCCACGACCCGACGTCCTGGTAACCAAGTTTCATTCCTTCCGACCAGTATGGACCGTGCGGAGAAGGTGCCATGCGCCATTTCGGCGTGCCATCGGCATTCATTACCGGAAGCCCGGCTTCGATCATGTTCGCCGTGAAGGTCGTATACCAGAAAATCTGCTGAGCGATGTGTCCTTGCGCGGGCACACCACCTGCCTCGGAAAAGGTCATACCGGCAGCCTCCGGCGGCGCGAAACGCTTCAACCAATCGATGTATTTCGTGAGCGCGTATACCGCCGCGGGCCCGTTCACCGCCCCGCCACGAGACACCGACGAGCCGACCGGTCGACAACCTTCTACTCGAATTCCCCACTCGTCCACCGGTAAGCCGTTAGGGATTCCGGCGTCCCCGGTACCCGCCATAGACAACCAGGCATCCGTGAAGCGCCAACCGAGGGAAGGATCTTTTTTGCCATAGTCCATGTGGCCGTATACCTTTTCGCCGTCAATCATCTTGACGTGCACCGTGAAAAACTCGGCGATGTCTTCGTAGGCGGACCAGTTCACCGGTACGCCGAGTTGATAACCGTAACGTTCGCTGAAAGCCTCCCTCAGTTCCGGACGTTGAAACCAGTCGTAACGAAACCAGTAGAGATTGGCGAACTGCTGATCGGGTAGCTGGTAGAGCAAGCCATCCGGACCTGTCGTGAAACTTATCCCGATGAAATCATCGATGTCGAGTGTGGGCAAGGTAACGTCCGCTCCCTCGCCAGCCATGAATTCGGACAGCGGCACCACATAGCCGTAGCGAGCATGGGTACCAATGAGATCCGAGTCGTTGATGTACGCGTCATAGACATTGTATCCCGACAGCATCTGCGTCTGCAGCTTCTCGATGACGTCTCCTTCCTGGATCAGATCATGCACCACTTCAATTCCGGTGATTTCGGTGAAGGCTTTAGTCAACGTCTGTGACTCGTACGCATGGGTGACCAACGTTTCAGAAACGACACTGATCTTCATACCGCGAAAGGATTCGGCCGCGGTCGTGAACCAGGCAAGCTCGGCACGCTGCTCATCAACCGAAAGCGTCGAGGGCTGAAACTCGGCATGGATCCAGCGTTCGGCATTCGCCGCATAGTCGGTCTGGACCGCGGACGTTTGCTCGGATTCAGGCTTAGGCTCATCGCTACATCCGACCAGCCAGGCTATACAGATCAGCCAGATCGAAAATCTTCTGGAACTCGCCATGGTCTCAATCCCCCGGTTTGCTGCCAGTATAAGGCTCTCTAGCCCGAATATTGCACGAGTACGGCGCATAGGATGGTTAGCTGGTAGAGGAGCGGGTCACCCCGACTCCCCCCCATTTAGAACCCATCGTGCCCAATTCGGGCAATAGGCTCAAGACAAAGCCCTTCACGTCGCTACAGGGTGAGGTTAGAACAGCGCATGACAGACCCTCGCCCTTGGCAGCGGATGTGCCTTGATGAACAAGGTAAACTGCTCCCAGTTGAACGATCGTCGTTGACTGCGCCGGTTCAACCATTTGAACAAAATCCGCGTCGCTTTCATCAGGAAGGTTTTACGTGCCACAGCGAGGGCAGTTTTTCGATCTCTCGAGGCGCAACGGTGGCGCTGGCAACGAAAAAGCTTCAGCAGATGGGTCGTTGTGGAGAGTTCGTGGCAGCAAGACCTGCTACCGCTCCTAACCTCGACGCATCAGCACGACCGCGTACAACACGCTGAGTGCCGACGCCCAGAGCACGGATGAATCGCTGACAGCAAGCCAGATCACGTGAATGTACGCGCTGCCGAGCAGGCTCATGAAAAACCGGTCACCCCGGGTGGTCGCGAGAGGTAAAAATCCCCGGCGCTTGATCGTTGGGCGATAGAGTTCGAGCAACGTCATCGTTACCAGCGAACCGACAATACCGATAAAAAACAACGCGCTGGGCAGAGTCCAAGCCATCCAGTCGAGACCCATCACACCCTCCCCAGGGCAAATCCTTT
>JACZXA010000040.1 GCA_022571865.1 Pseudomonadota bacterium
AACTGCCGAGCACCCGGAGGGAGCACGCCCGCCTGCGAGGCCTGGCGTTTTGTTGCTATCGGCGGCCGCAGTAGCTTGTTCATGAATAATGCAGGCTAAGAGTCTGCGCGGTAGAAAAGACTCCTATCTCGCATCAGGAACTCACGCATTCCAAATACCAACTCACAAACCGATCAGTGAACGCTTCCATTTTGGAATATGGCCCGGGCTCGTAATAGCGTGAGTTTACGCCCTGTTGATTATGTTCAATGATGAGCTTGTCGGCTTCGGTGGTAACGTCCCACAGCCAGGTTACCCTGCTTTTGTCGTAGTCTATTCCGTCCACCGCATCGCCGTTGACAAGCCACGTGATGTCGCATTCACTCGTGTCTGCCGTGAGAGGTATGAAACGGTAGATCACCACATGATCACAGTAGGCCAGCCCAAAGCTTATTGGGCCCACCTGGAAATCCGTGCAGCCCCCGTCGTAGTCCTTAATTGTGCCCATCAGCGGGGCAACACTCTTGCCGTCTTCGCTACCGGTTACATGGCCACGCAGCATGGGGTATCGGGTGTACGCACGACCGCTGCCAAACTCTTCACCGTCAGGATAAGAATTGTCGACGTACTTTTCACTCAGACCACAGGCGGATGCTCGCGCCATCACTTCGTCTAGAAGGCTTGCCATTTTGTCCTTACCCAGAGTCAAGCCATGGCCACGAGAATATTCAGGGTGCGCGCGAGCGCAGTGATAACATTCGGTATAGTTTTCAAGCGAGAGTTTCCAGTTGGCGTTGATCACGTACTTCTTTCGATCTGCAACTCTGGCACTCGCCAGAGCATAGGGCTTGAGTACTTCCTCCAGGTCTTCCACTATTGGGTCAAACGGGCAGGGGTTTTCAGCAAAATTGATGTAAATCATGCCCTCCAGAATACGCATATGAACCGATTTCAGATTCCTGGATGACTTATCGAATCCATCATCCATATGCGCAACCCCACGTAATTCACCGTTCAACGCATACGTCCAACCATGATAGGGGCAGGTGAGTCGCGACGTCCGGCCACTTGATTTGGTACACACTCTGGACCCGCGATGCCTGCAAACGTTGATGAGTGTGCTGATTTCATCAGCTTCACCACGCACTACAATTACCGACTCATCGGCCAGGTTGAATAGAAAATAATCGCCTTTGTCGGGAATCTCGCTGGTGTGCCCGGCGTAAAGCCAGCTGCGCATGAAGATGCGGTCGACATCTCGCCGATAAATGCTCTCGTCCTTGTAGAATACCTGGTCCAAGGCGTGATCTGGCAATCGTTGAGCTATGAGCGCGTTGAGTCTTTTCTGGTCCATTGCCCGGTCTCTATTGCCAAAGAATTCAATGATATCACCTTGTGATCCCACAGAATTCGTACAACGCCGACCCGAAGCGCGAAGTCGTCCATGGGGACAGGCATCCTTATGATATTAGCTTGATCGAAGCAACTGTTGGCTGCACATGTATCCGGGCGTACCGGCAATTGAACCACATGGATAAGAACCAGCGGCACACAGATATACATTTGCCAGGCTACCGAAGTTGTAGAACCCGGTGGTTGGATCACCGCTGTGGTTTCGATCGAAAAATGTCTGGCCGCCGGTAAGCATTGTGTGATCCAGGTTGCCTCCGGGGAAACGAAAAAGCTGCTGCAGGTCGCGAGGAGTAAGAAGACGGCTCCACACACAATCCAGCGGGTTCTCAATCAATTGAAAAACCGTGTTCTTTACCTGATTTTCAATATCAGGTAAGGCTTCACCGCCTTTTCCAAGTGAGAGGTTTTTGAAGAAAATGTTCAGGCGATCAAAAGGCTCCTGAAACCCGAGTTGCCGCATGGCTCCGCCTTCACAGTAGATCTGCAGGAAACCCGGCTCATAGGCCACGTCGTCGTCGAGCACTCTTAAAGTCGCCTGTTCAAATGCATCCAGCGAATCAACACAGAAAATGAATCTAAACGCGGCATCGGTATCGGCCGCGCGAGACCTGTGCTTCCATACGACTCGATTCTTGAACATGAGATTCAGTTTTCCACTGCTGCCTCGATAGTGAAGATTTTCCGTCCTTTGAATTTCGGTTTCGGTGCCCACTAATCTGCCGGCAGTTTTGGGGTCTGTCGCTAGAATCAGTTGGTCGTAACCTACGCTATGTTCGCGACCCTCTGATTCAAAGCGTAGGATGCCTTTGACGGTGTCAGCTTCGTGCGCGGTGGCCGACAGATGGGTAACAACGCCGAGCTCACTGTTAAGCTGCCCCAGTTCCTGAGTAATTTTCCAAATTCCTCCTTCAACGAATCCGTAATAGCCTCCAAAGATGGAACCTGAATCCATCAGGGGCAGTGTGAAGGCAGAGAACGGATCAGTGAGCGATACGGGCCCGCTTTCGGTGACGGTCATCGCCAGGTATATTTTGCTGCGATCGGAAGTAAAATAATGATCCAAAAGAGCTTTGGCGCTTCCGCTGATCCACAGCTGCGTTAGCGCCTTACCGAGTGCCGCAGTTGCGTCGGACAGCGATGGAGGAACCGCATCTCGATAACCTTTCTGCAGAAAAGCGACAACTCTGGCTTCGTCTGCGCGAAATGCCTCGACTTCACCACACTCTCCCCATTTTTTTGCGAGTTCCTTATCAAGTTCTATCGGATCACGGTAGATGAGCGCAGGTTCGGTATCCCCAGGGAAGTAAACGTATTTTGGGTGTGTCGGCACAAACGTTCGCAAGCGTGCAGCCAACCCCGTTTGCTGGAACACAAAATCCTGCATCAATCCCAACACGGATGCGCCCAATGCATAGGACTGCCTGATGCCGCCCACCTCAGCGACTGCCTCTATACAAGCGCCGCCGATTCGGTCGGCTCGTTCAATGAGGGTGACCTGACAACCACCGCGTTGCAGATAGTTCGCGGCGACCAGGCCGTTGATACCCGCCCCGACAATCGCTATCTGTTGCTTGTTTCCATTCATGGGCTCGAGTTCGGCAAACCTCATCAATTAGCGATGGTAGACACTCATTCTTTTCGCGTTCGGGCCCAGCGGTAGACCAGCCATGAAGAGCCAGCGTACGGATGAGAATAAACAGTTCCAACAAGGCCGAATAGCTTTTCTCGATAGGTAACTCATTTCCGTTGACCCAAAGATCTCCTCGATGTGGCACGGATGCCAAGCGTCTACCCGAGGAATTGAAACGCAGAGGTCTCGCCTACAACAAGGCCGCCCGCTCTCCCGCGCTGTCAAATGGCCATCGAACGTCCGATCACAGCCGATCGCGTGATCGGTGTTGCAACATTCGCGAGCTATTAGTTGCGTTACTGGATAGCATTGTCACGCTTCTTTACCTTCGTGATCCACCGCTTCACTCTCGCTTCCAGAAACGGTAAAGGCAAAGCGCCACCACCTAAAACCAGATCGTGGAAGTCTCGAATATCGAACTCGTCACCTAACTCAGCTTCGGCGTTAGCCCGGTATTCTTGAATTTTCAGCATACCAATTTTATAAGCCGTTGCTTGCGCCGGCATATTGAAGTAACGCCGAATCTCCGATCTAACGGCCGTTTCCGGGCGAGGTGAGTTCTGCAAGGCATATTCTATCGCTCGCTCTTCGGTCCACTGATTCGCATGGATGCCCGTATCTACGACCAGGCGAATAGCTCGCCATATCTCTCCCGATAACCGACCGAAGTCAGTATAACCGTCCCGATAGAACCCCATTTCCTTACCCAGAAATTCCGCATACAAGCCCCAACCCTCACTGAACGCGGTATAACCATGGTAGGTTCGGAACCTTGGTAGATTTTCCAACTCCTGTTGAATGGCGATCTGCATATGGTGCCCAGGCAAACCTTCGTGATAGGCGAGATCTTCCAACCGATATTTCGCTGTTGCGCCCATGTCTGCCAGGTGCACATAGAAATATCCTGGCCGCGAGCCGTCCTTGGTGCCGCGCATGTAGTGCGCCGCGGCACCTGGTTGCTCGCGGAAAGCTTCGACCCTCCTTACCTCTAAGCGACCTCTCGGCAGGATGCCAAAATACTCAGGTAACTTCTTCCGCATGGCATCCAGGTATTCATTGGCCAAAGCCAGATATTCCGCTCGACCTTCATCGGTATTGGGAAAGTAAAACTGTTCATCCTCGCGCATAAAAGCGAAGAATTCTGCTAACGAGCCTTCGAAGCCAACTCTGTTGATTACTTCTCGCATCTCTGCCTGGATCCGCGCAACCTCTGCCAGACCCGTTTGATGAATTTCTTCGGCGGACAATTCCAAGGTGGTCATTGTTGCGAGGCGGTAGCGATAAAACGCTTCACCGTTCGGTAATGCATCGGCGCCCTTCGCTTCGCTGGAAACATGGGCGAGATCTGTCTGCAACCAGGTCAAAATCTCATCGTAGGCTGGTTTGAGATTCTCGAGCAGTGCCTTGCGAGCATCCGCTGCTAATTGATCGGCTTCCGGTTCGGTTATTTGGCCGGCGATTTGCAAAGCGGAAATTTTGGTATTGATATCGGTCCACAAAGCCGACGAACCATTTTCATTGAACGGTGCGCCATCAACAACTCGTTGTATCTGACTGATCGCGACCTGATAGGTAAAATAGTGCCCTCGAATGCCTTCTGCCGACGAAGTCTTTGCCCGTTCCAGATATTGCAGCAAGTAACGGTTGGATTCGTTGAGACGAGCAATATAGGCTCGCATATCCACCAGGGTATCTACCTTGTGAAAATTGATAAGCAGGTTCGGTAAACGGGTATGGGGCCCATTTCGACCCAGAAAATACTGATGGCGGATAAACGGCAAACCAGCCTCATCCGCTTCCAACAAATAGACCCATAAATCCCAGGAGAGCTGACCTTGTTCATCCAACCTCGCCCTGTCGAAAGTGGATTTCATTATCTGTACACTTTCCCGCCGCCACTGGACTATCTCAATGCGCGAGGCTTCAGAGGCATCGTCAAGCTTGTCGTAATCACTTTTTTCGCCCAGACGTGTTTTCGCAAGAGGACTAAAATCCAGATACTCGGAAAATTCCTCATCCAGCCAGACGATCAGCTTTTCCGATTCTGTGATGGTCGGGACACCGCTCGTTTCCCGAGTCTGAACCGATTCTGATTTTTCTGATGAACAGACTGTGATGGTAAAAATGCAAAACAGCAACAGGGGGTGAAAAAACTGCATAACATAGCCACCTAATAATTAGTGATGGCACGTTATACCAAAACAGAGAGCGTACTGGCCAACGGACCAGAGAAGTTGCGAAGTCAATTGGATTTCTAACTAACCGGGCGGTCGATCCAAAAGGACCCCCTGAGCGATGAGTTCATCAACGTCGGCGGTTGTTGAGCCCAACCACTCCTGCAGTACTTCTCGATTGTGTTCACCGAATTTCGGTGCCGGGCGGCCAACGGACCGTTCTTTCTGGTTCAGTTTGATCGCAAGCCCTGGATAGCGAACAGTCGGTTGGCCATTGAGCGCCTGATCAACCCAATAACCGCGTTCCTTGAGATGGGCGTCTTCGAGCACGTCGGGCGCTGTGTTGACCGCTCCCGCAGGTATGCCCGCCGCCTGAAGTCGCTGCTGCAACTCGTGTTTATTCTGTTCTCGAGTCCACTCGCTCAGTTTTTTATCAAGCGCTGGCCGATGAGCGAGCCTGTGTGATGGTTCATCAAACTGTTCTACGTCGGTCCAAAGCCTGGCTTCGTCGCGCAGGGCTATCCAGCAAGCCTGATCCGGGCAAGCGATTGCGATCCACTGGTCTTCGCCGAGTGTCGGATAGATACCATGCGGTGCATAACGTGGGTGCGCGTTGCCAATGGGTGTGTGTTGAGCACCCAGCTGATAATCAACTAGAAATTCACCGAACAGGCTTACCCCCGCCTCATGCAACGAGAGCTCAACCTTTGCTCCGCGCCCGGTTTCCCTGCACCGGTTCACCGCCGTGACCACGGCCGCGGCGGCACTCACTCCCGCTACCGCGTCAACCAACGCCATGGCACTGTTTCGCGGCTGATCTTTACTGTACCCCAAGAGCGCTCCTACACCCGTCATCGGCTCCACCGAGGGTCCAAACGCTGCCAACCCACTATAGGGCCCATAACTCCCGAAACCCGGCATGGCCACATAAATGATCTGGGGATTAACGTCTGACAACACCTCAAAACCCAGTCCCAAATTGTTCATGGCCTGGGCGCTGAAGTTCTCGATGACGACATCCGCCACCCGAACCAGCTCCAGCAGGGTATCTTTACCGTGTGTCGATTTGAGATCGATGCAGATACCACGTTTGCTTCGATTGAGCTTGATCGTCACGGACTGTCGATTCCAGGGCTCGGTTCCCGGTTCGCCTCCCGCAAACACACCCACGCCCCCGGGAGGCGATAAAGCCGGTCCTCGCGCCAGAGGAGCTTCAACTTTGACGATATCGGCCCCGAGATCACCGAGCATTCTGGTACCAAGAGGTCCAGCCCAGACGTGAGTCAGGTCCACTATTCGCAGGCCCCGAAGGGGTTTTTGGCTCATCGATCGATAATCCGGTAGGCAAGTTTCGGGCAACGAACGCCTCCGACGTCTTGCCAGAAGTCGCGAACCGCCAGGTGTTCGTCGGCAAGCACTTCGTGTAGTTCCAGCAGAATGCCTGTAGGCACTCGAGCTTCTTCTCCGAGCCGCATGATTTCAGCCCTGGTTTTTCTGCCAAGGCGTTCGCGAATAATCTGCTCCAACAGATCGCGATTGAGAACGCGATCCGAGCTCTGGGCAAATCGTGAGTCGACCTCCAACTCCGGCATGCCTAACATATGTGTAAACGCACTCCAGAAAGCGGGTACGACATTGACGTGAAACCATCCATCGGCGCAGGGAAACATGCTGATGGGATACAACAAGCCAAAATCGCTGCCATGGCGTTGGCGAATCTGACCGTTGGAGGTCCACATCACGGTGGTGAATTGACTGAGGCTGAGCACTACCTCCCACATGCTGACGTCTGCGGTCTGATTGCCTTCGCCTTCGTATTGCAAGGCGCAAGCAGCAACGTATGCATGTTGACCGGATTGGTACTGTACATAATGCCCGGGCAAGTTCAGAGGCGCCTGATCCGGATCGCCCATGAGATAACTATATCCACCCATCGCGAGCAGAACCGAGCCGGTTGCCTGCCAGTCCTTGTAGGGACCCGTAAGGCCAAAAGGCGTGATCGCAACTCGTATGGCCGGGGACGATAGCTCGTACCAACCAAGCGCGGCGAGACTTTGCGGAGTACCTTCGGCAATCAAAACGTCAGCGTGTTCGGCCAATTGCCGAATCAGGGTGGCATCTGCACTACCAACGCGTCGTTTGCCTTCGTGGAGAAACACATCGAGGGCTCGTTCAGACACCCAGGCATCCGGCACAGCATGATCCACTCGCACCACATCCGCGCCCGCATGACGATACAAGCGCCCGCAGAATCCAGCGGCTAATCCACCTATCTCCAGTACTCTCGTGGTCATCTACCGGTAAGACACATCCCCTACTTCAACATGGCGTGAGTAGATTCATTGCCCACTGAACGATTGTGCTGCCACCATGAACGCCGAGCACGGGCGATGTCGCCGCGGCCAACGAGCGTCATCTTCAAGTGTTCGGACTGAGCCATGATCTATTGCTGATTTGCCGCTTCCATGTTCGCCTGCATCCGCCGCATCCCTTTGAGCCACCGTTCGAGATCGATGTTCTTGAAATTCATCCAGGTCTGGGCAATCTCATCGGTGAGAATCAGGAATCGCTCCTCTTCAACAGCAAGGGCCACCATCTCGGCGACTTCCTCCGGTTCCTTGATGGGTCCTGCAACGTTCCGGGCAAAGGCAGAGTCGGTATCGCCCAACATCGGAGTGCGTACGCCCAACGGCGCCAACAACGATGTGTGTACGCCTTTGTCGTGGTAAGTGATCGACATCCATTCGGCAAAGCCAACGACGGCATGTTTACTGACGGCATAAGGTAAATTGCCGTGAGTGGTCAAAATACCCGCCATGGATGCGGTATTGATCAGATAGCCACTACCGCGTTCAAGCATGCCAGGTAACACCGCCCGGGTAGCATAAACGTGAGCCATCAGATTGACGTCCCACTGTTGTTGCCACACTTCGAGATCGGTGGCGAGCGGCGTGCCACCACTGGCGATTCCGGCGTTGCTGAAGAAGATGTCGACCGGTCCAAGCTGGGTTTCCACCTGGGCGACCAGTTCGTTGATCGCCGCTTCTTTGCCCACATCACAGCCTGCGGCCATGCCGCCTATCTCATCGGCGACCCGCCGAGCACCCTCAATATCGAGATCCGCGACCGCAACTTTTGCACCCCGCCGGGCAAAGTTCCGGGCACTCGCGGCGCCTATACCACTCGCACCACCCGTGACAATGGTTACTTTTCCGTCAAATTGCAAAGCACATCCCCCAAGTCAGGGGTCAGGGTAAAGGGTCAGAGTAACTTTAGCGAGGGAAGTATCCTGGCACCTGATTACCTTCAAGTTAGGGGTCAGAGTAAAGGGTCAGAGTAACTTTAGCGGCTAAAGTTACTCTGACCCTTTACTCTGACCCCATGCACCCCCATGCACCCTGGCAACACCCTCGCCGGAGTGCACCAGATGACAGGAGACCATGGCTCCCTTTGCGGTGGGGAGCAACGCGGGTGCTTGCAGTCGGCACTGTGGAACAGCCACCGGACAGCGGGGGTGGAAGTGACATCCTGCGGGAGGATTGCGCACGCTCGGCACCTCACCTTGAATCAATATCTCTTCGCGGCGCGATTCCACTTCCGGATCAGGAACTGGGACCGCGTTCAGCAATGCCTGGGTGTAAGGATGTTTCGGATGATCGAACAGCTCATCTCGGGAAGCCGTTTCGACGATCCTGCCCAGGTACATCACCCCAACCCGATCGCTGATGTGGCGAACAATCGACAGATCATGGGCGATGAAGAGTATCGTCAATCCAAGCTCCGCTTGCAGATCCGTCAACAAGTTGATCACCTGAGCCTGAATGGAAACGTCGAGCGCAGACACCGGCTCGTCACAGATGAGCAGACTGGGTGCAAGTGCCAGTGCACGGGCAATACCGATGCGTTGTCGCTGCCCTCCGGAAAATTCGTGGGGGTAGCGATCCGCCATGTCGGGCAGCAGGCCAACCAGATCGATCAACTCATCCACCCTTTTACGGTACCGGTCGGATCTGCGATTGACGCCGTGCACCGCGAGGGGTTCACCGATGATGTGGCGCACGCGCATGCGAGGATTGAGCGACCCATACGGGTCCTGATAGACCATTTGCATGCGCTGTCGAATCGGGCGCATCTGATCTTCGGTGTAGTTTGTAATGTCACTGCCTTCGAAAACGATACGGCCCGCCGTCAAGGTGAGCATGCGCAGAATCGCAAGCGCCGTTGTGGATTTGCCGCACCCGCTCTCCCCCACCAATCCGAAGGTTTCACCGCGCCGCAGTTCGAATGAAACACCGTCGACCGCCTTGATCGAGCCAATCTGCTTCTGCAGGAAAAAGCCTTTGGTCACCGGAAAATGGACTTTGAGCCCTTCTATGGTCAACAAAGGTGCAGACGTTTCGATCACTGGTTCACTCATAGCCATAACAGGCTCTTTCGTGATCCTGGCTTATCGTTTCGAGCGTCGGCGGTTTTTGTAGACACACATCCTGGGAATATTTACAGCGAGGCGAAAACGCGCATCCCCGCGGCAGGTTCGCAAGGTCAGGTGGTTGCCCCTCGATGGTAATCAACCGAGCACCTACCTCGGTGGCTAAGCCTGGAATCGATTCCATCAACCCCTGTGTGTACGGATGTCTGGGGTTCGCATAGAGCTCCCGAGCCGAAGCAGTTTCGACGATACGACCGGCATACATCACCGTCACTCGATCGGCATAACGTGCAACAACCCCGAGATCATGGGTGATTAGAATGAGAGCCGAATTCGCCTCACGAGTCAGCTCCTTCAAGAGCGAAAGAATCTGTGCCTGCACCGTTACATCGAGCGCCGTTGTGGGTTCGTCCGCAATGATGAGCTTTGGCCGGCAGGCGAGCGCCATCGCAATCATCACGCGCTGGCGCATGCCACCGGAGAATTGATGAGGAAAGTCGTTGAGTCGTTCGGCCGCGTCGGGAATCGCCACCTTTTTCAGCAACTCGGCCGCTTGCTCGTAGGCTTCGGCCCTGGATGCACCCTGGTGCAGCCGGATCGGCTCGGCGACCTGTTTACCGATCGTGAGTACGGGATTCAAGGAGGACATGGGTTCCTGAAAGATCATCGCAATTCGATTGCCCCGAATCCGGCGCAGCACCGCATCGTTCTGCTGAATCAGATCCTGTCCTTCGAAACTGATTCGACCTCGCTCGATCCGACCTGAATCAGCATCGCCAATCAAACCCAAGATCGATAACGCGGTGACGCTCTTGCCCGAACCGCTCTCACCGACGATGGCCAACGTCTCACCCTCATCGACGTGCAGCGAAACGGAGTCCACAGCCCGCACGATGCCCCGATCCGTTCGAAAGGTAACGGACAAATCTTCGACTTCGAGCAGTCGTTTCCCCACTAGCAGTGCTCCAACGATCTGTTATTGATGGATTCAGCGTTCCCGTAGTGTTGCACGGCAAGGCGCAGTGTGCAGGGAATGGCCATAGTCCTATTCAAGCACTGCAACGAGCGCCCTACGGATTGTTGGAGCACTAGAATCCCAGCTCCCGCTTCAGTTCCTGATCGATCCAGAGTCGCGCATAGATGGGTCCGGGTCGTACCGCACCCGCGCGCAACTCGCCACCGTAGTTTTTCACCCACGGCCACCAGGCAGTATAAACATACTGGGTCGGTAACCAGAGGTAGGGCGCCGCATCCAGCATATCGACGGTCAGTTCGCGAATCATTCGAATGCGTTCAGTCTCATCACGTAATCTGTGGTACTCGGCGATACGCCGGTCGACGTCGGGGTCGGAGTATTGTGACGGGTTCCACGTCTGCCGGGACTTGAAGCTTTTACGCAACGTGGTTGTTGGATTGGTGTGACCACTCGCCATCATGTATCCCGCCGAGTGTGTGCGGGTGGTCATGACTGACAAAAACGCCGCATACTCCATAGGCTCGATCTCGAAGGTGATACCCACGCGACTCAGGTAGTCTTTGATCAGCGGGAGGATGTCCATCTGCGTTGGGCTGCACGAGCATACCTGGACGTTGAATTCGAATCCTTCGGGATAGCCGGCTTCAGCGAGTAAACGACGCGCTTTCTCGGGATTGTATGAGAACAGCTCCTGCACCGATGCCCGCATTTCTTCGAGTGGCTGAAAATACTCCCCGTAGCCCGGGTGCTGCGGGTAGGCCATCAACTCCGCATGCCCGTCGTAGAATAGCTCCACGATTTCCTCATGGTTCACGGCGAGGTTTATGGCGCGCCGCACGCGCACATCGTCAAAAGGTGGCCGATCGACTCTGAGCACCATGAAAGTACCGGCCGTGGCCAACCTCCGATTCCACTTCAGCTCGGGCGTGGTTTTCTTCAAGTGGTCCACCGCAATAAATCGGATCGATTCGAGAATATCCAGCTTGCCCGTGCGCAGCGCTGTCAGCCAGGTAGCTTCGTCCTTGATGATGCGATAGGTCATGTCATCGATGAACGGAATGGGATAACGTTTGTCGCCAATTCGCTCGGTGTCCCAGTAGTCTGGATTTTTAGTGTATCGCTGAGAATTGTTGCGAACATATCGTGTCAACGCAAAAGGACCCGACCCCACCACGTTTCTCCAGTCCTTGCGGTCGATATCCGCCGTTTCCCGTGGGCTGATACCCGAGTGAAATCCGTAACCGAACCGGTACGCCCATTCGGCATTATATTCGTTGAAATGAAATACGATCGTGTGATCGTCCCTCGCTTCGAGTCGATCGATGTGATCGAAATAGGTAGGAATTTTTTTAGGACTGTTACTAACCAGATCGAAGGTATAAAGCACGTCATCGGCAACGAACTCTCGCTCTTTCATGACCCCGGGTTTGTCAGGGAACATCACCCCGTGGCGAAGATGTATGACCAGAGTGAGTGGCGTTTCCCACTCCCAGGATTCGGCGAGTTCACCGCGAAGCGACGCTGGCGGCAAATAAGCTTCGGAGATAAACCGGTATTTGCCGCCTTTGCGAACGCTCTTATCGAGATCCGCCGCGAAAAGCTGCTCGCGAACCATGCCGGTGTCATGATTGATCTTCCACGACCAATCGACGGGATCCCACGACAAGGGTGCCAACGTTACCACCACCGTGCCGACATTGAGCGAACCACCATATTGAGGCTCTTCTCCTGTTGGCTCATCACCCACCGCTGCAATGCTGACCAGACCCAGGATTGCCAACATCGCAAACTTCATCGGCATCTTGGATGTCCTCATCACCATCTTCGATGTCCTCATCACCATCTTCGATGTCCTCATCGGCTACCCCGCATTCGAGGATCAAGCAGGTCACGCAAGGCGTCCCCATACACGTTGATCGCATAAACCACGATCGTCAGACACAACCCGGGCGCCAACGCCAACCACGGGCCCATATACATATACGTTCGGCCCGTACCACTCAACATGCCACCCCAAGTTGGGGTTGGCGGCGGGACACCCAGACCCAGAAAAGACAAACCCGCCTCCGTCAATATCGCGGCACCTACCCGAGTGGTGAACAGCACGATCACAACCGGCATGATGTTCGGGAGAATGTGTCTCACCAGAATATGCATGGTTTTTGCACCCATGCATCGCGCCGCGTGGGTATGCATGTTTTCCCGTACCGATATCACCGATCCACGCACGATCCGCGAACCGGCGATGCCATAAATCAAACTCAGCGCCATCACAATCTGGGGAACACCCGCGCCGATGATCGAGATCACCACCATGAGAAACAACAGATCCGGAAAACACATCCAGGCATCGACAAACCGTTGAATGAGCATGTCGACCTTGCCGCCAAAATAGCCGGAGAGGACACCGAGAACGATGGAGATAATGGTTGCCAGACCCGCTGCGATAAAGCCGATGGTCATCGACAGCTGGGCGCCGATCAAAACACGGGATAACACATCCCGGCCGAGATGATCGGTACCAAACAGGTGATCCGCCGATGGCCCTTCCAACCTGACCCTCAGATTGGTTTCATTGACGCCGTACGGGATTAAAAAATCGGCAAACAAACCAAAGAACAGAAACAGCACAAATATAGCGCCACCGAAGGCACCAAGCGGCTTCTCTCGAATCAATCGCAAAGTAAAGGCAATGAACGCCGGGCGCTCCCGCACGCTCACTTCTACCAATGGCAGGGTTACTTCACTCATTGGTGACGCACCTTCGGATCGAGCCACCCGTAACTGAGATCGACGGCGAGATTGATCAACAACACGCCGAAACCGACGACCACAAACACACCGGAAACAACGGGATAGTCCCGTTGAGAAATCGCCTCCAGCAACAACAATCCCATCCCTGGTACGACGAAGATCCGCTCCATGATCACCGCACCGCCTATGAGCAACGGCACCTGCAGCCCGATGAGCGTCACAACGGGAATCAACCCGTTACGTAACGCGTGTCTCAGTATCACCGCCACCTCGCTCAAGCCCTTGGCCCGAGCCGTGCGGACGTAATCCTGACGCATGACCTCGAGCATCATGGTGCGGGTCATACGCATCGTCACCGCGGACATGGACAATCCGAGCAATATGGCGGGGACGATCATGAGTGAAAGATTCTGTAGCGGGTCCTCGAAAAAAGGCACGTACTCGAGTTCCGGCGACCAACGCCACCAGACCGACGGGAAAACCATGACCAGCGTACCAAGCCAGAAACCTGGTATGGCCAGCATCAGGAGCGAAAACGAGCGGGCAATATAGTCACCGGCAGTGTCCTGGCGAACAGCCGAATAGATGCCAATCGGAATTGCGACGGTTAGCGCAACGATGAGTGCCAGCAAACCAAGCTCGAAGGTGATGGGCATCGTCTCGGCGAGCTGTTGCGTTACCGGTGTGTTCTGCCAGAGCGAATCACCCAAATCCCCCTGGACCACATCACCTATCCAACTGAAATATTGAATGTACATGGGTTGATCGAAACCGAGAGCCGCCTCGATGACCGCACGGTCCTGGTCCGTTGCGAGATCGTTCTGGGAGAGCATCAGATCGATCACGTCCCCTGGAATGAGCCGCTGACAGAAAAAAACGATCAAACTCACCAGGATGAGCGTCGGGAGGAGGGCAAGCAGACGGCGGATGATATAGGCCTGCATTAACCTGATACCACCCTGACCCTGCTAATCACAGAGAACAGACAACCACATTAGGTTGTATACAGCGCAACAACTGCAACGTCACTTTAGGGAACCTCTGCTCAGTTATTCGCTACCGCTCTCTTGGATGAATTCTTTTTCCAGCAGCCTCGCACCACGCAGAATATTCCCCATCGCATAGTTACCCTCATGGCAGGCATACTCGTAGACCTTGTCGTCGCCGCCCTTCCAGATATATTCCCCACTCCAGGGTGCCGTCCACGCCGTCGGATCGTCCACCGTGAAGTTGTAAATCACGTTGCCATCTTCCTGCATCGTAAATCGTTCGGTTAAATGCAGGTTCTCATCGGCACCGGCAAGGCCCGTCGTGTCGCGAAAGTTGATGGTATCGACAACCAGCGTGTCGCCGTCCCAATGACCGATGGAATCCCCAAGCCACTTCCGCTCGCTCGACGGTCCATGTTCGGAATTGAGCCGGATGATGCGCGCGTCGTGCACCATCTCGATGAGGATCACGACATGATCCTCGGTCTGGGTGATTTTCGTGAAGTTGTTGTAGAGGCTGGGAACCTGAGGGGGTCCGCCGCTGAAACCGAGCAGGCAGCGTTCGGCGAGTGCCAGACTTTCAGGACCATCAAACGGACCTGGCCCATCGTTGGCAAGCCAGGAGGCGGTGCCATCGTTGTGATGAATGAAAGAACTGAAGTTATCCGCCATCTTCATCTGGGCTTTGATCGTCATCGGTGGCTGTCGACCGTTTGGCGGATCGTAAACGATCGATGTGCGGATCTTGCCATCGATCACGAACACGTCACTGCCAGGGTCGATCCAGAAAGCGTTGTATCCCCCCACACCACCGGCACCAAAGGCTTGATTACCATCACCACCTTTTTTCGGTGCCCCACGATTCGGATCGCTGTCTTCACTTGCGAGTTCCAGAGCCGCCAGGGGGGAAGCTGCGAGCATTGCGTCCGCCTCCTCCCGGGTCATGAACTGCTTATCGCCAAAGGCTACCGGGCGATTCATCGGCGTGAGCGTTCCCGCGTCGTACGATCCCGTCAGGTCAGGCTTACCTGAGGACGTTCGTTTAATATCGGCTTGTGCCACGCCACTCAAGATAAGAAGGCTGAGAGTCGAAACGAGAAGCTTAACTGTCCTGTTATGAATCATCGTGGATCTCCAAAGTCGCAGAATAATGGTTGACGTCATCCCCTGTTGACGGAACATGGTAGCAGGACTCAAGCAATTCGGGCTTCCGGCCATAGTTTCAGGAAATTTTCGCTGTAGAAGTGGGTCTTCACGTGTTCGTCCACTTCCTTGAGCGACCGTTCAAAACGTTCAATCGGATCTCGGGTGCCTTCGATATGCGGGTAATCGCTGGAAAATAGATAAAGATCCGAATTCGACTGAGCCACGAGATTGCCGACGTCTTCGTGAGCAAAAGGCGTGAAACCCATCTGCTCGGTAATCATCTCGGACGGCTTGCGCTCAAACCGCACGGATTCATCGACCCGCCCGTATATCCGTGCCACCCAGTCGAGGCGTCTCAGCAATTCCGGCACCCATCCGGCACCGAGTTCTACCGCCGCGCCTCTGAGTTTGGGGTGACGATCCAGCACGCCATCCATCACCAACATGCTGAGAAACATCTCCGGAGGCTGATGCATGACGGTGGCATCCTTGGTTCGGACGTTTTCACCACCGCCCATCCAGTCTTTCACCGGGCCGCGACCATTGTTGCTCCAGGCCTTCGATACCTGCAATGGAGAACCTCCGACGTGCAACAGGAATGGTGCGCCGGCTTCCGCAAGGCGCGCCCAGAATCCTTCGAAATCCTCATGACCCGGGGATCTGTCAATTGGCGCTCGATGCGGAACCCAGATCGATTCGAGACCATGGTTCAACGCCCATTCGAGTTCTTCGATGGCACATTCAGGGTCATCCAGTGGAACGATACCAACACCCATCAATCGGTCGTCATCGGCACAAAATTCCGCCATGTGACGATTGTGTGCCCGGGTTGCGCCATAACGAAGATCGGAAGGTTTTTTCGAGCTGGGGTGAAAGGGAAACGCGACACTGTGAGTGGCGAACACGAGTTGCTTTTTGAAGCCCAGCAAATCCAGGGCGGTAGACCGATCGGAAGAGGTAAACGCCCCCAGCGCCTGGATCTCTTTCGAACTCTCGATGAGCTTGTCACCCAGATCGATCTGCGCCTGCACATGTTCAGGCGAGTGCCTGCCACCCTGGGCCATGATCTCGGCGACTTCCTCATCGGTGACGATCGAGGCGCTGTAACTCACCTGTGGAATTTCGTCGCGTATGTTCGGGTCCGCGTACGCGGTCAGGAAGTCGGGTAACTCCATGATATGGCTGTCCGCGTCGTAATACGGTCGCTCATCCGGTGCATAAGCCATCAGCTGTCTCCAATCGGTCTTAAACAAAGAGAAGTATTACAACAACTCCTCGGCGAGGAAGCGCAGCGTGTCGGCATTGGCGGAGCCGACATTCAACATGGTCACAGGGCTCTCCTTCCAGGCGTCAAGCCGGTCGCGAATCCGGTCTTTCGAACCGCAAAGTGAAATCTCATCGGCCAGCGCGTCCGGGACCGCGGCGATCGCTTCGTCACGATGGCCCGACATGAAAAGATCCTGAATCTTGTTGGCCTCCGCCTCGAAGCCCATTCGGCTGACGTGATCTTTGTGTACATTGAAGGATTTTGCGCCCATGCCACCCACGTAGAAGCCTACGTTCTGCTTGATCTGCCCCAGTGCCCTGTCCAGGTCATCGTCGATGATCACCGGCACGGTTGCGGCGATTTCAAAGTTCGGCGGGCGCCGTTCCATGGCATCCTGGTATTGATCCATCATGCGGTAGGGTGACAGAAACATCGGAATCCAACCGTCACATAACTCTATGCCGAGCGCCACGTTCTTTGGCCCTTCCGCACCCAGATAGACGGGAATGTGTTCCCGCACCGGATGCAGAATGAGTTTGAGCGGCTTGCCAAGCCCCGTGCCTCCGGGATAGGGCAGCTGGTAGTGTTCACCCTCAAACGCAACCGGTTCCTGCCTCGCGACGACCTTACGAAAGATCTCCATCCACTCCCGCGTACGCGCCAGCGGCTTCGGATACGGCTGACCGTACCACCCTTCGACCACCTGCGGGCCGGATACCCCAATCCCTAAGATTAAGCGACCGTTCGAGAGATAGTCCAGGGTCGCGGCCTGCATCGCGGCGCTCGTCGGGGTACGGGCAGAAATCTGCATGATCGAAGTGCCGAGATTGATGCGGGTCGTGTGAGCGCCGATCCAGGCAAGCGGTGTGAAACAATCCGCCCCGTATATTTCAGGACACCAGATGGTGTCGTAGCCCAGCGTTTCCGCTTCCTGTGCAAGTTCGACGATCTTTGCGCCGCCCGGTGCCCCGAGCGGGCCGACGCCCAATCCCAGCTTCATACGCCCTACCTTTTATCCCCCTTGAGACGAACAGCATACACGCGATGAGGCAGAAAAAGGGGTCAAAAGGGGTCAGGGTAAAGTGCCAGAGTATTTTACTCTGGCACTTTACCCTGACCCCAGATGCTTTCCCCTGACCCCAGATGCTTTCCCAGATGCCCTTTACCCTGACCCTGGGAGACAAGTCGAATTCAAGGTAGAGTACGCGCCCACCATTCGGAGGAATTGCTAATGCCAAGGTCACTGTCGTCTGTCTTTGTTCTCATCTGTGCGGTCGCGGTTGCAAATGCCTTTGCCGATGAACACATGAAACCAACGGTTGCCGATCTCGCCTGGATGACCGGTTCATGGTCAGGCGCGATGGGAGAAGAAACAACGCTCGAGGAAAACTGGATCCATCCGGTTGATGGCTCCATCGCTTCGTTGGTCCGTGCGACCGGCGGCGGCACAACAAGCATGGTGGAACTCATCATCATCGAAGAAGAACAAGACACGCTGGTGTTGAGAATCCAACAGTGGAATCCAGGTTTTTCACCGCGCACGCCCAACCCGCAAAAAATGATCCTGGCAAGCCTCGAAGAGAATACGGTCAGCTTCAAAGCCACCGAAGAGGGCGGCATGAGCAGCTTGACCTACACGCGGAAAGACGATTCGTTCACCATCACGGTTGAAACCCCTGCGGGGAAATTCAACATACCCTTGAGCCGCATGAAGTAGTAAATAAGGTAGGCTGACCCGGGTGTGTATGCTGACTCCCGGGTCGGCGTTTCCCACCGCCGCACTTACAATGTTTTCTTATGCCCAGAGAGGGGAAATGCATGCCACTCGTCGACATACCGGGAACCGATAACGATCTGCGCGAAGCGCTCGCCGACGCCAATTTGCCGACGCTGCTGATGGTCATGGTGCAATTGACCGGCGATGAACACTGGATGACGCAGCGCTACGTACCCGGGCCTATCGTGGCACCCGAAGGCAGCCTGTTCCCCGACGATTCGGGAGATTACAGTGAGGAAATCGCCGAAGAGATCCGGACGGCTGCTTTTGATCTCCTGTCTCGACTTCGGGACGAGCAACCGGAGTTGCCCCCACCACCCACGCTGCAGAAAATGGCAGAAATGATGTCGTTTTCCACCGCCGAGCCGGTGCCTGAAGATTACACGGCCATGCTGATGGAAGAGACGGGCTTCACCAATCGCGACGAACAATGGCTGAAGCCCCTGCAGGAGCATCTGGCAGGCGAGCGGGTGGAAAATTTCAACGTAATCGTCGTCGGTGCCGGAATGTCAGGCATCTGTATCGCGGCAAAACTCAAAGACGCCGGCATTCCATTTACGATTATCGATAAAAATGCAGCGGTCGGCGGTACCTGGTACGAAAACACCTATCCGGATTGCGGCGTCGATACACCTAATCATTTCTATTCCTATTCCTTCGAGCGCAACCCCAACTGGTCGGGCTACTTTTCCAAGCGCGATGAGCTTTTTGCCTACTTTGAAAACTGCGCCGACAAATTCGGTATCCGCGACTCCTTAGTCTTGCAAACCGAGGTTGTCCGCATGACCTTTGACACCGCCACCGCGATGTGGAACGTCGAGGTGAAAACGAGCGACGGTGCCAAGAAAACCATGACGGCGAATGTTCTGATAAGCGCCGTTGGGCAACTCAGCCGGCCGAACCTGCCTGATATCGAAGGTCTCGACACATTTGAAGGTCCCCTGTTTCACTCCGCTCGCTGGCGCCATGAGGTAGATTTGAAAGATAAGCGTGTAGCCGTAATCGGCGTTGGATGCAGTGCCGTACAGCTGTTACCGAAAACTGCCGAAATCGCCGAGAAAGTCAGCGTTTTTCAACGCACGCCACACTGGTTGTCGCCAAATGCCAACTACTATCGCCCGGTGGAAAAGGGTTTGATCTGGGCGTTGAACCACATCCCCTTCTATGCCGAGTGGCATCGGGCCCGCATGATTTTCGGCTTTGGGGATCGCACCTGGCCCGCAGTGAACGCCGACCCCGAATGGCCCCATCCGGAACGGGCGTTGAACGAATTGAACGACGGCCTGCGGGTGGCACTCACCGCATACATACACGATCAATTGGGGGACCGTCGGAGCCTCGCACCAAAGTGCATACCGGATTTCCCGGTTTTCGGAAAACGACTGGTGGTGGACAACAACTGGTACCCGACGCTTGCAAGGAAAAACGTCGAGTTGGTTACCGATGGTATTGCCCGCATTACCCCAAAAGGAATAGCAACAGTCGACGGCACGTTACACGAAGTCGACGCAATCATTGTTGCCACCGGATTCAAATCAAACCTGTTCCTGTGGCCTATGGAAGTTATTGGTCTTTCCGGGACGAGCCTTGCGGAGCGTTGGGGGGATTATCCTCGAGCGTTCCAGGGCAGCACCGTGCCGGATTATCCCAATCTGTTCTGCCTGTACGGACCCAATACCAACATAGTCCACGGGGGTAGCATCATCTATCAAGTAGAGTGCCAGGTGCACTACGTGATGCAGTGTCTCGTCCACCTCATCGGCAAACAACTGCGTTCGATGGAAGTTCGCGAAGAAGTCAACGATGAATACAACAAGCGCGTACAAGCCATCAGCGAAACCTTGGCGTGGGGTCATCCCGGTGTGAACAGCTGGTACAAGAACAGTCAGGGCCGCGTGGTGAACAACTCCCCATTCAGCCTGCAGGAGTTCTGGGAAGTGAACCACGACCTGGAACCGGATCACTACATTCAGACGTGATCGTCCCCGGAAGTTATTGGAGGGTGAGGCTTCGACGCGCCACTGTTCTGTTCACCAGCTTGATGCTGACCACCCTTGCGCACGGTTACGAAACCGACCCCTACACCAACCGCCATGTAACCATTTCTGACAGTACGTCCGTACTCGATGATCAGGTCAACATCGCTCTGGATGAGGTGTCGGCGTCGTGGACCAAGGGCGAAGACGAATGGGGATTTGTCGTGGCCGTCTATCACACGCTCGGCGGACTGCACTGGGTAGATAAACTGGAACGGTGGGCAATCTCTTCGGATGCAGTAGAGAAATTGCCTAATTCCAGAAAGGAGTCCATCTATCAGGGTTTGCCTCTGTACGCCACACGTGTTGCAGGGCTATTCGGATATGGCCCAACCATCAAGGTGAACGGCGCGTACGTCGGAACCGACAAGATCGGCCACTTCTTTTCCCAGGGGCGAAAGTTTTACGCTCGCTATCTACGCCATGGTGACGAGGTTCGCGCGGCCAGACGCTCCATCATTACCGAAAAATATTTGTTCGGGCAACTCACCACCGGCGTTTATTCCAACGCCGATCTAGTCGCCAACTACGAGGGTTATCTTTTTTACCGGGGCCTGTTTCACGATGACATTGTCGCAGGCAAGCGGGCGATTTTTCGCTGGATGGACGGGAAGCCGGTCAAACAACGAAACTTCATGTGGTCCGATCACGTCAATGCGTTCTGGGACGAAGCGATAAACGCCAACCACTACGACCGCCTGCTGTTGCCTCACGTCCGCAAACGATTAATTGCTCTATGCGATCAATATCGGCAAAACCCCGGTCTCTATCAGGCGGTCGATGAGGACATCCTTTTTGCGAAGTACCGTCACGTTGGTGTGGTCGACACCAGTGAACTTCGTGCAGAAACTTTTTTTGCGCGTAACTGCCCTGCTGTTGACTAGGGGATACTTCGCTCGCGATACAAGGCTTCAACTTGGGCCCGGACCACTTCGGTCCAGATCCGATACCCGTCGGCGTTCATGTGCAGCCCATCTTCGACAAACAGCTCAGGTTTCGCATTGCCTGATTCATCAAGCATGGGGCTGGCAACATCCAGGTAGCAAAGCACCGGATCGTTTGCCACGATCGCCGCGATCTGTGTGTTGGCAAGACTCATTTCTGGCCACATTGCGGCGCGCAAGAGAGAGGGTTTTATGGAAATGAAACAAACCCGAGTGTCCGGCAGATTTGCCTTCACCAAGGCGACGAACGAATTGAAATCCGCAACCACCCGATCGCTCGTTTTCCCCGCCGCAATGTCATTGTCACCTTCGTAAACTGCGATAACGCTCGGCCGATAAGGCAGCACGATCCTTGGTATGAAGTCGATCAGGTCGCTGAACTGAGAACCGCCGAAACCGCGGTTGAGTACCGGCAAGCCGGTCATGTCGTGTTCCAACGTCAACCAGAACCTCACACTTGAACTACCGACGAACAGAATCTGTCCCGGTGCGGGCGGCACCCGCACGTCACGCGATTCGAACTTGGCAATGGCAGCCTCCCAACGACTTGCCGGTTCGGCAATTGCGGTTGCCGGTAAGACAATCAGGATAAAAGCAAAAACGCGCAGGGTTGTTTTCATGTGAAGCACCAGAAATCTGGATCTGAATTAAGGCTGGGGTCGCGTGCGGATGTCAACAGATGGGCAGCACCCTTCCAGGGGTTGCATAAGCGACGGGGCGATTGGAAGATAACGCCCTTTTTGTGATCTTCAAAAATACTTGGCGGTAGGAGTAGCGATGACGTCTTCAAATTTCGAAATTCGGCCGGTCACGGCCGAGGAAATGACTGCATTTCAGGCGCTCGCAAAATACGCGTTTGCACAAAACGATGCACCCGACGCGCCTCAAGAGCCGGTAACACTCATGCCCGAATGGTCCCTCGCCGCATTCGATGGCACCAAGGTGGTCGCCAGTTCCGGCGGGTTCCCTTTCAAAATGCGATTTAACGGCATGGCTTGTAAGGCAGACGGGGTTACGGCGGTCGCAACCGATCCCGGCTATCGCCGAAAGGGGGCGGTGCGCGCGCTGATAACCGGGCTCATGCACAGGGCCCGAGACAACGGGGTGCCGGTTTCGATCCTGTGGGCTTCAATGGGGGCAATATACCAACGCTTCGGTTACGGGTTGGCGTCTACGATGATCGACTACGAAATAGAGCCCCGGTACGTCCAATTTCAGTTTGGCGAACCGGCGGGTGGCTATGTGCGGCTGCTGGAAAAAGACGATGCACTACCGCTGTGCAAGGATATTTATCGAACCTATTGCAACGACCGTACACTCCTGTTGCATCGGGCCGGCGTCTTGTGGGACATCATGTTTCGCCGCAGCGAGGATCAAAACATCAACGCCGCCGTATATTTCGACGCCGAGGACAACGCCTGCGCCTATGCGCTTTATCAGGCTAAGTGGAGCGACAACGTCGGCTCCGACGACGGCCAGATCATCGGCGTGAGCGACATCGCCTGGAACCATATCGATGGGTATCGAGGTATCTGGGAGTATCTGGCCGGCCACGATCTTGCCACCAAAATAAAGTGGTGGCGCGCGCCGGAAGACGATCCGGCGCCAGACATGCTCCTGGAACCCCGGAGATTGCACCGGCGCACGGGCGATGCGATCTGGCTTCGGGTCAATGATGTGGAGACGGCTCTCGCGGCGCGCGGTTACGACTTTCCTGGTGAAGTCACTCTGCGGATAGCACGAGACAAAATCTGCCCTTGGAACGTGGGCACTTTTCGACTGGCAACCACGGGGGAGGATACCGATGTCGAGCGGATTTCCGACGACGGTGCGCGCGTCGATTTCGACATCAGCATCAATGGATTCGCCTCGTTGCTGATCGGGCACACACCGTTGAGCCAGCTACACCGCATCGGTCGTGCGCAGGTTAGGGATGAAACGCGTTTACCTGCCATCGATGCTCTGTTTTCGACTCGCTACAGGCCATTGTGTTCAAACATGTTCTGAGTCGATGGCGGACAGCTCCGCTCACTTGGGACACAGATGAGGGAACCTGTTCGCCAACCAGCGGATCAAAGCAAAATTCACATCGGCAGGCCGTTCTTGCGCCATCCAATGGCCGGAGTTGACCACTACCTCATCGAGCGTCTTACAGGTCTCGCGCATGGGTTCAGCCAACCGAGAGGTGATGGACTCACACACATAATCGTATTGGGCGGCAAGGAAAAGAACAGGCATTTCCAGGCAGCCATCGTTCACAAACTTGTCAGCATAAACCTCGTTGGCTTCATGGTTCATATAGAACGAATCCGGACCAAAAAAACCATTACGGGTAAGCGCCTCGGCGTAAGTATGCAGATCAGCCTCGGTCACGACTTCCTCGTCTCGCGGTATGTCCGGGGCTGCCTGTGCATCCCCGAACCAACCACCCTGCTGGCAGATCAGTGCGGTACCCGCTGGCTTTCCAAATCCCGCAGGGTCGCCTTTGCGGAATAACAACTTCACGATGTTATAGGGGTTGGCGTCAAAGGTGCGTGTGGCTTTCTCGAAGTTCTCCTGATAGAAAAGCTGATAATCCCACTGCCCCACCGGAAACTTCTCCTTTGGATAAATATCGCGATTCACGAGCGCCACACAGGCATCCAACCCACGCTCGAGCGTGGCATAAGGCACACATAGGTTGGCCACGCCATGACAGCGCTCTGGATGATGGCTGGCAATGTTCCATACCACGGGGCATCCCCAGTCATGGCCGACCCAGATGGCCTTGTCGCAACCTAAGGCATCCAACAGGCCGATCATGTCTGCCACGACTTGCTCCTGAGCGTAGTCCTCATGCCGTTGGTATACGGAAGAGCCGCCGTAACCTCGGCAGTCCGGCGCAATCGCACGAAAACCTACACCCGCCAACGCAGGCAGCTGATGGCGCCAGCTGATCGAAAGCTCGGGCCAGCCATGGACGAAGATAATCAACACTCCATTGTCCGACCCTGCCGCCAGGTAGTGGGTGGTATGGCCGTTTGTGGTGACGGTATGCTCGGTAGTTTCCGTGGTGTGTATTGGCATCGTGGCAATTCGGTTGGCTATGACGATATCACCTTGCCGAATTCGATTGCCCGGTTCAAGGCGTTTGAAAGACAGGCGGTGCGAAGTATGCTCCACTGTTCAGCCGCCTGTTCACATCCGGAAAACCGATGCTCAGCCACGCGCAAATCGATCGATACCACAAAGACGGGTACCTGGTACCGGACTTTCGACTACCGAGCAAGACCATCGATGCCATCAAGGCAGACCACGCCCGTCTGGTAGCAGATTATCCCCAATATTCCGATTACTGCGGTGCCCTGCTGCTGCATGATTTCCGATTTCTAAACTACGCCAGAAACCCCGACATCCTGGATATGGTGGAACAACTGATCGGTCCCGACATCGCGCTGTGGAACTCGAGCCTGTTTGCGAAACCCGCCCGCACTGGCACGCGTACGCCCTGGCACCAGGATGGCGAATACTGGCCAATTCGACCCCTCGCCACGTGCTCCGTGTGGATTGCCCTCGATGACGCGACCCGCGAGAACGGGTGTTTGCGTTTTATTCCCGGTACCCACAAACACAGGAAGCTTTGCGAACATCATTTCAACGACGCAAAGGATATTGCGCTGCCTCTTGAACTGGACTCAAAACACGTCGACGAATCCCGGGCGGTTGACCTCATACTGGAGTCGGGTCAGATCTCGTTACACGATGTGTATCTGATGCACGGCTCGGAAGCGAACACGTCCGACCGACCGCGTCGCGGTATGACACTTCGTTACATGCCCACGACGTCCGTGTACCGACGCGATCTTGGTAAAAGTCCCATCGACGACAAGCGGACTCTGTTTCTGATGAGAGGTGAGGACGCCTCGGGACAGAACGATTTTCGAGTACGCTAAAACCAACCTGATGTCAGTGGGTTATCCTCCGCGCAGTAGCTGACTTTCCGCGGAAAGTGAAACCGATTAGTACCCGGGGTACGGGTGCCGCCTTTTAATGGGTGAAATCCAAAAAAACATGGGCTAATTGACGTCACGGGACAACGTCGATCTACCTTGATCCAGCGAAAATTCGTAGAATCATTTCTGGGTAGAGAGTCGGGAAACGATAGACAACCGTGCTGAAGAACTCAAAAGCCAGGCGGCTGACAGTATGTTGAACGCCATTAATATACTCGGGCTAATACTTGCTCTAGGCGCAGGCGACGAAGATGCTCATTTGAACGATCAAGCCGAATCAACTCAAACCTCGGTGGAATTATTCATTGGTCCGAAACCAAAGGAACTCAAAGCACCGAGATACCCAAGTAGGGAGCAACGATTAGGCAAGGAAGGATGGGTCCAGCTCCACTTCATGATCGATCCTGAAGGTAAACCCTACGAGGTGGTCGTAACAGACTCGACGGGAAGCGAAGCTTTCGAACGGTCTGCCCTCAAGGCCGTAACAAGGTGGACGTTTGAACCAGCATTGATGGACGGCGTACCCATCGACGCCGGAAGCAACTCTAAAATCAAATTTTCACTTAGCGGCCCTCACGGGGGAGCCGGCCGTTCGTTTATTCGTGCGATAAAAAGGTTGAACAAGTCCATCAGCAGCGACGATCGAGAGGGTGCGGATGCGGCACTCGTCACACTAGACGTCCAAAATCTTTATGAAGACGCTTATCTCAATCTCGCCAGATTCAGCTATTACCTGCGTTGGGGCAGTGAGCGTCAGCAACTCAACGCTTTGCGACGTGGAATAGCCCACGAATCCCGAGCTAACTATTTACCAAAAAAGCAGTTTGCGACAGCCTTGCTGTCCATGTTCGTCTTGGAGGTACGGTTGCAGGATTACGCCCAGGCTTTGATGACCTGGAAAAAGCTCGAAGCGCATGACATCGATGAGCAAGAAAGGGCGAAACTTCAGAATGTCGTCGATGATCTTGTCGTATTGAAGGAAGATGATCGTAGCTAGTCGGCCCTGAATTATTCACAAGTTATTGAATGTATTGAAGAAAAGACGAATAAAGTCGAGTAGATATTGCCAGGAAGTGGTAGAATAGCGCTCCGAAGCTGGCAATTTCGGACGTCTAAATGAA
>JACZXA010000229.1 GCA_022571865.1 Pseudomonadota bacterium
ACGAAGCTGAAGATCCTGGACGCCTTAGCGATGGGCAAGGCAATAGTCGCTGATCCAATTGCCTGCGAAGGAATAGATGTTACTGACGGCAAGGATGTCGTATTTGCTTCGACTCTGGATGAGTACATCACATCGATTCGACACCTGTTTGCGAACCCTGAAAAACGCCGCGAGTTAGGCAAAGCTGGACGGAATCTAGTAGAGAAGAAATATGCTTACCCAATTATCGGAAGAAAGTTGTCGAGCCTATATGCGTCATGTTTAGCCGAGAGTCCGCCGTCGTCGATGGATTCCGTGGCCGTTAGAGAATCACATTGAATGTGCGGTATTGTTGGCATCGTATCTAGTACCTGGTCCTCGCCTGACGAGGCGCGGCAGACCATCTGCAGGATGCGTGACCACCTCATCCATCGCGGTCCCGACAGCTCTGGAGAGTGGATGGACCTCGATGTTGGGATAGCCCTAGGTCATCGTCGCTTGGCGATAATTGATCTCTCACCCAACGGACATCAGCCGATGACCTCGGCCAGTCGACGCTACGTCATCGCATTTAATGGTGAGATATACAACTTCACCGATCTCTCGGCCCAACTAGAAAAGCTTGGTCATCAGTTTCGGGGTCACTCAGACACAGAAGTCATGCTTGCCGCATTTGAGGAGTGGGGTATTGAGGAATCCCTCCGCCGCTTCGCCGGGATGTTCGCCTTCGCTCTATGGGATCGCCAGGACCGAATCTTGCACTTGGCCCGTGACCGCTTAGGCGAAAAACCCCTGTATTACGGTTGGTTGCGCAATAGCTTTGTCTTCGGATCTGAACTGAAAGCCATGAGACCCTCGCCACATTGGCATGGTGAAATTGACCGAGACGCCGTTGCACTCCTTATGCGGTATGGCTACGTACCAACACCGTTCTCCATATACAGCGGCGTATATAAGCTTCCACCCGCATGTGTACTTTCACTGTCGCTCGATAAACTGGGGGATGCGGGCGCATTTTCCCCAACTCCATCCGAAGACCGCCTCCACACGGTTTCACCGAAACGCTATTGGGACCTCTATCAAATTGCATGCGACGGGCTTTCGAACCCGTTGACCAGTGCAACTGAAGCCATAGATACCTTGGATGACCTACTTCACCAAAGTGTGCGAAGACAGATTGTCTCGGATGTGCCCATCGGTGCGTTCCTTTCCGGCGGGATCGATTCCTCTCTGGTCGCAGCAATCATGCAGGACGTCAGCGACCGTCCAATAAGAACCTTCACCATCGGATTTCATGAACGCGACTACAACGAAGCCGAGTTCGCGAAACGAGTGGCGGTGCACTTAGGAACAGACCATACCGAGCTTTACGTCAGTGCACAGGACGCATTGGATGTTATTCCCCTGTTGCCATCCATGTATGACGAACCTTTCGCCGATCCCTCCCAGATCCCCACCTACCTGGTGTCGAAAATGGCGCGCGAGCACGTCACGGTCTGTTTATCGGGCGATGGCGGCGACGAATTCTTTGCCGGATACAACCGCTATTTATCTACAGACCAAATCTGGAAGAAGTTACGATATTTTCCTTTGTGGCTGAGAAAGGGGGTTGCACAATTGTTGAAAGCTGCTCCGCCGTCTACGTGGAGCGCAGTTCTTAGTGGTATCGAGAGACATCTCCTACGCCGTTCGCATCCGCACCCCAATAGCGGTGCAAAATTGCATAAACTCGCCGACATCATGGGTCAGTCACAGTTAACTGATGTGTATCGTCAACTCTTGTCCTTTTGGGATAACCCAGAGCAACTCGTAGTCAACAGCCACGAGCCGCAGTCGCATGTTGGGTCCCCTCACAGCGAACTACCCACAGGTACGGAGTTCATCCATCAGGCGATGTATTGGGACCAGATATCGTATCTGCTGGACGATAACCTAACCAAGGTGGACCGCGCTAGCATGGCTGTTGGTCTGGAAACAAGGCTTCCCTTGCTGGATCACAAGGTGGTGGAGTTTTCTTGGCGCCTGCCATTGTCTATAAGAGTTCATGGTCAACAATCGAAATGGCCATTGCGTCAGCTTCTTCAGCAGTATGTTCCAAAAGACCTCGTGGAGCGTCCAAAAATGGGATTTTCGGTGCCGATTGGAGACTGGCTGCGTGGGCCACTGCGTGAGTGGGGGATGGATTATCTGAACCCCGCACGACTTCGTGCCGATGGATTTCTTGACCCGGCGACTATCGATGCAGCCTGGCAGTTACACATGAGTGGCAAGGTCAATTCCGAAATTCAACTCTGGGCTGCCATAATGTTTAGCGCGTGGTATGAACAAGCAACAGCGTGATGCGGGAGATCTTACCCCTACGAACCACCTAGTTGGGTTAAGTAAATCACACAACTCAAGCAAGGAGGCTCTTCGCGTTAAGTGGGATAGCACGAGCTGGCAGAATGTATATCACGCTGATGGTCAGCAGGCGGATCGATCGAGGATTCCAGCGGGTGGCGTCATCTGTAAGCTATCTGTTGAGGAAATTCAACGGCAACCCGGCTTCATCCCAAGGCAACGAGATCAGTTGACCGGTGGACGAAAGCGTAACGTAGGCCGTTTTCAAGTCGTCACCGCCAAAGCAGATGTTGGTCGTCAGCGGATCTGGCATCGACACAAATCCCGGCTCTCCACCGTTTGGATCCAGTACCGTGATGCCACCGTCAATGATGGTTGCTACGCACACTTTGCCGGTCGCATCGACGGCTAGCGAGTCGAATAAAAAGTAGCCTTCGCGCCCCGGGATCAATCGACCCCCGTCGGGCCGGTCGCGGCGTTCTCCTTTGAGTTTACCCGGGGCCGCGAGTTCGTAGGCCCACAATCGACCGGTCGGGGTCTCGGCGATGTAAACCTCGTCCTCGTCCGGTGACAGACCGATGCCGTTTGGCCCGTCCAATGGGAAAATGACCTCTTCGATGTGTGAACCGTCGGATTTCGCATAAAAGACTCCGGTGCGATCGCGTTCCCGCTGTCGGGTTTTACCGTGATCGGTGAACCAGAATCCTCCGAAGCGATCGAATACGAGATCATTGGGACCACGGAGTGGCTGACCTTCGCAGTGGGTATACATGACTTCGATTTCGCCGCTCTCGAGATGAACCCGTTCGATTCGCCCGCCCGGGTAATCGGCAGGCTCATTGCCGGGATACAGACGACCATTGCGTTCCACCCAGAGAAAACCGCCGTTGTTGCAGACGTAACACCAGCCGTCCGGGCCCATGGCGGCCCCGTTGGGCCCACCACCGAGCTCGGCGACAACCTCCACCTTGCCGTTGGCCACTCGAGACAGTGTGCCTCGAGCGATTTCCACGAGCAGAACCGATCCGTCTGCCTGCGCAATCGGCCCCTCGGGAAACTGCAAGCCTTCGGCCAGCACGGTGTGTTCGCTCATGAAGATCTCCGTGAAATGTTCTTATTGATGGTGCATTCTAAACGAGCATAGGGTCTTAGGATCCTGAGACAAGAAGGAGAGCGACGAATCAATGCGAACGATGAACACGAAAGTCTGGCTATTCCCGATAATCCTCATGTTGTTGGTAGGTTGTAATAGCTATAGAGAAGGCAAGACTCGAACCGTTGGGGAGTTCACCGACGATGTCGCCATTCAGGCAGCGGTGAAAACGAGGTTGTTGCGAGATCCCGAAATAAAGGGGCTAAGGGTGAACGTGGAAGTCCGCAAGGGTGTCGTCAAGCTGTTCGGGCGGGCAACGTCTGAGGCGTTGCGCGATCGCACGATATCGCTTGCGAAAGGCGTCAAAGGCGTGGTGAAAGTGGAAGATCGATTGACGATCGTTACCGAATGACTCACTTCTTATGCACATGCCGGCACGAACCGTCAAAAAATTGCCGTTTTCAGATTTGTTAGAGAAATATTCAATAACCTATTGATAGATATAGAAAATATATCGTCGGACAATGTATTTCTGGTTGTGAAGCAGGGGCTACGACAAGTCGATTTGAGATTAGTCCCCAGAGTTATCCACAACACCTAGCCAGTTTCTAGGGGTGAGAAAGTCCCTCACCAGACTCGCCTCGATGCTCCCAACGGGTGGTTCATAAGCATACTTCCACTTCACCAGCGGGGGCAGCGAAGCAAGCACCGATTCCACCCGGCGGCCGCTTTGCATCCCGTATTTTGTTCCTCGATCGATTGCCAGATTGAATTCGGCATAACGGCCGCGCCGAAACAGTTGGAAATCGCGTTCACGATCCCCATACGGGGTGTTCACGCGCCGCTCGAAGATGGGGAGGTACGCCGGTAGGAAGTGCTCGCCTATCGAGCGCGTGAACGCGAAACTCGACTCGAACCCGCCCTCGGTCCAATCGTCGAAAAAGACCCCACCGACACCGCGGCACTCCTGGCGGTGAGGAAGATAGAAGTACTCGTCGCACCTTTGTTTGAGGGCAGGGTAGTGGTCGCCCGTCGCCGCCTGCGCCTGGGTATGCCAATGGATGGCGTCTTCTTCAAAGCCGTAAAAAGGCGTGAGATCAAACCCGCCGCCGAAATACCAGACGGGTTCATCGGCTTCCACCAGAAAAAAACGCAGATTGGCATGCGTGGTAGGCACATAGGGGTTACGCGGATGGACGATCAGGGAAATCGCCGTTGCCTGAAAACGTTGTCCGGCGAGCTGCGGATTGCGCTCGGTTGCAGCAGCGGGCAGGGACGATCCTGAGCTGTACGTGAACTGCACGGCAGCCTTTTCGATGTGCGGGCCGTCTTCCAGCACACGCGGTCGCGATAGCGCACCGTCGGCCCCGGGTAACTCCTCACGCGTGAAGGTCTGCTCGCCATCCAGTGCCTCCAGAGCAGCGACGATCCGATCCTGCAGCTCCATGAAGTATTCCCGCACCGGCGCGATGTCGGGCTTCATACGACTCGAGCTCGTTTGAGTTCATCGATCTCTTCGGTGTTATAGCCAAGGTCCGTGAGTATCGCGTGGGTGTGTTCGCCGAGGGTTGGTGGCCTGAGCCGCACCGTTCCGGGTGTTTTGGACATGTCGAGCGGCAATCGCGTGAGCGGATAGTTGCCTTGCACGTCAGGGTAAGTGCCTTGTTCGAAGAAACCCATCGCGACCACCTGCTCGTTCTCAATGGCTTCGGCCGGGGTGAGAATCTCACCGCAGGGAATGCGCGCTTCCTCGAGTTCCGCGACTGCCTCCGCCGTCGTGCGCTCGCTCGTCCAAGCTTTCATGCGTTCACTGATCAAGGCGCCATGGATACCTCGGGCCTCATCGCTGGCAAATCGTTCATCGGTGAGCCAGTGATCGTCACCCATCAAATTGGCCCATCGCTCGAATAACGGGTTGCCGACGACTTGCACCAGCAGCCAACCATCCTGAGTGGGAAAAGCGTCCGAAGGACCCGATGTCTGGCCTCGATTGCCCGTGGCAGTTCGATTGATGCCGGTTAGCGCTTGCTCGATCAGACTACCCCCGGCGATGGTGATCGCCGAAGCGAGCAGCGCTCCTTCCACGTGTTGACCTTCGCCCGTGTTCATTCTATGAATGATCGCGGCAAGCGTTCCAACCGTGTTCAGCGCCCCGGTGCAGTAGTCCACGTAGGGGTAGTAGTTCTTGGAAGGCGCATCCGCCTCGCCCGTCAGATGCATGTTGCCAGACATCGCCTGGGCAACGCCGTCGAACCCGACGCGATTGCCATAAGGTCCTTTAGACCCGAAGGCCGTACTTGTGGTGAGGATAATGTCTGGCTTGATCGCCGTGAGTGACAGGTAGTCGAGCCCCATGCTTGCTAACGTATCTGGTGGCAGGTTGGCGAGCACCACGTCTGCGGTCGCGACCAGCCGCGCAAGCACTTCGGAGCCTTGCGGCTTGCGGGGGTTCAGCGTCATGCCGCGTTTGTTGCGGTTGAGTTGCAGGAAACCAGCACCGATTCCTTCCGCGTTTACCGGGGTGGTGAAACGATCCTCGGAACCGTCGACTTTCTCCATACGGATGACATCAGCACCGAGGTCACCGAGCAGAGCGCCACAGAAAGGACCCGCGATGTAACGACCGAAATCCAGTACGCGAATGTTCTCGAGGATTCCAGTCATAACAAACCTTCCTGAAAAGGGAATTATGCACTCAAGCCCGGCTCCAGTAGAATCCCCGTCTTCCCGGGGGTGTGTTCGGTATTTCTGGAAGGCGGTACCGGTGCGCAATATCGAGGACAAATCAGCTTGGGCCTGAGTTTGATGCTTTGCTAGAACCGAGTTACGTTTAAAATTGGTACGCAAACTTGAGTAATATCCTTGGTATTTCCGCGTACTATCACGACAGCGCTGCAGCGCTGGTTCAGGACGGTGAAATAGTTGCGGCGGCTCAGGAAGAGCGCTTTTCCAGAAAAAAACACGACGCCAGATTTCCGACCGGCGCGATCGAATATTGTCTCTCGGAAGCTGAAATCGGCATCTCCGATCTGGACCAGGTCGTTTTTTACGATAAACCTTTCATCAAGTTTGAGAGACTTCTCGAGACTTACCTCAGTTATGCACCAAAGGGTATTCGGTCGTTTGTTACCGCCATGCCTATCTGGTTGAAAGAAAAGCTGTATCTAAAAAATACTTTGAGGACCGAGCTCGCAAAGCTTGGTCATTGCAAAAAATCGAATCTGCCCACGCTCCTGTTTACCGAACATCATCAGTCGCATGCGGCTTCAGCTTTCTACCCAAGCCCTTATGACAGGGCGGCGGTGCTTTGTCTGGACGGCGTCGGGGAGTGGGCGACAACGACGGCCTGGATTGGGAACGGTAACGAACTGACGCCGCTGTGGGAGATAGATTTTCCGCACTCCCTTGGCTTGCTTTATTCCGCGTTCACCTATTACACCGGTTTCAAGGTGAACTCGGGGGAATACAAGCTCATGGGGTTGGCTCCGTACGGAGAGGCTAAATACACTGGTTTGATATACGACCATCTACTTGATCTGAAAGAAGATGGAACCTTCCGGTTGGACATGGCGTACTTCAACTACTGCACCGGTTTCACCATGACTAATCGCAGGTTCGACGCGTTGTTCGGAGCGCCTCCACGGAAACCTGAGTCGGAAGTTTCCCAACGCGAGATGGATCTGGCCGCCTCCATTCAGGCGGTGACCGAAGAGGTTGTTCTGCGTCTGGCCAACACTATCCACCGAGAAACAGGCGAGGACTACCTTTGCCT
>JACZXA010000041.1 GCA_022571865.1 Pseudomonadota bacterium
ACTGGAGCAGTACCAGGCGGGTATCCGCGGCTCGACTCCCGGTGAGACCTGGAGTGCGAAGATGCGTACTTCCGCACTGGTGTTGCCCGACAAACAGTCCATGATCGACGTCGCCGCCTACATCAACACTCTGCAAGACAGCACATAAAAGGAACACCCATGCAATTAGGATTCGTTCTCGTCTTGGTAATTTTTACCAGCACCGCACTGGCAGATGAAGTGACACGCTATCCACTGCCTGACAACTCTACCTTCCCAATCGCTCAAGCCGTGGAGATTCCCGCTGGTACAACTCTCGTTTATCACAGCGGTACAACACCGCGGCCAGCAGAACCGGATGCACAACGCTACAGCGTGAAGTTCTGGGGAGATACCGAGACGCAGACAAAATCGGTTTTCGACCGTATGGAAGCTTCACTGAAAAAACTCAACCTTGGGTTCGGCGATGTGGTGAAGATGACTGTGTTTCTGGTGGGAACGCCTGAGAATGGCGGGCGGCTGGACTTTCAGGGATTCATGAAGGCCTACACCCGGTACTTTGGCACCGAGGCACAACCGAACCTTCCAGCGCGCTCCGCGGTGCAAGTTGCCGGGCTCGCGGCACCGGGGATGCTCGTCGAGATAGAGGTTGTGTTGGCGCGGCCGGAAAACTAGCTGTTGTTTTTAGCCAGACACTGGTAGGCAACGCCGTAGGCTACGGCATTGTTCGAAAAAAAGATCCACGTTACCCACTTTGACCAGGAAGTCCGCGTAACAGGTCGAAGAGCCTTTGTTAACATGCAGTTAGACTCTAATTGCAAAGCTTCGCACAAGAGACTATCGAAGCAGATATTACGGCAAACCGCTTCCGTAAACCGATCACCAACGGTTAACCCTGATTGTGCGAACATACCGTGTTGCATGGAAAAACATGTTTCATATTGATCGCAAGCAGAGCCCAAATGAGCAGCGGTGTTACGCCAGTGTCTGATTCAAACGAGCACGTCGCTGCAATCCGCAGTTCGGTGAGTTGCTGGTGTCTCGTGATGGAATCGGATATCGACCTGTCTTTTCTGGAGCGACGATATCGCCGTCGATTGAGCCTGACCACTCGTCTGGCACTGTCCGCCTATCAGCGTTGCAATCCGGAACTGACACCTTGTCGAACCGTTTTCGCCTCACGTTACGGCGAGTATGTCCGCACCTACGGCATCCTTACGGACCTCGCAGCTGGCGAGCCCGCATCCCCTGCCGCATTCAGCGTGTCGGTTCACAACGCCCCCGGCGGAATCGTCGGAATCGCCACACACAATCCAGCACCCTCGACGACGCTTGCGGGTGGATCGGCGACCGTGGAAGCAGGTTTTCTCGAAGCGGCCATGCAGCATGCCGAATTGGATGGCAGTGAAGACATCGTGTTCATCTACGTGGACGAACCCCTGCCGTCCAGATATGGTCGATTCGTCGGCGTCTCGGCACACGCTTACGCGTTATGTCTCAGGCTTAACTCCGAGGCAAAGCACCAAATCCGTCTCTCGTGGTCAAAAACGGCAACAACGACCGGCGGACCCGATGGAATGCCAGATATCGGACCCGAGATCATTTCGATTCTGGAGGCGGGGCAGGGGAGTCGCTCTTCGAACGACGGCCGCTTGATCTGGGACTGGAGCGTTGACAGCAAGTAAATTCGACATCCCCTGGCGCACGACCCTCACCATCACCAGCTTCGTGTGTTTTGGTGTGGGTTCTCTCATCCTGGGTCTTTTGTGGTTTCCCATCGTTCACCTCGTCGTCACGAACAGAGCAAACGCACAGCGGACCTGCCGGAAATCCGTCCACTACAGCTTCCGCCTCTTCATCGCGTTCACCAGAATTACCCGAGTTGTCGGCTATGATATCAGCGGTACCCACAATTTCCAGCCGGGCCAGTTGATCGTGGCAAACCACCCTTCCCTCATAGACGTGATCCTCATCGGCGCGCAGATTTCGGACGCGTACTACGTGGTAAAGGAAGGGATCCGCCACAACTTTTTTACCAGTCTCATCGTCCGTTCGACAGGTTGGGTGTCGAGCCTGGATCCCGAGCAGATGATCGAGCAATGTGTCAGAATCCTCAAAGGGGGAGGTAACGTAGTGATGTTTCCTGAAGGCACACGGACAGTACCCGGGAGGCACTTGTCGTTTAAACGTGGGGCATCGGTTGTGTTTCTGAAATCCGCGAGCGATCTCGTTCCGGTATATCTTCAGATTTCTCCTCAAATACTTGCCAAGGGGCAGGCTTGGTTCAAAGCAGCGGAGCACAAAATACAATATCAGATGGATATAGGCAGACCACTCTCCCTAGGTGAAATCATGCCCGAAGACGGATCGGAGCGGCACAACACGAGAATTTGCACAGCACGACTCCAGAAACTTTTTGCAGATAAGCTTCGATAAAAGGACACACATGGAAAATCTCCTGGCTGATATCAAAATACTAATCGTCAATACCCTTGAACTCGAAGACGTTGATCCTTCGAGCATCGGAAATGATGAAGCATTGTTCGACGAAGGACTGGGTCTGGACTCTATCGACGCGCTCGAACTCGGAATCGCCCTGCAGAAAACGTACGGCATAGAAATCGACGAAGAAGACGAATCATTGCCGGAACACTTTCAGAATGCACAAGCCCTGGCGAAATTCGTTGAGGCTAATAGAACATGAACACACAGCTGTCCACACGTGGAGAAATTGAGGCCAAGTTGGTCGAGATACTCGTCGAGATGTTCGAACTGGAAGCTGAGAATATCACGAGCGAAGCAAGTCTCTATGATGATCTCGACATCGATAGCATCGATGCGGTGGATCTAATCGTGCGATTGAAGGAATTGACCGGTAAAAAAGTAGACCCGGAAGATTTCAAGGAAATTCGTACGGTTGACGACGTTGTTTCCGCAATAGAAGGGCTACTGCGCTAATGCGCACACATCCCGCTATTGGCGGGTTCCGTTGTGATGACTGGTAGGTGGTTGGAGCATTAGTAGAGAACCAACGCGTGTTTGACCGAGTCGCTACGCTCCTCATCGCCGTGATCTACCCCGTGGCTGTTTTTGTTACTCTAAAATTCTTCAGCATCACCGAGCTCGGATATGTAACGCTGAGCATCGGAGTCATCCGGTTTCTCTTCACCTTGGCTCTTAGCAAGGAGCCGCGGGCGCTCAACAAACAGCCGCAGGTGTTTGATAAACTGCGGCACATGCGTTTCGACAAGCTCGGTGGGCTGCTGATTGCCATCGGCGCCATCATTCTCTGGAGCGAGAGCGCTTCAACCGCGAGATTGTACCCGGTGATGGTGAATCTCGGAATGCTCGCCTACTTCGGCTCATCGTTGCTCCACCCACCAAGTGCAATAGAGCGAATCGCTCGCATTTCAGAACCGGATCTTCCACCGCATGCAATCATCTACACGGCACGGGTAACGATGGTCTGGTGTTGTTTCTTCGTAATCAATGGCGCAATCGCGCTCTATACAGCCATCTGGAGCAGCCTCGAGATATGGACGCTGTACAACGGTCTGATCGCCTACCTCGCCATGGGTCTGTTGTTTTCGGTGGAATATCTCATTCGCCGCCACGTGAGGGAAGCAACAGATGGATGAGGATTACCCTGCCACAACAATCGATGCGAAGTTCTCACACCCGGTGATCTCTTTTCGAGGAGACCGACCATTGAGCGCAGATGAACTCCATAATACGGCCGCTGCAATCAGACAGATTCTCGAAGTCCACGATGGGCGAAACTGGGGTGTTCATGTCGACTCACCATTCGTGCAGGTAGCCACGCTTATCGCGCTGCAGTCCATGAATCGAAGCGTGGTCCTTCTGCCACACGCGCAACCAGACTTCATCGCGGGGATTGCCGGTGAATTTGATGGACTGCTGCTGGACAGTGCGGTCGAAGGGATCAAATCAATCGAACTTCCCGACCTTGAGATCCTGCTCGAACAAGGCAGAACCCTCACTCCCTTATCAAGCGCATGGCAGCAAACCATCGGGCTGATGACGTCGGGCTCATCGGGTAAACCTACCCAGGTATTCAAAACGCCGGCACAAATACTTTCGGAAATCGACATGCTCGAGGCGGCATTTGGTCACCTGCTCAGCGGGGAACGAGTATTCCACGGCACCACCAGTCACCAACATCTTTTTGGCTTCACCTTTCGTGTCATGTGGCCGTTGCTCACCGGCAGAACATTTTCCGATACTCAGATCAGATTCCCTGGAGAGGTTTCGCAATCAGCGAGGCTGGACAAGAAAGCCGTGCTGATTTCGAGTCCCGCCTTCCTCTCGAGGGCGCGCCAGTTGATCGATTTGCCTCAGCTGAGTGCAAACAATCTGACGGCTTTCTCCTCCGGCGGCCCACTCGATACCGACACCGCCCTCCACTTCAATCAGAACTCCGGAATTACCCTGGTGGAAATATACGGCAGTACCGAAACCGGCGCGCTTGCGTCACGCGTAACGGAGAGTCGGTCCGATACCCCATGGCTACCTTTACCCGGCGTCAACGTCGACGTCGACGTCGACGGTATTCTGTTGGTTCAGGCACCGCACCTGCCGAACGGGAGCTGGTACAAAACCGAAGACAAGGTAGCGCTCGGAGCCAACGGGGGGTTTGCCCTGCTGGGCAGAAAGGACCGTATAGTCAAAATTGCCGACAAGCGCGTCAGCCTCACAGAGCTTGAACGCTTGCTCATGGAACGCCCCGAGATCAGTGAGGCAAGAGTCTTCGAACTCGAAACAGGTATCTTGGGCGTGGTTCTCATACCAAGTGAGTCAGGATGGTCCCATGTTCGCGAGACAGGAAAAGACCACTTTTTGAGGGATATCCGCAACCACCTCTCACGCACCGTTGATCGCGTCACCACCCCCAAACGATGGCGCCTTCTCAAGCGAATGCCCGTCAACGCCCAGGGTAAAACGGAGCTTATGACCTTACGTGCCGCTTTTTTCAACACGCAAATAGATCCTGACTGGCGCGTGATCACGGCGGACGTAGACAGCTGGGTGGCGGAAACCGAAATTACCCTGAAACTTTCGGTACTGGACGGACATTTCCCGAACAACCCCATCGTACCAGGCATTGCACAGATCTCCTGGGTCGCTGCGGCGGCAGAACAAGCCTTCGGCCTGACTAATTTTTCCGGAAGCATGGAAGCCGTCAAGTTTCGCAGCCCCATCATACCGGGCGACGACATCAGGCTGACGTTACGAGTTGACAGAAGCACCAACAAGGTCCATTTCGAGATCACTCACGGCGAGGTTTCCTGCTGCCTGGGCCGCATGCTGCTCAACCCTGATGACTGACTTCAAACCTGTAATGATCGTGCCGATCTATATGCACGGGTCGGCTTTTGCGCGCATGTTGCCCGGACTGCTGCTGTTCGGTTTACCGGTCATCGTAGTCGACGACGGAAGTGATTCGGACAATGCGGAGGTACTCGAGGCACTCGATGCCAAACACGATCAACTCCATCTGATGAGACATCAACGCAATCGCGGTAAAGGCGCCGCGGTCGCCACAGCGCTGAAAAAGGCACAAGCGATGGGATTTACCCACGCGCTTCAGATAGACGGCGATGGTCAACACGATGTCGACGACATCCCGGCGTTTCTGTCGGCCGCCCGTGACGATCCAAACGCCCTGATCCTGGGCGTACCCGAGTTCGATTCCAGCATGCCAGCTTCTCGAAGAATAGGGCGCTATCTGACTCACTTCTGGATCTGGATAGAGACGCTGTCGCTGGAGATAAGCGATTCAATGTGCGGATATCGCTGCTACCCGCTCAAGTCCGTTCTTCCGCTGCTCGACGTCCGCTGGCTGGGCAGACGTATGGATTTCGATTCGGAGATTCTGGTCAGAATGTACTGGAAAAAAACACCCCTGGTGCGAATACCCACTCGGGTGATCTACCCGGAATCAGGGCGTTCCAACTTCAAGATGTTTTCAGACAACGTGTTGATAACTGCTATGCACATACGGCTGGTGGCGGGCATGCTGGTAAGATCACCTATGTTGATCTTGAATCGTTTGGCAAATTATCGCGATGGCAGTACCAACTGAATCCAGCAACAACAGTCACTGGGCAGAACGTGCCGAACGAGGCACGATGCTTAGTCTGCGTTTCATGCTGGCAGTTTATAGAATCAGCGGCCGTTGGCTGTTCCGTCCGTTTGCCTGTCTGGCAGTACTGTACTTCTTCCTCTCTTCCTCCCTGGCTCGCCGCGCATCCAGGGAATATCTACTGCGGGTCTGGTCCCATGCACGCACGAACCACACCCAAGACCGCGCATTTTTCCAACACCGACCCACAGTCTGGACATCGATCAGGCACTTTTTCTATTTTTCCGAAGCGATCCTCGACAAGCTGGCTGCCTGGAACGGAGACATCAGCGAAGACAAGATAGACTACGTAAACAAGGAGTTGTTCGAACAGCGATACGCCGACGGTAAGGGCGGACTCTGGATTACTTCCCACATCGGCAACATGGAAGTCTGCCGTGCAATCAGCCAGAAGCAGCGCGACTTCAGGATGACGGTGCTGGTACACACCAGACACGCCAAAAACTTCAACCGGCTCCTTCACGAGGTGGATCCGCACCAAAGCATTGAACTGCTTGAGGTTTCTGAGTTCAATGTCGCTTCAGCAATGCTGCTTCAAGAGCGCATTTCCAAAGGCCAGTTTGTCACCATTGTGGGCGACCGGGTATCGGTCAACGATCAAAAGCGGGTGACTCAATGCGAGTTCATCGGGAAACAGGCAAACTTTCCGCTTGGGCCATTCCTGCTGGCAACGCTGCTCGACTGTCCAGTAGGAACCATTTTCTGCGTCAGGAAAGGCGGGCGATTCCACATGGTCATTGACGATCTTCCGGGGCTGCAGGGCTGCAATCGTAAGCAGAGAGATCAGACAATCAGACACGCCGTCGAGACCTACGCAACCCGGCTCGAAGACCTGTGTCTGCGATACCCGTTACAGTGGTTCAACTTTTTTGGTTTCTGGGATCAACCAGACTAGTCCTTCCGGAGTACTTACCCTTGGTTAACACAACACCCAGCGCAGAAGTCACCATCGACGTGCCGTTTCACGATCTGGACCCCATGGAGATTGTCTGGCACGGGCGCTATGCGCAGTACTTCGAGGTTGCGCGTTGTAAATTGCTCGAGCAGATCGGTTATACCTACCAGGACATGCAGGCTTCCGGATATGCATGGCCCATCATCGACATGCGCATTCAATATGTGCGACCGGCACGATTCAATCAGCGACTCATCGTTCGTGCGACACTCAAAGAGTACGAAAACAGATTGAAGATACGTTATGAGATCCGCGATGCGGATTCGGGAGACCGCGTAACCAAAGGGTATACGTGCCAGGTGGCGGTGCGCATCTCCGACGGTGCGATGCAAATGTCAAGCCCAGCAGCCTTGTTGGAAAAGCTCGGTGTATAGCTTTAAACACCATCACCCGTTTTTCCGGCTGCTGATTTCAGCAACGATGTGTTTTGGCATCACGGTCCAAGCCGCGGAACTCGGTCGCCACCTCGAGGCGCTGAAACCTTTTGCAAAAGCCGAGTTCAAGCAGGTTCGACACGTCGAAGCCCTTTCGCGACCGCTGGTTTCTTCCGGTTCGGTGGAACTATCGGCCACAGGCTTCATCTGGAAACAGGCTGAACCCTTTAACGTCTGGTTGATTTACGACGGCATCTCGATTGTCGAAAAAACCGTTGTCGGCGGTCGCGAAACCCGGCGACGGGTTCTCGACCCTGCAACAAGCAGTTTCACGCGAACCATGTTCAAGGTAATGACAGGTTCTTTTGCCGATCTGCAATCCGCATTTGTGATAAAGCCTCGAGACCATGATCAGCAATACCAGTGGCATTACGAGCTCGAGCCACGCGATGCCACCATCAAAAAGGCGATCAGCCGAATTATTCTCTCTGGCGACGAATATTTGAGAGAGATTCGGATCGAGGAGTCGCTCCACAACTACACTCAGATCGAGTTGACAAACCAGCGGCCGTCCGCATGATCGATCCACCCCCTCCCTGGTGGCACACGCTGATCGACACCGCCGGTAACCACGCACTGGCGTCTTTTGTCCTGTTTTTATTCATGCTGCTGCTGCTCGGTGTGACCAGTGCGATACGTTCAGAGCAAGAACCCATCAACACCGACATGCTGTCCCTGGTCGATTTTGCCGGGTCTGACCCGTTCAGAGAAGCGGGAATGAAGCGTATCGGTGACTATGCCGAGCGACGACAGACCTGGATCATCTCTCATCCACAGTCTGATCAGGCTTACCTTGCCGCCAAGGCCCTGCAGGCAGATCTGACCGACAGCGCGCTCTACGACCTTGACCAGGCAACGGCGCAAATGGCCGACGTCGACCTGCTGGCCATCTATGAAGCCTTCCGCTACCAGCTTGCGGATGACGCTACTCTCAATTTCGCGCGGGATGGCGACGACGCAGCACTGGTTGACAGGGTGGAGAGAACTCTGTTCTCCAATGCCATGGTGGTCCCGGCAGATACGCTGAGCAAAGATCCTTTTCTCATCAACGCACACTTCTTCCGTGATCTGCTTCGGACACCACCGCCGTTCATCATAGATCGAGGCTTCCTCGCCACCCAGGTGGCCGGAAACTGGAACTACCTGGTGCCTGCCCGTCTCACCCACAGCGCTTTCGATTTCGATTATCAAACCAAGATTGCAGATTTCACCCACCAACTCATTGAGAAGTACGAGGATACAGTTCGCGTCCAACCCATCGGGGTTATCGACTACGCGATCGCGAACCGGGATCTGGCCCTGCAAGAGGTCCAGCTGATCGGCGTGCTTTCGATTGTCATGGTAACTTTGTTGCTCATCTCCACCTTCAGAAGCCTGCACCCATATTCCGCGGTTGCATTTACCATCATCAGCGGTCTGGCGGGAGGATTTTTCGCCTGTCTGGCGCTGTTTCAATCCGTACACCTGCTCACACTCATCGGCGGAAGCAGTTTGATTGGAATTTCTGTTGACTATTCATTCCACCTGCTCGCCGACAGCTTCCGCGCTCGTAGCGACTTTTCAGGTACCCGCGCAGAAGAAAAAGAAGGAGAGCGCTGGCGCGTCTCCCTCGGCTTGAAGACGGTGGCTCCAGCCATCTCGCTCGGGTTGGCAACCAGCGTGCTCGGATTCCTGGGACTGTTCGCGAGCGGTTTTCGTGGCTTGCAGGAAATCGCCATCTTTTCCGCCGCTGGTCTCGCTACCGCCTTCGCGGGGTTGATCCTGTGTTATCCGTGGCTGCTGGCGAACTGGCGGCCGACCCAACGGGTGCCTCTGACGTTGCGCGTCGCAAAAGCCTGGAGTGGACTGTTCACCAGAAGCGAACGTGTCCTGGTAGCGATTACCGCCGTCACAATTGTGCTGGCGGTGCTCGCACCACGACAAGGCATCGATAACAACCTTCGCCTGCTCGCGGCGCGAACGCCCGAAATCGAAAACCTGCAGGAACAATCGGCTTTCCTGGCCGGCTCCATCGTCGCAAGCCAATTCATCGTTGTAACAGGCGACTCCACCGAACAGCTACTACAGAAAGAAGAGGAATTGCGGGCTTTGTTGTTGGAACTAACAAACGAAGGCACTATTTCGCACTTCAACCAGCTATCCCGTTTTGTGCCTTCCGCCAAACGCCAGACCGAGACTTACGAACTCAACCGTCGTCTGTTTCTTGAGCCGGGCACCGCAATCGACACGCTGTCTCAACGTATTGGTCTGACGGACGTCGTTGTGCACACTCAGCGAAACGCGCTGAGAGAGGTTCAAAACCCCGAAACGCTTACCCTGTCAGGCTGGCTCAATTCACCCGCTGCACCGCTTGCCCAGCACCTCTGGCTGGGTGAAATCGATCATCAGTCGGCATCGGTGGTAACCCTGGGTGGCATCCGGGATCTCCCATTACTCGAAGCGCGGCTACTCGACCTCGAGGGAGTTCGTCTCGTCGACAACGTCTCCGATATGTCAGAAATATTCGGACTCTACGTGGATAACGCGTTGACCGGCCTTGCGATTGCATTCGTTCTCGTTACCGGATTGATGTTATGGCAGTTCGGTTTATCAGGCGGCCTCTTCCTGATGCTGGCACCGCTGCTCTCCGGGGTATTGACCATGACCCTGCTCATGTTTCTCAACGAACCCATCAACCTGTTTCATATTGTCGGTCTGGCACTCATTCTCGGTATGGGTATGGACTACACGCTCTTTCTCAAGACAAGCCGCCATCGATCCAGTGCGATGCTGGCCGTCCTGATGGCCGCCGTCACCACCGAGTTTGCATTTGGGCTTTTGAGCGCGTCAGCGGTTGGGGCAATTCACAGCTTCGGGCTGACAGTTGCTCTCGGCACCGCAATTTCTTTTTTCGTCGCGCCGCTGGTTGCCAGGGAGTCCCGCTGAAGTGATTGACCGAAACAAAGTCGTGGTTCTAATCATCGCGGTGAGCTGGCTCTGCTCGAGCGGCTGCAGCACAACCCACACTACACCGATCGCACCGAATGCCATCGACTGGGTAAAGCTTGCCAGCCACTGGACGGGGGCTGAGGATTATCGGGTAGAGATCGTGACCTTCCACGATCTGAAAAAATCAGAACAATATCACGCGCGTTTCGACCTCGAACTCACCCACCACGGTTTGACGCTCATCGCTCAGACACCGCTCGGGGTACTGCTCTACGAACTCCATGTGAGCGACGGGAAGATGACCGTGAAAAGACACGTCGATCAGCTCCGCGGTTTGCCGGTGGAGCAGACACTGGCTGATTTTGTCCTGACTTACTGGCCGCTGGATCAGTTGATGGAAGCAGCCGCTGCGGTGGGATATTCGATTCATCAAGCTGATACCATTCGAAGTTTGAGAAATTCGGAAGACGAGATCCTGGTGGAAGTTATCAGCGAGTCAAAGGGGGTCGATGCGGTGATCAAAGTCGTACACCACGACATTCCCCTCAGGATTGACATCCGCACCGCATCCCGAAGGCAGATCCGGCAATGAGAGACGCCGTTCATCTCAATGCGCTGGGCTTCATCTGCGCCTTAGGGAAGGGGAAAACGCAGATAGCCACCAGGCTCTTTGCCGCGCACAGCGGCGTGGTGATGCTCGAAAACGCCGTCACCAGCGGCGAGTCTCTACCTTTCGCGCCGGTTACCGGGGACCTGCCCGAAGTTCCCGAACTTCTACAGCGCTACGCAAGCCGGAACGTCGCCCTGACGCTGGCGGCGCTCTCGGAAATCGAGATCGACCTTGGTGATGCCATAGATCGATATGGCAAACATCGGGTCGCGGTGGTGATGGGCACCAGCACATCGGGAATCAGCGTGGGTGAGGAACTACTGAAGAACTCACAATTCCGCAAATCGAACGAATTTCCTCTCCAGTTCGATTTCCAGCAACAGGAGATCGGCAGTACCGCCGAGAGTATCGCCTGGCTGCTGGATCTTTCCGGTCCGGCCATCACCATTTCCACCGCCTGCAGCTCGAGCGCAAAAGCACTCGCCATGGCGCGCCGCTTCATCCAACTGGACCTGGCGGATGCCGTGGTGGTGGGTGGCTGCGATTCACGCTGTGCCCTCACTCTGAACGGCTTTCACTCTCTGTCCGCACTCAGTCGAACCGGTTGCAAACCTTTCAGCGCCAACCGCGACGGCACAGTCATCGGTGAAGGGGCGGCGATTTTCCTGATGAGCCGGGAGCCGGTGGGTCCAACGCTTGCGGGTATCGGTGAAAGCTCAGACGCGCACAACATGACCGCACCCGATCCCGATGGTCATGGTGCGGCCACCGCCATGACGCGCGCGCTTCATGAAGCAGGTATCGACGCCACCGATCTCAGCTATGTGAACCTGCATGGAACGGCGACCCCACTCAACGACGCGATGGAGAGTCGGGCGCTACGGGAGATTGTCGGTGATGATGTTCCCTGCAGCTCGAGCAAAGGACAGATCGGGCATACTCTCGGGGCTGCGGGTGCTGTGGAAACCGCCATCTGCTGGCTGACTTTAGAGTGTAACCCGAACAGATTGCTGCCCCCGAATCTGTGGGATGGTGTCCCCGCTGAAGATGCACCACTACCCGGCATGGTCAAAAACACCGATCGTCTGGCCGACGATACCAACCACTACCTGATGAGTAATTCCTACGCATTCGGCGGTAACAACGTTTCTGTTGTCCTCGGTTCAAACAATGGCCATTGACGGAAACTGGGTTCTCGAAGAACTGGTGCCGCATGCTCATCCGATGATCCTCATCGATTCGATCAGTGAACCTGAACCCGGCGGCCTCACCTCATTTGTTCGTATTTCCGAAGACTGTCCGTTCTACCAGGCGCCATTTGGCGTACCAAGCTACGTGGGCATCGAATACGTTGCCCAAACCGTTGCTGCTTTGGCCGGTTTGAAGGCAAAGCGAGCAGGCGAAGAGGTAAAAATCGGATTCCTGCTCGGAACTCGTCGGTTGCAGGCAACCGAGCCCTATTTTGCGCTGGGCTCCGAGCTGTCGATAAGGGTAAATCCAGAGTTCGAATCCACCGAACTTGCCAAATTCCAGGGAGAAGTCAGAGACGCTTCAGGCAACATCATCGTCAGCACCGCGGTCACAGTTTACTCGGGGGCAACTAACAGCCACCCGGAAGTCACTCGATGACGGAACGTAAACGAATCCTGATCACGGGTAGCAGCCGCGGCATCGGCAAGGCAATCGCAGTGCGGTTGGCCCAGGATGGTTTCGCCGTTGTGGTCAACGGATTCAGCGACAGCTCGCGCCTGAACGAAACGGTAGAAGAAATTGTTGCATCTGGGGGACAGGCAAGTTCGATGCAGGTCGATGTGAAGGACCGGACGGCGGTTCGTGCCGCGATCGATAAGGATATTGATGCCTCGGGCGCTTACTACGGTGTGGTGTGTAACGCAGGTCTGCATCGGGACGCCGCATTTCCCGCCATGACCGATAGCCAATGGGACGAGGTTATCGACGTCAATCTCGGCGGTTTCTACAACGTCGTTCAACCCTGCATCATGCCCATGGTGCGAATGAAACAAGGCGGCCGAATCGTCGCGATATCCTCAATTTCCGGCATCATGGGCAACCGTGGCCAAGTCAATTATAGTGCGGCAAAAGCAGGTCTGATCGGCGCCACCAAGGCACTGGCGATAGAACTTGCCAAACGGCGGATCACGGTAAACTGCGTGGCCCCCGGTATCATCGAAAGCGACATGTCCGAAGAGGTAGCAGAGGACATCGTTCGTCAGCTGGTACCCATGAGAAGGCGGGGGAAAGGTTCGGAGGTAGCCAGCCTCGTCGGGTATCTGATGTCCGATCCGGCGGAGTACATCACCCGGCAGGTGATTTCTATCAACGGAGGAATGGCTTAGCTTCGAATTATTCAGGAGTTCACAACTCACCCATAGTAGCCGGGCGGAACAAGACCAGGGGATTGGTGGGGTTATCAGCGGGACAGAACACTAGTGAAAGAAAAATACCAGCAGCGACGCGTCGCGGTAACCGGTATGGCTGGATTGTCCCCAATCGGTTGTGATTGGGAGACGGTTTCGGCAAACCTCAAGCAGGGACATACCGGAATCCGGCTCTTTGACGAGTGGCGGGAATATTCAGGGTTGAATTCATTTCTCGGGGCGCCGGTTGTCGGCTTTGAAACGCCCTCTCACTATCCGCGCAAGATGCGCCGCATGATGGGACGCGTATCCCTGCTGGCAGTACGCGCAACGGAACTCGCGTTGGACAATGCGGGGCTCATCGGCGATCCGATTCTCACCAGCGGCCGGACCGGCGTATCCCACGGGTCTTCAACCGGTTCTCCGGAGAGCGTGATGGCATTTAGTCAGATGCTCGAAACCAAGTCCACCGACTCCATTGGCGCCAATACTTATATCAGGATGATGCCGCACACAACGGCGGCGGCCATCGGACTCTTCTTCGGTCTGAAAGGACGACTGCTTCCCTCTTCTTCCGCCTGCACCTCGGGCAGCCTCTCTATTGGCCTGTCTTACGAGATGATCAAGTTCGGACTTCAAGATGTAATGATCGCGGGTGGCGCTGAGGAACTGAGCATCACCGAAGTAGCCGCGTTCGACACCTTGTATGCCACAAGCACGCTCAACGACGCACCCGATCAGACCCCGAAACCATTCGACTCACAACGCGATGGCCTGGTCGTCGGCGAGGGTGCCGCAACTCTCATCTTGGAAGACATGGAACGGGCGCAGACGAGAGGTGTGGAAATACTCGCGGAAGTGATCGGTTTCGGTACCAATTCCGATGGCAAACACCCTACCCAGCCAACCATGGAAACGATGGCGGAAGCGATGAGCCTCGCACTAGCCGATGCTGACCTGGCGCCCGAGAAAATTGGCTACGTAAATGCCCACGGCACGGCAACAGACCTCGGCGACATTGCTGAAAGCCGGGCAACGGAACTCACGCTTGGCAAGGGTGTGCCAATCAGTTCGCTCAAGAGTTATATCGGACACACATTGGGCGCATGCGGAAGCCTCGAGGCATGGATGACACTACGCATGACCAAGGAAGGCTGGGTAGCGCCGACGATCAACCTGACACAGGTTGACGAACGTTGTGGCGATCTGGACTACATCATGGGTGCCCCACGAGAGCTCCGGTGCGAGCAGGTCATGTCCAACAACTTCGCATTTGGCGGCGTCAATACTTCTCTTATTTTCAGCATCAGCTGACGCACATGTTAACCAGCTTATACATCGGCATACGCGGATAAAAAAACAAGCCGATGAAACACCACGAAAGGTTTAGAGCATAATAGCTTGAATAGGTCGATTCTCAACGCCCGAGCCGCTGCACAACAACTCGCCTTCGGACCGATGGTATTTCAAGCCGTACGCATCCTCTGGAAGTCCGGGGTACTGACGGCCATTGATGAAGCCCCGCCACCGGGTCCGTCACTCGAGCAGATCTCAAGAAAAACAGGTCTCAGCCCTTACGCGCTCGGAGTTCTATTGGAAGTTGCCGAAAGCGCCGATGTCATCCGTCGAGCAGATGGCAGTCTGGCATTGACCAAAACGGGTTCCATCGTTCTGTATGACAAGTTGACCCAGGTGAATATCGATTTCGTTCACGATGTCTGCTATCAGGGCATGTTTCTACTCGATGAAGCACTGGCCACCGGCAAACCAGCGGGACTACGGGTGTTTTCCGACGCCGAGACGATCTACGACTGCATAACCGAACTACCCGAAGACGCCCAGAACAGCTGGTACGCCTTTGATCACTTTTACTCGGACCGAGCCTTTAGAGACGCGGTGGGGATCGTGTTTGGAACGCCTGTGACCAGCCTCATGGACGTTGGCGGCAATACCGGTAGGTGGGCGATGTGTTGTCTGAAACACGACGACGAAGTGGAAATCGTCATCGCTGATCTTCCCGGCCAGCTCGCCAAGGCTCGGGAGAAATTTACCGGAACACCGTTTGCTGATCGAGTGCGCTACCAGGAAGTTGATCTTCTGACCGGCCAGATTGATTGGTCGGCAAGATTCGACGTAATCTGGATGAGTCAGTTTCTAGACTGTTTCTCGGAGGAGCAGATCGCACGGATCCTCGGTTGTTTACGTCCGGCACTGACAGCCGGTGGCCGGGTTTTCATCATGGAAACGTTTGTCGACCGGCAGAGATTCGATGCGGCAACCTATAGCCTAAACGCCATATCCCTTTATTTCACCGCCATGGCCAATGGCAGCAGCAGAATGTATCGGTGCGAAACCGTCGAACGGATTCTCCATGAACAAGGTTATGAGATAGTCGCCACCCACGACGACATCGGACTGGGTCACACACTTCTGGAGTGTACGGTCTCGTGATAGATCTCGAGCACCTGTCGCGTTTAAACGTCGGCTGTCGAATCCTATTGCTTGTGCTGATGATTCCGTTATCCGGCAACGCCGATGAACTCATTCTCACCTACGGCGGCGGTACCCAGGAAGGTTCTCACCAGAGAAATACAGCCGTGGGTGTGGATTTCGCCTTCTACAAACATGAACGTTCTCAACGACAGCACCTGCTTGTCGGCGTCAGCTACTCCTATCTGAGTACGGACACGCCCGCAAACGACCACATACATGCATTTTCGATCTACCCCCAGGTATCACTGTTTCCCAACTCTGACGGCAAGTTAGCCGGGACCTTCCCGGAGTGGACGAAACCATACTTCTTCGTACGAGCATTGGGCGCAAGCTATATCAGCGCCAATCGGCTCGGCGAACGAGAGCAGGCCAACCACTTCGCTTTTCAAGCCCAGATTGGTATCGGGCTGCAGCTGGATTTCGGACAGGAACGGAAAGGTATTGTGTCGCTGTCCTGGAAACATTTCTCCAATGCCAACTTGTTCAGCGACAACGACGGTTTTGATTTTCCGATCGTGTTGAGCCTGGGTGTCAAACTCTGAGTTGGTGCGCTGGTCGTCAGCCAAACCCAAACTTCAGCCACATCGTGTCATGACGCTCAACCTCAACCAGAACACGGCTTGCTACATCATGGTGCCGGTGTTGGCGTTTTGCATCGTCGTTCAATACAACGACCCCGACGGCTGGCTGTGGATGGCTATCTATGGCGTTGGTCTGATTCTCACGCTTCTACACTTGTTTTCGAAGAGCTCGACTGTCGCACTGTCGACTGCCTCGTTCGTTGGATTCGCCGGTTTTGTCTACATCAGCATAAGTGTTGGCGAGCTGGAAGCAGACAAGGTGTTGTCATCGATGAATATGGAAGGTCGTGGCGTAGAAGAGGTACGCGAAGCATTCGGATTGTTGATCCAGTCCGCGTGGCTGGCGCGCCTCGCCTGGGTCACGCGTGCAAACCACCATCACCCAGCCTGACGTCATCAAGAAGAAGAACCTAACAGGAGCCACTAACTGCCTGCCAAAGAAAAGAAGATCAACTTTCAAGGTCAGCTTTTTATTGAGCTAAACCCGCCGGCTTGACGAACTCGAATCCGGTCTCCGTCTTGCTGATTCGATACCCGAACTCGTGCACGAGCCTATGATGCCGCCCGCAGATGAGAACGAGATTGTCGAGCTTCGTTTCACCCCCGTCCGCCCAGTGAGTGATGTGGTGACCGTCGACGTAGCGGCTCTGGGAACAACCCGGATACTGGCAGCCGCCATCGCGGACCTTAAGCGCCCGGCGTATGGCGGTTGGTATGACCCGGGTCTTGCGACCCACGTTCAGCACCTTACCCTGACCATCCTCTAACACCGACACCAGTGCCCCGTCACAGGTGAGTCGTCGTACGGTCTCGGGATGCAGATGTGGACCCCCTTCGATGGTTCCTACGCCAGAACCCGAAAACGTTTCAGCTGAAACGTTTGCGGATAATGTTTCAGCTGAAACATGCACCACCACCTGATAACGATCCCCACTGCAAGTGGCTTTACGCTCTGATGGTTTCCTCAGCGTCTCTGCCAACGCATCCGTCATCACGTCCGCTCGCCGGGCGGCAAAACCCCCTGCATCCAGGGAGTCGTCTATGGAGTCACCCGAAGAGTCACCGCCAGCCCTCTGGTCCGATTCGGCCTTCTCGAACGCCTTAATCCAGATAGCCCCCTGTTCGGGGGTCAACCGGGCTTTCACCACCAGCGAGCCATCGTCATCCCACGCAAACGTCAACGACCGAGCCTTGAGCATCGCCTGAACATCGTCCATTCGTTCCCGTTGTTTGGCCAGACGCACCAGCCGTTCCACCCCATCGGTACTCGCCCGTGCCGCGGCATTCAACAGATCTTCCTCGTTGTGTGAGTTCGCCACGCGCGTCAACGCCCGGACCTTCGAATAACTGAGTTTGCCTTCCCGGAACGCGGCATCGATCAATGGCAGAGAGCTGAGGGAGCGGGCCGTGCGTACCTTCTCCCGCGCCGCCCCATAACCCACCCCGAATTGACGGGCGAACCAGGAGGCGAGGGGTAACCGTCGACCGTCGAGACCGTCGCGCTGATCGAGTTCTCTCAAGCACAGGCTCAACCGATACTCCAGAGCATGACGCTGGGTCATGAGACCGTGTACTTCTTTGTATAGATCAATCAACCGGTAGCGGGAATAGTCGTCGTCGGGGTAGGTGGTATCGGGTAATACGAAGGCGGGTTGGGCCATGGGGTGTCCTTCGGGTGAATCGATAATGCTGTATACATATACAGTATATCGACATAAATATCAATGATTACATATAGTTAAGATGAAAATATATCTCTGATTACGCCGATGAGATATATGGGTCTCGGTGATTGTCGAGAATCAAGATCAGCTGGATCTCTGGATTCGAAAGCGAACCATTGGAATGTCGAGCGAGACAGTTTTGGTTACCATCAGCAACAGCAACGTAAAGATTGTCAACCAACGCAGGTCGATGACACGCGGTCAAGACCTTGCGCTGAATTGGGGTGGAAGATGTTGAAAACAAAACTACTCTCGCTTGCTGTGTTATTGGCGTCCATGCCAACTGCAAGCGCGGCTCAACCGGATGCACCTATCATCGAGGAGTGGACGGTGCCCTGGGAGAACTCCCGGCCCCGTGATCCCTATGTGGATAGCGCAGGTTTAGTCTGGTTTGTCGGCCAGCGGAGTCACTACATAGCGTCGCTGAACCCGGAGAACGGTTCATTTCGCCAGCTCGTGTTAGACCCGGGCACCGGCCCACACAACCTCATAATCGATGGCGATCACACCATCTGGTATGCGGGTAACCTCAGAATGCACATTGGGCGTATGGATACCGCCACTGGTGCGATTCACAAAGTTGCGATGCCCGATGAAACTGCCCGCGACCCCCACACTCTGGTGTTCGACGATGCTGGAGACATCTGGTTCACCGTTCAAGGTGGCAACTTCGTCGGCAAGCTTAGTGTTGCCAACGACCAGGTAGACCTGTTTCCCGTACCCACGCCACGCGCACGCCCATACGGAATCAACATCGCCGGTGACGGTACTGTCTGGGTGGCCGAGTTTGGTACCAACAAGCTGCTTAAGATCGACCCCGCGACCTACGAACTCACGGAAATTGAACTACCCGAAACAGCAAGTCGTCCACGTCGACTGGAAGTAACCAGCGACGGCATGATCTGGTACGTGGACTATGCCGAAGGCCAACTCGGTCGATTGAACCCCGAAAGCGGCGAGATCACCCAATGGCCCATGCCTGGTGGCAAGGTCAGCCGACCGTACGGGATGGAGGTGGATGCAGACAACCGCTTGTGGATGGTCGAAACCGGGTCTACGCCCAATCAATTCGTCGGCTTCGATCCACGTTCGGAATCCTTCTTCGGCAGAACGCCGATTCCCAGTGGCGGCGGCTCGGTTCGTCACATGCATTACGATGCCGCGACGAATGCAATCTGGTTCGGAACCGACACGAATACAATAGGACGTGCGACACTCCCCAGTGTTTCGGACGGTAATTGAAAGGATAAGTAATGAAAGCCGTTTTCTGTGAGGAGCTGGGAACGCCCCAGCAACTGGTTGTCAGGGACATTGACCCACCACCGGCGCCGGAAGAGGGTGAGATCAAGGTGGTGCTTGGCGCGCGGGGAGTTTCGTTCACCGACATCCTGATGATCAAAGGCGAATATCAGGCGAAACCGGATTTACCTTTCATCGTCGGAGGCGAAGCATCCGGCGTGATCACCGAGGTTGGACCGAAAGAGCATGACTTTTCCGTCGGCGATTCGGTGTTGGTCGGGGGCGGCTGTGTTGAGGAGGTGGTAGTAAAATCCTCGCGGGCCACGCTGCTTCCCCCGGGTACGGATCTCGAGGCGGCCGCGGCGTTCAGAGGCAACTATGCAACCGCGCTGTATGGCATGCAGCGGGCCAATCTGCAGGCCGGCGAAACGCTGCTGGTGCACGGCGCTGCGGGTGGGGTAGGTCTTGCGGCGGTGGATATCGGCAAACTCATGGGCGCAAGAGTAATAGGCACCGCGAGCAATGAGGCCAAGCTTGCCGTGATCACAGAGATGGGCGGCGATCACGTCATCGATTACGGCGATGGCTTCAGGGAACAGGTCAAAGCACTGACCAATGGTAAGGGGGCGGACGTCATATACGATCCCGTCGGAGGAGACGTATTCGACGAATCCATGCGCTGCATCGCACCGTTCGGACGTATCCTCATCGTTGGATTCACCAGCGGTCGTGCGGCGTTGGCAAAAACCAACCACCTGCTGATCAAAGATGCGTCCGTGATCGGTTATACGATGGGCGGTTTGCAACGGCACGATCCACAGCGGGCGGCAACAAACGGTGCCATTCTGCTGGGTTGGCTGGCATCCGGGCGCATCCATCCATATATCTCGCACCGTTTGCCACTCGAGAAGACCGCGGACGCACTGCAGTTGATCATCGACCGCAAAGTCATAGGAAAGGCCATCGTGGTCTCACCCTAGCCACGTTTGAATTTCCTTGACAGGTGCAACCTGAATCCCGGTGCGAACATCCCGGAAAACGCGCTGAGCTACCGGTTCGTGCGCAGCTCAGGTCCAGGTGGTCAACATGTGAACAAGGTATCCACGGCGGTACAGCTACGCGTACAACTGGCCAGAACCCGATTAGACAAGCCCGTACTCGAGCGCCTGATACGTCTGGCGGGCCACCTGGTGAATGCGAGGGGTGAACTCGTCATCAACGCAGATCGATTTCGCAGTCAGGTGCGTAACCGTGAAGACGCGCTCGCACGGTTGATGGCACTCGTAGAAAGCGCCCTGATAGAACCAAAAAAAAGGATCCCAACACGCCCATCACGCACGCAGAAAAGACTTCGCAAGAACACCAAGAAAAAGCGTGGCCGGCTGAAAAAACTGAGAGGAAAACCGGCCGATGACAGCTGAATCAGCAGTTTTTCGTAGTCTAGGAGCCACCCAGTACGCACGGTAGAATCACGACAGTTGAGACGGCTAATACCTAATAAAGGGGAGAACGGGGAATGTTAACCGCCAAACAGATCGACGCGTATAAACGCGACGGTTTCCTCGTAATGAAAGGCGCCATCCCGGAGGCGGACGTGCAGCGTCTGGAGCGCGGGTTTGCCCGCAACCCACCATTGGACGGCACGTTGCAGAAGCTCAACTATCCCGAACCGGGCCGTTATACCCTTGCTAACAATTGTCTAAAGGATCCCGATCTCGCTTTCATCGTCGAGCATCCGGCCATCGTAGGAACGGTTACCCAACTGCTCGGTGACGATCCACGCCTCACCGCATTCGTCATCTACGATCGAACGCCAGGCGGGGGCGGCATTCCCGCTCACAACGACTACAAGCGATGGCGTCCCGTCGGCTCTTCGATGAACTGGTTGTTCGCCATCGTACCCTTCTGCGATTTTGACGATGAAATGGGGCAAGTTTTCATCGCCCCGGGTTCACATCAGCTGAACCGGATTCACGCCAACGCGGAGCGAGCGCTGTGTGTACGGCCTGCCATCAAGCCTCCCGCCAAGTCCTTCATCGATCCCGAACTCAAACGGGGCGATCTGCTGCTGATGAACATGCACCTTTGGCATCGCGCCGCACCAAACAAATCTGACCGGCACCGGGTTGGGTTGTTCAATAAATACGCCGCAGCCAACGCACCACCCGCCACAGGTTACTTTCTTTACGACGACGACGTATTCAATGCATTGTCACCAGCGGGCCAGACGCTGCTCGGCGTGCACAGTAATACACCCATCGGTACGACGCGCCTGGTATTGCTCCGCGATGCCGCAAGTGATCCAAAGGTGCTGTTGTTGAAAAACGAACAAGCCAGGTGGATGCTTCCGGGTGGTGATACCTTTACCGAGCGGGCCATTCCCGACTGGGACGTGGGCAACATGATCGCGCCACTGCAACATCACCTGCGCGAACAGCTACGCATCGAACCGCCCTGGGTCTCTTATCTCGGTGATTATTCTGAGAACGATCACCTCTGCCGGATCTACGGATACACCCTGAACGGCATGGGCTTCCCGGTACCTTATCCTGGCGAGTGGCACGCAATAGCTGGACTATCCGCCATCAGCGGCGATCTCGCCTACGGTTACGAAATTGACGCAGTGGACGCCTGGCTCGATCCAACACCTATTCGAGGCAAAGGCCTCTCCCAGGCACAATGTCGAATTGACCAATACGCATACTGATCCGCAATCCAACACGACCGATTGGACAGAATCCAGAATCGTAATCTCTACGGCCGCTCAAGCTACTCCCAGCACCAAAGACCAGCACCGAAAACCCGCACGGGATCACCTGACGAACCGAGCGGCGAGCCGCTAGCTAGATTTTAGTCAGAGTCGCCAACATCTGTGCTCCTCACGAGACATCGGTGGCGATCTAAAGCAAGCTAGCCTGGATTATTCATGAACAAGCTACTACGAGAGCACCACAGCATCCACAGGCGCAACTCGCCATTACGCATAGGAGAACTACCATGGCAGACGGCAGTAGCCGGACTTCATTGTGCGCGCGAATACGAAACCAGACTCCAACGACCCTTCCTTCTGGATCGACATCGGTGCTGCGTGGAATTACGAAAATGATGACAAGCAGGGCATCTCTGTGCGTCTCAACGCGACACCGCTTAACTGGGATGGCTCGTTCATTCTCGTCCCGCGGCGACCGTCTTGACGAAGCCGGCAAACGACTTAGAAAACGAACCAACAATTTACCAGGTTTTTGAGCAAGCCAGACCAAGAGTACCCGGTCTACGCGTTCGCGTTACCGAAACTGTCTTTCTCTATTTCCGTGATCCTCTCCCGCCGATGTACTGCCGTGGGGATACGTGGTGTGCGAGGCAGACTCAACCACCGATGACGGCCGCTCAATACATTCAAAGTTTCTGGACACCGGAGACGGTTCGTTTTTCTACGAATGGGTGATCGCGGGAGGGTCTTATTGACTACCCGCGGTCTACTCGAATCGGAGAATTTCTATGAAACGTTACGTCGATTTCAAGAAATTAAAACAACGTGTTTCGATTAGCTCGACGTAATTCCACACATTCCTTCAACACACCGACATACCGTTGGTTGTGTGTACTCTCATTTGAAGAAGCCTTAAGGCTATCGAAAATCACCCTAACACAACTGACGTAAGCAGCCGTCTCAGATCGAACTGCTGCTTGGAGTTCGCTATCGTCTTTGTTACCCCAATCGCAATAAAGACCCAGATAAAGATTCGTACCATACTTTTCCCCTCTCTACTCAGATCATCAAGCTGATGTTGAATGCTTTTCGTGATAGCCCAGATAATTGTGATTTGACAAACGAGTTCCGTGAAGCTTCCGATGCTCGTTCATATAGATCGGAACTAAATCTGTAGACTTTTCGCCAAGTCTGAGGCGCATGTAGCGGATCAACAAAGCGCTGCGCTTCTTCGATCGCTTTCACCGCTTCCATTAGATAGCTATATGAAGCCAACTTATCTTTCGAGAAGCTAGCCAATTCATCGTTGACAATCGCTAACAAAACACCTACTTCTGCCGCAAAGTGATGATCGCAATCGATACCGAACACTTGCAACGACCGAACAAGTAGGTCTCGAGCACTCTCTAGTTCGCTAATAGATCCGAACATCTGCCCAAGTACCAAATAAGTGTACGCTTCAACGTAATCGATCTCAGCTTGCCCGGGCGTGCCACGAAAATCAGCCGCTCTACTTGCTCGGATCTCGCTTATTTCCACCAAGGTAGTTTGTGCTCTTTCAACACTACCTTGCAGCGATGCAAGATAGGTGTCGTAATAGCTCATCTCCAGCAAACTCTTAAGGCTAGGTCCTTTCATACTTGGTAGTGCTGAGGCTTCTTCCAAGCCGACCTTGATCGATCCCTCATGTATCGCGAACGCCGTAAAAATTCGTTCCAGATTCGGAATGGCTAAGTCAGTATTCTGGTCCACATATCGCAGCATACGCATGATCTTGATTGCGTTGTCAGCAACACTCAGATCCGTACTGCCTACCATTTCGATTATACGCTTTGCTGTTTCCCCACTTTTGCCGCCTGCAACCAATTCCAAGAACAACGCGTGGTATTCTGCTAGCCATACTGCATAGTCAAAATATTCGTTTGGGATGTCGGATCCGTCGGTTATCCTCTCAATCTGGAGCTCTTCCACCGAATGAGCTGAATTTTTGGCAAGACGCTCAAGTTCAGTGAGCGTTACAGCCCTCGTGTTCGCACACGCATTGCCTGAATGAGTGGAACCTCCTGCAGTGGACGACCAAAATCCAACCAGAAAAAGTAAACACACAATGCCTGATCTCACAGTAGTTCTCCCAATTCGCGATTTATGGAGGTCCGCCAGATTCGTATGAAATATTGTAGGTCGGATACTGATACCAAGCCGAGCGTGCGGAATCCATGCTAAGCTCGAATTCGGGAGTTGCGTCGAGAATCAGACTAATACCTGTCGGGACCACGTTTGAAGGGTCTTTGGTGCCCAGAACAGCATATCGGTGGCATGGGTGCTTCGTGTCACCGGTAACCGTTTTGTACACTCGCCTCTCCCACTTTCCAAGTTGGTGGGTAAGATAGTAGTCAGTCGTATCTTGTTCGGTCGATGTATGGTTGTCTAGAGGCTCTGGAACCGCCGCGTGACCCCATTCATGAACCATCATCGCGTCAAACTCCTCTCCGAAGCTGACACGATATTTCTTAGCATGATCTTCAACCTTCACCTTGTCGTAAGTCGTGTATACCGTTGCTCCGAAAATAGGGAGCCCATTACCCGGAGCAGGAGACTTTCTGGTGGAATAGGCTCGCCCGCTGGAGGTAGAACGGTATTACCCTCTATCTAACGAAGCGTTGATACTAGCTGCATTTTTCTGCTCTTTTTCGTTGCGTAGCGCCAGCTATGCGCCTCAGCGAAAAATTGTCCTCGCCGTAGTACTTTCTCGCGACGGACTTTTCTACCGCGCAGACTCCTAGACCAGACGCTGAGAGATTGCTAGTTTCCATTCCCTTCATATCGCAATCGGGGACGGCATGAAATATCGACTATTAGGCAACAGTGGTCTACGGGTATCTGAACTCGCGCTCGGTGCCATGACCTTTGGTACCGAAACCGGCTTCGGTGTCGACAAGGATGAAAGCCGTCGAGTTTACGACGCCTTCCGCGAAGCAGGCGGCAACTTCATCGATTCGGCCAATGTCTACGCGGCAGGTACCAGCGAAACCTTTCTCGGCGAGTTTATCGCCGGTGATCGTGAGCGAATGGTAATCGCCACCAAATACACCGGCGTCACCCGCCGCCGCGATGTGAATGCGTCTGGCAACTCCCGTAAGAACATGATGGATTCGGTACACGCGAGCTTAAAACGCCTGAATACTGACTACATCGATCTATATTGGGTGCACGCTCGGGACTATCTCACTCCCATAGACGAAGTGATGCGCGGTCTCGACGATCTCGTTACTCAGGGTAAGGTGCTCTACGTCGGTGTATCCGACACGCCTGCATGGGTCGTCTCGCAGGCGAACACCCTGGCAGAGCTCAAGGGTTGGACGAAGTTCGTGGGCCTGCAAATCCGCTACAGTCTCATCGACCGGACGGTGGAGCGGGAGCTGCTACCGATGGCCAAGTCCATGGATATCGCCGTCACGCCATGGGGTACCGTGGGTTCCGGGATCTTGAGCGGTAAATACAACGAGAACAGTGAGGCCGAGGGGCGCGCCCAGATGCGCGGTCAGATAAGCGAGCGCAGCCTCACAATCGCCGCTGAAGTAATTGCGGTGGCGGATGAACTCGGCGTAACGCCTACCCAAGTTGCCATCGCCTGGGTTCGTCGTGGCGAGGGCAACATCATCCCTCTAGTCGGGGCAAAAACGATACTGCAGCTGGAGGAAAACCTGGGCTGCCTCGACGTTGAACTCGAGGACGCACACATGGAACGGCTCAATGCGGTCAGTCACATCGCACCCGGTTTCCCCCACGACATGTTGGGACCTCAGGCCATATCCGCCGCTCGCCGGATCGAGAACCATCGTAGATCCACTACGCCAAGGCCCGTAGTCTCATGAGCAGATCTGGTTGGTCTGTTTGCGTATCCGAAATGGGTTGAATCAAGCCAAAGGTCGAAGCCTGGTCTGTTCGCTGGTAATCGTCGATTCATTCCAGCGCCAGGCTGCGAGCCCAACCAACACGTTGGTAAACGTTGTGACTACAAATACCCCAACGTATCCATAAAGCCGCCCAGCGACGATCGCCAACGGTATGTATACCACCAGCATTCTGAGCAATGATAAAATCAATGGCGGCATCGGCTTGCTCAATGCATTAAACGACGCATTGGCAACATTCATCATCCCCATGAAACCAATGCTGATCGGCACGATATAGAGGTAACTCGTCGCCGTCGCAACCACCACAGGATCCTCATTGATGAGGCGCACGAAAAACTCCCCACCGACCCACATAATAACGGCCGCGACGACGCCCCAGATCAGGCAATACCGATAACAGAGCTTGAGTGAGAGCCGTACCCGTTCGAAGAGCCGTGCGCCCCAATTCTGGCCCACCAGAGGTGCGGCGCTGGC
>JACZXA010000042.1 GCA_022571865.1 Pseudomonadota bacterium
GTCGAAAAATCAACGTACCCGCATCGAGAATCCAGTCCCTGGCACCTGGCTTGAGACGCGCCCGCACGACTTCTCGCGATGCACCTGTCTGGCGTTCTTCCAACAGGACTCAGGCGGGGCTTGGCGTGGCGTCCCTCGTTACCGGGTTGTACGGTGTCGAATACCGACACGATATCGGCCCAACATGGGATGCCGGTGTGCGTGGGGCCGTGCTGCATTCAATGAAAAGTAATGTGTATCGCTATTCGACAGGTATCTCGGTTGGCTACAACGTTTTGAAGAACATGTGGGTAAGCGTCGGATTCAACTTCGTTGGCTTCAAGGACGATGATTTTGTCGCCGCCGACTACACCGCGAAAGGCCCCTTCCTGAAGTTACGCATGAAACTGGACCAGGAAATTCTGCAGCGCTTCCTGGGCTTCGCCCGCAACGAGACAGCCCGCTGCTAACCCCCGTGCTCCTTGCTGGACAGCCATCAGTTGGCTATGGTCGGCGGCTTTGGCGGAGAACACGAGTGTTCTGGTCCATTGCCCTGCGCCGCGACGTAGTCAGGCGCGCATTGAAAGCCGCGATATTCGTTGGGATCATCCTCATTGCCATCAACCATGGTGATGCCTTGATAACCCTTGAGATCGATGGCTTGAGCCTGGCTAAGATGTTGTTGACGCTCATGGTCCCTTATTGCGTATCGACCTATTCGAGCGTGAGAACGATTCAAGTTTACGAGCAAGAAAAAACAGCCGAACACTCTGGATGATTAGATCCAGCCAGAAATTGCACAGGCGCCTCGGTGACACTTCGAGCATATTAGAAGTTTGGAAAATTTATAATAATTTCAAAACATCAACCATCGCATGCGCCGAACTCGTGCAACATCCTTACCGACAGACTGCTAGTTTTCCCGCAGCGGTTTGATGCGAAGAGTCCAGTTCTCATGGTCATCAGGGCCGAGGGGTCCGATCATTCCAACGACTGACCGAAGTAACACTTCCGGGTTGTAAACAATACCTTCTTTGATCACAAACCTGATATTGCGGGCGGCCTTGATGTCATCGAGGGGATTTCCGCGAACGACGACCAGGTCAGCAAGCTTGCCGGGTTCAATGGAACCGAGCCGGGCTTCGATGCCAAGCGCGTTTGCACCGTTGGTAGTGGCGGCTTTCAATACCGTGACTGGCGGTAACCCCGCATAGGTCATCGCAAGCAATTCGCGATGATAGGCGAAACCCGGCAACAGGCTGGTGTAGACAGGCTCGTCAGTGCCAACGACCAAGAGATTTTCGCCACCGGATTCGTACAGTGTTTTCAGTTCGAGAACCCGTTGTGCAAACTCCGCTTCGTCTGATTCCGGGGGTGGGGGTCCGCGCTTTCGAAGCAATGATTGTGTGTAGGGCGTGAAATACTTCGCCTCATCGGTCCAGATCATCTCAGCCGGGTGTTCTCGGCGCAGATTGATTCCGCCGTACATCTGCAGATTGGCATCGTAATAAACCTGGTGGGTGAGGATCAGATCGATCATCTCCTCCATTTCCGCGCTTCGTGGCCCACCGCTGCCAAGCGTGAGTTGGTGTTCGACCCGGTCGATTCCCATGAGAATTGCATCTTTGAGAGGCACGTCGTATTCGACGTTGTAATTGGCGAGATGTGCTGTTGCCGTCATGCCGTTTTTGTGCGCCTGCTCAATCAGTATTTTTGCCTCAATGGGCGTTGCCTGCTTGATTTTGATGCTGATGACGCCTTGCTCGGCCCATTTGTCCACCTCTCGTCGAATCTCCGCCTCGGTGATGTCGTTTGGCCACGCGGGACAATCGTCTGCTGCCGTCTTGATGTCGTACTCGCAGCGGAATGCACCAAAATAGGGACCGGAGGCAAACAGGCGCGGGCCGATTGCCTTGCCTGCATCAATCAGATCACGTTGGGTAATGACCCGCTCCGGATAGTACTCACCGGCTGACCAGGTTGAGGTGACTCCGTTTGCAAGGAAAATAACGCCGTTGTAGACGACCTCCTCGACTCGGCCCGCATCGACAAGGTCGAGATTGTAGTGTGCGTGCAGATCGATCATCCCGGGGAAAATAGTTTCAGAATCTGCCAGATCCATGACGTTGGCAGTGGTCGGAATCCGTTGCGGAACATCGGCGTCCACTTCCGCAATTTTGCCAGCTCGGATGATAATTCCACGGTTGGGTCGACGTGTATCGCCGACGCCGTCGAATAACCAGCCGCCACGAATGATGAGTTCCCCATCCACCGGTCCGGACCTTTCGGCGTATCCCATTGCCGGTGTGAGCAGGATCAGCATCGTCGCTGCAGACAATACGATCCTGGCTGAATGGTTCATGATGTTCTCCTCATTACAAGAATCACAGGTTCCCCAGCCTCATTCGTAGCGCAGGGCAAATATCGGGTTGGTGCGTGCGACCTTGAATGCATGGTAAGCGACGGTGCCCCATGCGAGCGCGACGGTCACCAGCACGGCAAGTGTGATTACCCCCAGAAACCAAGGCAAGAGTCGTATCTGGTAGTTGAACCCGTTCAACCATTCTTTGACCGCATACCAGCAAAACGGCCACGCGATGATGTTTGCAATGAAAATCTGGGTGGATCTCTATTGGTGCCGTGCGTTTTCGTGAACCTTTTGCCTCCAAGAGATTCCACGAAAACGCACGGCACCAACAGATCGCTAACGCCTCTGATACCTGATTGAGATGCCGCCATAGATGTTTCTTTCCGGACCCGGTTCGAACAGGCGGCCGCCGAAACCGTTGATTCTGACGTTGCTGTTGTATTCCTCATCGAACAGGTTGTTGATGCCCAGAAACGGGCTGATCTGCCATGGTCCGATATCTTTGGAAAGTCCCAATCTGAGGTTGGCCACCGTTGAGGCGTCGTTGGTGACCGAGTTTGCGTTATTTGCGTACAGCTCATCGACGTAGAGCAGATCGCCGACGAGGTAAAAACCGGAAGCATGGTTATAGGCGAGTTCAGCAAATAGCTGATTGTCCGGCAGCCCTGGCAGACTGTTGCCGTTATAGGCGGTGTTAGTGGGGAAGCTGTCGATTTTGAAATCCGAATAGGTGTAAGCGACACTGAACGAAAGCTCATCGGTCAGATCGGCAATTGCATAGACTTCGAGGCCGCTTCTGTCCGTATCCGCGTTTTCGAAAAACGACCGATTGCCGATGTTGGAAACGCTGGTGATTTCATCGTTCACCTGCATTGAGAAAATCGCGACATCGACGTAAATTCGATCGTCGAGGAACCCCCCCCGAAACCCGACTTCCACGCTTTTCGCCCGTTGCGCCCTGACGTTGTTGAATCCACCGAGACTCACGTCGAGGTTTCTCGCCGGGCTTGCTAGTTCGGTAAAAGTGGGGGTTTCAAAAGAAGTTGCATAATTTGCGTACAGATTGACATCGGCTGTGATGTCCCATACGAGTCCGAGTGTCGGACTGAATTCATGAAAATCGATACTGGCCGACTGGTTGTCGTTGGCCAGATAACGGTCGTTTACGGTCAAATCTATCTGGTCGTACCGAAAACCGAGGATCAAGGTTACCTGGTCGCTGACGTCAATTTCGTCACGTACGAAAAAACCATAGGATTCGGCCTTCTCACGCTGATCGAAGCTCAAGGCACCCTTTACCCCGGCCTCGTTGAGGTATCGCTGACGGTCATCTTCCTGGATGTCGATGTCGACACCCGCGATTACCTGATTGGCTCTGCCGAACGCAACTCCCGTAAACTTGAACTGAATTCCCCCGCCATAGAAAAAACGCTCGAACTCTACGACCCCGTCATCGGGAACGAAGGGAATGTGCGTCCCGATGGGCAGGAAAGTGGCAAAGTCGCGCCACAGGTAATAGTTGCGAATCGTCATCTCGGATCGATCGGATAGCGCTCTGTTGTAGATAAAGCCGATCTTTTGTTGGGTAAGCTTTTCACCGGCGTTGGAGCTGAGGTTCCGCGGCTGGGCCTGGGTACGATCAGCGTCTACCTGATCGCTGGTGATAGCCCCCGCATCGTTCGCAGTGGGTGAATCTACCAGGCTGAACACCACCGTCAGATCGGCGTCTCCATCGATATCGTAGCGAAATTTGCTGTTCAACAGCGACGCTTCCACCTGGGAAAGATCTCGATAACCGTCATAAGACAAGTGGGAGCCACTGATGAAATAGTTCAATTTTCCGGACTGACCCCCGGCTTTCAGCTGGTATTTCTGATGGTCGAATTCGCCAACGGTAATCGTTGATTCCACAAATGGAATTTCTGGACCGTCTTCGGTGAATAAATTGATTACCCCGCCGGAAGAAGCCCCATAAAGAGATGACGATGGTCCGCGTGTGACTTCAATCCGCCGGGTGGATCCCAGATCGATGTCATCTACGCCGCTCTGACCGTCCGCCATGGTTGCGGGTATGCCATCGGAGTAAATCTTCAGTCCGCGTATGCCGAAGTTTGCTCGCGCGCCGAATCCTCTGATGGACAGTCGCAAATCTTGTGCGAAGTTGTACCGATTCTGGGAAAACACCCCGGGGACTCTGTTCAGCGATTCGTCCAGGCCCAGTTGTTGCCTGCCACGCTGGATGTCCTTTTTCTCGACCACGCTGACCGCCGCGGGCACTTCACCCACGGATTGTTCCACCCGGGTGGATACCACGATCATTTCTTCAATTCGTGATTTTTCGGTCGATGAATCCTGCGCGGATGCGGTTGCCGAAAAAGCGGACAAAACCAACGAGAGACCCATCGAGCAACATGATCTTGCCAAGGACATACCTAACTCCAATTCAATCGCTCAACCTGGCTGCTTAGCTGCTTATACGAAAAACCGGGCAATAACCCGGTTTTTGACTCAATCCATCCAAACGGATTACGTCTTGCAAACTCTACTGCCGGCTACCCTACCAAATTCCGCAGCAATCGTGGGCACTTTTTACCCACTGGTCGCAAAATCGACATGAACTAATCAGCTAATATCCCTTTATGGACAAGATGGACACGGAGATCGGCCCCCGGGGAACATTGGAGTTACTTTCCCAGCGTGAAGTGGAAGCGCTGACGAGCTCCGCTCAACAGGTGAAGTTATCTGGTCTGTTTCGGCGTTGTGCATTGGCGGTATTGAACACGGGTAGTACTTCCGACGATGCCGCAGCCATATTCGACGCCTACGATGATTTTTCGATTGAAGTTACCGGGCGGACCCGAGGGCTCAAACTGGTCATAAAGAATGCACCCGCAAGCGCCTTCGTGGAAGGCCGCATGGTGGAAGGCATTCGCCAGCATTTATTTGCGGTGTTACGGGATATCGTATACATCGGCACGGACATCTCGAACACGGATCTGTTTGATCTCGATCGTTCAGAAGGCATCACGGATGCAGTTTTCCACATATTGAAACACGCAAGGGTGTTGAATCCGGGCCTTCAACCGAAACTGGTTGTCTGTTGGGGCGGTCATTCGATCACCCGCATCGAATATGACTACACCAAAGAGGTGGGCTACCACCTCGGCTTGCGCGGACTGGACGTTTGCACGGGATGCGGACCGGGGGCAATGAAGGGCCCGATGAAAGGGGCATTGGTGGGTCACGCCAAACAGCGGGTTCGTAAAGCGCGTTATCTGGGTTTGTCGGAACCCGGCATCATAGCCGCCGAACCGCCCAATCCGATTGTCAGCCACCTCGTGGTACTGCCGGATATCGAAAAACGGCTGGAAGCGTTCGTGCGTTTAGCCCACGGGATCATTATTTTTCCAGGCGGCGTTGGTACCACTGAAGAAATACTGTATCTGTTGGGCATCATGTTGGAGCCGTCCAACCAAGAGCAGCAGTTGCCCATAATCTTTACCGGTCCCAGCGCAAGCGCCGACTACTTCCGGGAGTTGGATGTTTTCCTCAAGCTGACTCTGGGTGAGGAAATTGGTGATCTGTACAGGATAGTCGTGGGTGATGCCGAGAAGGTGGGCCAATGGCTGAGTAAGAGCTTGCGCGACGTCAAGAAGCAACGGCGCCGTGACGGTGATGCGTATTACTTCAACTGGCTGCTCAACGTGCCACCCGAACACCAGAAGCCATTCGATGTGACCCACGAATCTGTTGCGGCGCTGTGCCTGAGCCGGGACCTCCCGGCTCATCAGCTTGTGGTCAACCTGCGCCGGGCGTTCTCGGCCATCGTCACCGGCAACGTCAAAGATTACGGCATCCGGATGATTGACAAGAACGGACCGTTCGAGCTGCATGGCAACTCAGGGTTCGCCAAAGCGTTGGATAAATTGTTACAGCGGTTTGTCGCACAAGGTCGCATGAAGCTGGAAAAAGACACCTATCGTCCCTGTTACCGGGTAATTCCGGGATAACAACCCCTCACCTCGATTCAGATATAATCTGCCTTTTCTCAGGCTCTGCTTTGAGTGAATTTCTGTTAACAACGGCCGACCTCAGCTGTGAACGCGACGGCCGCATGTTGTTTAGCGATTTGCACATAACCTTGAGCGCGGGCGAATGCCTGCAGGTCATGGGTCCGAACGGAAGCGGTAAATCCACGTTGTTACGCTGCGTGGCTGGTTTGTTTCCCGATTTCGACGGTACGGTTGACGCACAGCCGGCGTTGTATCTGGGCCACAAGTTGGGGATCAGTTTGCTCCTCAGCGCCGAGGAAAACCTGCGCTGGTACCAAGGGTTGGCCGGGCAGGCCGCACCGGTGGCCGAAGTATTGGAGCGCGTGGGTATGGCGGGATACGAACGCGTCGTCTGCCAACGCCTGTCCGCTGGTCAGCAACGAAGGGTCGGGTTGGCACGTTTGCTGATCTGTAACTCGCCGCTGTGGCTGCTCGATGAACCACTTACGGCGCTTGACGAGGCAGGACATCGGTTGGTTACCGGTCTCATCACTGATCATCTTGCGAGTGGCGGTGGCGCCTTTTGCGCAACACATCTGCCACTCTCGGTGCCTCAGGCAGGCACGCTCGAACTCGGTATGAGTAACTGATGGGGATGATCGCTGTACCGACCGCAACGTCTGCGCCACGACTATTCTGGAGCCAGTTCCAGCGTGAGTTGGTTAGCGTCGTTCGCTCAAAGGAAGAAGCGCTCAACCCGTTGCTTTTTCTGTTTCTCGCGATAAGCCTGTTCGCTCTCGGTGCGGGTGGGGACCCGGAAGTTCTGCAGAACATTGCGCCAGCAATCATCTGGGTGTTGGTGTTACTGGCCAACATGATGTCGCTGGAGGGACTATTTCGCCGCGATTACGAGGATGGCACTCTCGAACAACTCATACTGCTTGCGGAACCCGGATTTGTTCCGGTGCTGGCCAAGATTGCTGCTCAGTGGTGTGTCAGCGGTCTGGCGATGACGCTGTTGGCCCCGATCGCCGGACTGATACTATTTTTACCGTCAACTGTCTTGCCGACGCTCATGATCACTCTGCTTCTTGGTACCCCGGCGTTGAGTCTCCTTGGTGCGGTGGGAGCGGCATTAACGGTGGGTTTACGCCGTGGTGGGGTCTTATTGGCGATACTGGTATTGCCTTTATATGTTCCGGTCTTAATATTCGGCTCGAGCGCCGTGATCCAGCACATGGATGGCATCGGCACCCAGGCGCAGATTTACTGGTTGCTGGCAATTACCATGATATCGATCACACTGGCTCCTTTTTTGGTACACGCGGCTTTAAAAATCAGTGTGGAGCAATAAGTGACGCTGAAAACACTCTGGCATCGGCTTGGTTCGCCACGCTGGTTCTACCAGATCAGTCGGCCGTGGATCTATGTTTTGGGGATCCTGGCGCTCGTGCTGCTGGTGACAGGCACGGTGTGGGGCCTTGTTTTTGCGCCGATGGATTATCAGCAACACGACAGCTTCCGGATCATGTATGTACATGTTCCCGCCGCGATGGTGGCGCAGTCGGCCTATATCGTGATGGGTTTTGCCGGGGTGTTGCTGCTGGTGTGGCGCATGAAACTCGCGGACATGGTACTCGCCACAGTGGTGCCATTCGGTATGTCCATGACGGTGTTCGCGTTGGTGACGGGTGCGGTGTGGGGCAAGCCGACCTGGGGTGCCTGGTGGGTTTGGGATGCCCGCACGACGTCGATGCTCGTGCTGTTGTTTTTGTATTTTGGCCTCTACGCGTTGCGCCAGGCGATTGCCCGTCCGGAAGCAGCGGCGCGCGCCTGTGCGGTGTTAGCGGTGGTCGGCATGATCAACATCCCGATCATCAAGTATTCCGTGAACTTCGCTTTGACCTTGCATCAGAAAGCCTCGTTTACACTGACCGAGGCACCCAGCATGCCTCCAGAGATGTGGCTACCGCTGGCTTTGAACGTGCTTGGTGTCTATTGTTTGTTTGGAGCGAATTTATTGAGCCGACTACGGCTCGAGATCCTGCGCCGCGAACGCGGCACCCAATGGGTCCGGGATCTCGTGTTGAGTGGGTCGGCATGAGCTTCGATTCGTTCGCGGACTTCATTGCCATGGGCGGACATGGTTTTTACGTGTGGTTCAGCTACGGAGCGAGTATGTTGGTCGTCGTCGCAAATGTAGTCGTCGTTCGGCGTAGCCGGCTTCGTTATATTCGAGAACTGACAGACATGGCCCGTCGTCAACGCAACGCTGAAGCTGTATCGCACTCTTGACTAGGACAGGACCTTACAATGCATCCAAAACGCCGTAATCGGCTGTTTAGTGTACTTTTTCTGTTCGCGGGAGCTGGAATCAGCGTTGCCTTCGTGCTGGTCGCCTTGAACGAAAATATCAACCTGTTCTACCCGCCGGATAAGGTGGTCGGGGGGGGTGCGCCCGTGGATACGCAGATCCGGGCAGGCGGTATGGTTCTGGAAGGCAGCATCGCGAGAGTGGGTGAGGCGCTCGATGTTCAGTTTGTACTGACGGACTATCAGGGATCGCAGTTTCCGGTGATATACAGCGGCATCCTGCCGGATTTGTTCGGTGAAGGTCAGGGAGTACTGGTACAGGGTCGCTTAGGCGCAGATGGCCTGTTCCGTGCCCATCAGGTGCTGGCCAAACACGATGAGAATTACATGCCACCGGAACTCGCGGACCTCAAAGGATTGAAGAACGAATGATTCCTGAACTCGGTCACCTTAGCCTGGTGCTCGCGCTTTGTTTCAGCGCCTTGTTGGCGTGGTTTGGACTGGCGGGCCCCGTCTTGCGCAACAGAACCTGGATGTCTGCAACATCTTCGCTCGTCAACGGTCAATTCGTGTTTACTCTGCTTGCGTTTGCGGCTTTGACGTACGCGTTTGCCAAAGATGACTTTTCGGTTGCCTATGTTGCTGCCAATTCCAATACGCTGATGCCATGGTATTACAAGCTGAGCGCGGTTTGGGGTGCCCACGAAGGATCGTTCCTCTTGTGGACGCTCATCATGTCCATCTGGACTCTGGCGGTAGCGGTGAAGGGTGTCACTTTGCCACTCAGCTTTCAGAGCCGCGTTCTCGGGGTCATGGGGTTGCTCAATGTCGGATTCTTCAGCTTTCTGTTGTGGACCAGCAATCCATTTACCCGTCTCGTACCGCTGACACCTCTGGAAGGAGCAGATCTCAACCCGTTACTTCAGGACTTCGGCCTGATCGTTCATCCTCCGCTGTTGTATGCGGGTTATGTGGGGTTTTCGGTGGCTTTCGCGTTTGCCATCGCGGCACTCCTGTCCGGGCGGATGGATGCCGCCTGGGCGCGTTGGTCGCGACCCTGGACCAATGTCGCCTGGGGATTTCTTACTCTGGGCATAACCCTCGGTAGCTGGTGGGCATATTACGAGCTCGGCTGGGGTGGCTGGTGGTTCTGGGATCCTGTTGAGAACGCCTCGTTCATGCCTTGGCTGGTGGGCACCGCGCTGGTGCATTCGCTGGCGGTTTCGGAAAAGCGCGGTACGTTCAAGAGTTGGACGTTGCTTTTGGCTATTGCCACTTTTTCTCTGAGCCTGCTTGGCGCGTTTATCGTGCGGTCAGGGGTGTTGACCTCGGTGCATGCGTTTGCGGTAGATCCGACCCGAGGGCTGTTTATCCTTGTGTTTCTGGTGGTCGTCGTTGGCGGTTCGTTGACCCTGTATGCCGTGCGCGCGTCCGTGATCGGCTCGCGAGCACGTTATTCGCTTTTCAGTCGAGAAGCTTTCCTGCTTCTCAACAACATTCTGTTCGTGATTGCGATGGGCATCGTGCTCTCGGGTACCATGTACCCGCTCGCCTATGAGGCGCTGACCGGTGGGGACAAGATTTCCGTTGGGGTACCGTACTTCAACCGGTTTTTCATTCCACTGATGTTGTTTCTCGGCCTTGCACTTGGGCTGGTTCCCGCCTTGCAGTGGAAGCGTACTTCTCGAGCACGCATGCTGAAGGGCATGCGCTGGATTGCGTTGGCGAGTCTCGTGCTCGGTTTGGGCATTCCGCTCATGGTCAGTCAGGCGTTGGCATGGCAGGTTGTGGTGACTCTGGTTGTTGCGTTCTGGGTATTGGGGAGCCATGGCAAAGACCTGGTGTACCGTGCGCGACTTGGCTTGAGAAGGGTTCCAATGGCCTATTGGGGCATGACGCTCGCTCATTTCGCGTTTGCCATGATGTTGCTGGGTGTTGCGTTGACCAGTCAGTTTTCGGTAGAGAAGGACTTACGCATGTCGCCGGGCGACACGTTGACGCTCGGCAACATGGAGTTTCGGTTTGACGGGGTGATCGTGGTACAGGGCCCCAATTATGAGGCGCGGCAAGGGATATTTACCGTAAGGGACGGTGACGACCTGCTGCTTCTCAAGCCGGAAAAACGTCGTTACACGGCCAGTGGCACTGTCTTGACCGAGGCCGCCATTGATCCGGGATTTCTGCGCGACGTCTATGTCTCGCTGGGTGAGGAACTGGACGGTGGTGACTGGGCGGTTCGCCTGCAGGTGAAACCGTTCGTCCGCTGGATCTGGCTCGGTGGGTTGCTTATGGCGCTGGGTGGCGTGATCGCCGTCACCGATGCCAGATACCGCCGCTTGCGGCAACGCGAAGTGGTCGCGGCGCAGGGAGCACCGGCGTGAAACGAACGGGACTGTTCATTCCACTCGGGGTGTTTTTGCTGATCATCGTTATCGGTTATGCGGGTTTTTCACTGACCGATCCGCACCAGCTGCCTTCGGCGTTGCTCGGCAAGGCGTTTCCCGAATTCACCGTACCGCTGCTCGGCGATTCGGACACACACGTCGATCGAAGCGCGTTGCTGGGTAAACCCGTGCTGGTAAACGTCTGGGCCACCTGGTGCCCGACGTGCAAGGCCGAGCACGATGAGCTTATGCGGATCAAGGCGTTGAGCGAGTTGCGCATCGTCGGTGTGAACTACAAAGACGATGAACGGCTCGCCCTCAAATGGTTGGCGGACTATGGTGATCCCTACGACTTCACCATGCAGGATCTCGATGGCTCTCTCGGCGTGGAACTCGGCGTATACGGCGCCCCCGAAAGTTTCCTGCTGAATGCGGAAGGCACCGTCATCTACAAACGTGTCGGCGAGATCAACCGGCGCATCTGGGAGCAGGAAATCGCACCGCGATTTGCCGTGCTCGTGGCAAGTGAACCCGTCCAGCCCGGTGGTTAAGGCGTTTTCAATATTTTCAATATTGATGATCCTGGTTGGCACGGCCACCTGGGCCGCGGCGCCGGTAGATACCTACAGCTTTAGAGATGCGCAGGAGGAGTCGAGATACCGCGCGCTCATCGATGAGTTCCGTTGCCCGAAATGCCTGAACACCAATCTTTCCGGATCCGATGCACCCATCGCCATGGATCTGCGGCGTAAGGTATATCGACTACTGACCGATGACCATCTCAGCGATGACGAGATCCGCACTTACCTTCAGGAACGTTATGGTGACTTTGTTCTGTACGATCCGCCTTTCAAGCCCGCAACCTGGGCGTTGTGGCTTGCTCCGGTTGGTTTCGTATTCATCAGCGGCTTTGTTCTGCTGCGGGTATTGCGGCAGTCGCCCGCTGAGCCCTTGAGCGAGTCGGAAACCGAACGGCTGCGTGTCATCCTGGACGACAACTGATGATTGAGCTCTATGCGGGCCTGTTGGTATTGCTGGCCCTTGGTCTGGCGTTGTTGCCGTTCATCCGTCCCCGTACAGGTGCGCGCCAGGATCGTGCCCGGACCATACGGGCAATTTATCGAGGGCGGCTCGATGAACTCGACGCCGAGGTTGTCAGTGGGCAGTTGAACATCGACACGCGCGCTGAACTCGAACAGGAACTCGGGGCGGCGCTGATTGATGATTTTGCCGCTACCTCCACTGAAAATGCCTTGGATGGTATTGGCTCTGGAGGTATCGAGACACCGGAATTCGGGCTTGAACCGGAAAAATCACGCTGGGCGTGGCTGGTGGTGGCGGGTTTGTTGCCGCTGGCAAGCTCCGCCATATACCTGTCGCTTGGCGATCCAGGCGCTTTGGATCTCAAGGGCGCCGAAGTCGTGTTGCAGCTCGATACCCAGAACCACGGAGGCATTCTGAGCGAGTGGCAGGACAAGTTGTCACTCCGGGTTGCGGCTAAACCAGGCGATGCTCAAAGCTGGTATCTGCTCGGCCATGTGGAACTCAAGCTCAACAACTATCAGCGCGCTGCCGAAGCGTTTGCCGAAGCGCGCAGCTTTCACGGTAACGACGTCAGCATTGATTTGTATTGGTTCCAGGCCCGGTATCTTGCGGCCTCTGGGCAAATTGACCAGGGAACTTCCGCAATTGGCCAGCGCATCTTGAAAACCGTACCCAACCAGCCACTGGTCCTCGAGATGTTTGCGATCGATGCATATCGGTCGGGTAATTTCAAAGAGGCGGTAACATTTCTGAACCGAGCACTGACCAACTCGCTAGCTCCCGGACAGCGTGAAGCCCTGAGTTCCGAATTCGCGGCGGCTCGGGCGAAATTAGGCGACCTCAAGCCGAGTGTCGATGTCGAAGTACATGTTGAAGAAGAGGCCGAAGACCAGATTCCCGAAGGAGCGACCCTGTTCGTGATCGCTCGTCCATTGGGCGGTGGCATGCCATTTGCGGTGGTGCGTCGACCGTCCGTGAAGTTGCCACTGACGGTTCGTTTAGACGATGCGGTGAGCATGAATCCGGCAGTGGGGCTTTCCCAGGCCGGGGAGATTGAAGTGGTTGTACGGTTGAGTCGATCCGGTGCGGCGATGGCTCAGCCGGGCGACTGGGAGTGGCGTTCGGATCCCATCAAACTTGCCGAACTCGACCATCCACTTCGGTTGGTTGCCCCGCTGAATCCCCCTGGCTGACTGCCTTCACCTCTGAATCCGGGTGAGCGTATTCGGTTTCCGCCTGGTTGCGAAACCAAATGTGATCCCTGGTGTCTTAACTTCCCAGAGCAGTTGGTAATGCGCCGTTAAGGGGACATCATGGGTTTTGAGCCAGCCGTGCGATTGACGGAGCAGATCGCGGACCATCTGGGTACCGAGATCATTACCGGGCGCTTGAAGCCACAGGCACGCATCCAGGAGCTTAAGGTGGCGTCGGATCTCAGCGTTTCCCGGGGTTCCGTGCGTGAGGCTCTACTCATCCTCGAGAGTCGCCATCTGATCGAGATCATTCCGCGCCGGGGGGCGGTCGTCAGCAGTTTAGACGCCGACCAAGTTGATGATTTTTCAGAGCTTTTCTCGGAATTGTTATGTCAGCTTTTCGTCAAAGTAGCGGCTTCCCGGTCACGTCGTCTCGATGAGTTCAGCCGTTCGCTGGATAGTATGGAGCTCGCCCTGGTGCAGGATGACTTCGATTCCCTGGTGTTGGCGCGACGTTCCTTTATTCGGGCCGGGTTCCCGATCCTCGATACGTTCTATCTTTCCGCGGTGCTCAGCGGTTTGATTCCTGCCGACATGCGCCTGGCTTATGTGGTGTCGCAACATCCCGATTACGATATGCGCGACACATTACGTTATCACCAGGCGTTGTTGGAGGCAGTACGCGGAAACGATGTTGATCGTATCCGTGAGTTGGTTCATGCGCACAGTAAACGGGAGAAAAAGCTGGTGCAGGGATTGCAACGACCGGGCACCACTCGGCCCCTGGTCGGGAATTTTGGGCGTATGGCGGTTGCTCAGAAGGCTTGACGAGTTAGGCGAAATAGCCGTATCAGGGTGTTACGCTTCTGATGGTTTTGTTTTAAACTAGCGCCTACTCGGACTTGGGTCACCACCCTCGCTGCATGCGCTTAAAGCAGATCAAGCTCGCCGGTTTCAAATCATTTGTCGATCCGACTACGGTCACCCTCCCCGGAAATCGCTGCGCGGTGGTTGGACCAAACGGATGCGGTAAGTCCAATATCATCGACGCCGTGCGCTGGGTCATGGGCGAAAGCTCCGCGAAGCAACTCCGTGGCGAGAGCATCACCGATGTTATTTTCAACGGATCCGCCACCCGCAAACCCACTTCCATGGCCAGTGTTGAGTTGTTGTTCGACAACACCGATGGCCGTATCGGCGGGGAGTATGCGAGCTTTGGGGAAATCTCGATTCGTCGACAGGTAACGCGGGACGCGCAGTCGACCTACTTCCTCAATGGCGCCAAATGTCGGCGCCGCGACGTGGTGGACATCTTTCTCGGCACGGGTTTCGGTCCGCGCAGCTACTCGATCATCGAACAAGGCATGATCAGCCAGTTGGTGGAAGCGAAGCCTGAGGATTTGCGGGCCTATCTCGAAGAGGCCGCTGGGATTTCTAAATATAAGGAAAGACGCAGGGAAACTCAGAACCGAATCAAGCACACCAACGAAAATCTCGATCGGTTGAACGACATCCGCGAGGAGCTTGGTCGCCAGCTTGGACTTCTCAAACGCCAGTCAAAGGCCGCTGAGCGATATCGAATCCTGAAAGAGAAGGAGAAAAAGCTAACCGCTGAGCTGCATACCCTTCGCTACATCGACCTCGATAGTGAGCTCAAGCTTCGCCAGAGCCAGATCAGCCAACTCGAGATTGAACTCGAGCGAGTTGTCGCGGCGCAACAGAACATCGACACCGACATCGAGAAGCATCGTGCGCTGCACACGCAGGCAAGCGATGAATTCAACGGCATCCAGGGAAGTTATTATCAGCTCGGCGCGGACATCGCGCGCATCGAGGAAGCCATACAATTCAACCAGCAACGGGTGAAACAGCTCGAACTCGATCTCGGTACGGTAAGTAAGCGGTCCGACGAAACCGACCGTCAACTGGGTATGGATGAAGCGCAGATCGCGGAACTTGCAGAGCAGATCAGCCAGCTTGTGCCGAAAGTGAAAGACGCAGGGGTCGAGGATGGTCGTTGCAACCAACGGTTGGACGACCTGGAGAATCGCTATCGATCCTGGCAGGTTGCGTGGGAAGAATTCAGCGTCAAGGCTGCGGAGAATGAGCGCGACGCCGAGGTTCAGGCCTCTCGTGTAGAGCACCTCGAGCAGTTACTGCAGCGGTTTCGTGGGCGTCGCGAACAACTCGAAGGTGATGCCGAGGGCGTACCGATCGTAGCAAGCGATCATGTCAATTCTCTCGCCGAGGAAATTCAGAGTTCTGAACACAACCGACGCGTGCTTGAGGCTGAAATCGATCTGAGTTTCAAGGAACTCGGGGCTGCCAGAGAAGATTTGCTGATGCGCGAACGGGTGCTCGAAGATGCCCGCGGCGAAGTTCAGACGTTACGCCATGACCTGGCAAGTCTCCAGGCAGTTCAGCAAGCGGCTCTCGGTCGTGGAGAACGCGAGGCGCAGGATTGGATAGAAGCCCAGGGTCTTGGCGCTTCGGATCGATTGGGCGAAGCGCTTTCGGTCGTGCCGGGTTGGGAACACGCGGTGGAGACCGTGCTCGGCGACTATCTACAAGCCATCCGTGTGGATCGTCTGGACGATTATCGCGATGCATTCGATAACCTCGCCCACGGGGTCACGTTGTTGGAAGCTCGGATCGAAGGAGAGGTGTTTGGTGAGCTTCCGAGTCTGGCCTCCCTGGTCAGCAGCCATGGATTGAAACTCGGTTCCGTGCTGCACGGAGTTTACGCCGCGGAGTCGGTGGAGGTGGCACTCGCCAAGCGTAACGACCTTGGGCCGGGCGAAAGCGTGATCACCCGACAGGGTTTCTGGGTTGGCTCGGATTGGGTGCGGATGTTGTCCGGCGTCGAGGGCGATGCCGGCATTATCCAGAGAGCCCAGGAAATCGAGACCTCGAACCTGAGAGTGGAGGAAGCCGAACACACGCTGGCCGAGCTTCAGGGTCATGTAGTTTCGGGACGAGCGCGAATCGAGCTGCTCGAGAATCAGCGCGAAGCTCAGCAGAATACCGTCAACAAACTCAATCAAACGCTCGGTGAACTCAAAGCCGATCACGGTGTACGTCGTGTGCAGATGGAGGAGGCCGATGCACGGCGCAGCCGACTCGCGCGGGAACGCGAAGAAATTGATGAACAGATCGAGCAGGACAGTGAACGTCTCGACCAGGCGCGTGTTGCGCTGGTTAACGCCGAAACTTTACGAGAAAAGCAGCTAAGTGAACGCGAAGGGCTCGCGGCACTGCGTAAAACCACTGAAGCGGATCTCGATGCTGCACGGGAGGCGGCTCGTGGAAGTCGGGATGTTTACCATGCGCTGAACACGACCTGGCAAAATCTGCAGTCTCGATTGGCCGCAGGTGAAACCGCTCGGGATCGCTTGGTGCTTCAGCGAAGAGAGCTCGAGGAACAGCGAGCCACACTTCTCAAAGGAATCGAATCCAATGCTACGCCGCTTCCTGAGCTTACCGAAGATCTCGAAGCCAAGCTCTCTGCTCGACTGTCGGTTGAATCCGAGCTTGGCGAAGTGCGTTTGCGGCTCGAGCGACTCGAAGCGACCGTACGTGACCTGGAAGGTCAACGTGGGCTGGCCCAGGAGAAAGTTTCCGAGGTGCGTTCACAGCTCGAAGAATCCAGGGTGAACCGACAAGGTTTGATGGTTCAGGAAGCGAATCTCGTTGAACTGGTTAATGCCGCGGGTTACGAAATAGCGGAAGTGCGCGGAGAGCTTCCGGAAGACGCCGACGAAGGGAGCTGGGTTGCCTCGTTGGAGAAAACCGATCGCACCATTCAACGACTTGGGCCCATTAACCTCGCAGCCATCGAAGAGTTTGATGCGCAATCGGCACGTAAGGTCTACCTCGATCAGCAGCATGAAGATCTGGACCAGGCTCTGGAAACTCTCACTGCCGCCATCAGAAAGATCGATCGAGAAACGCGCATAAGGTTCAAGAAAACATTTGATGCGGTTAACGTGGAATTAGGGGAGTTATTCCCCAAGGTATTTGGCGGGGGACACGCCTATTTGGAACTGACAGGGGAGGATCTGCTCGATACCGGGGTTTCGTTAATGGCGAGACCTCCGGGAAAACGCAACGCCAGTGTGCATATGTTGTCTGGCGGTGAGAAGGCGATGACGGCTGTGGCACTGATTTTTGCCATCTTCCAGCTCAATCCGAGTCCAGTGTGTTTGCTGGATGAAGTTGATGCGCCTTTGGATGACACCAACGTCATGCGTTTTGCAGATTTGATCAAGGATATGTCTACCGATGTGCAGTTTGTCGTAATAACACACAACAAGCTTACGATGGAGGTGGCAGACCATCTCATGGGTGTGACGATGAACGAGCCAGGCGTTTCGCGACTGGTTTCGGTGGACGTAGAGGAAGCCGCGGCTATGGCTGTTATGTAGTCATGGCGGTGATGTAAATCAAGTACCCTGTCAGGCCGTGAGTTGCGGCCTAGGAGCCGCTAGTGGACATTAAGGACTTCATCCTAGTCGGGGGCGGGCTGCTCATCGCGGCAGTTGTCGCGCATGGCTTTTGGATTGCCTGGCGGGCCAGACAAGAGCCGTTGCGGCTCGATATAGTGCCCGATCTGATCGGTGAGGACATGGACGACATTGAGCGTCTACGTGGCGAGTTGCCGAACGGGGGTGCCCGGGTCCTATCCAGTTCCAGAATCGACAGAGATCCCCTCAACTGGGAGCAGGCGCGCTTGGAGTTGGATACTCCGGCGCCGGTATTGCTCGAGACAACCGAAACCGACCTAACCGGCGATCCTGGAGCGACTCGCCGCCAATCTCGAATCTCGCGGCCTGTTGAACCAACGCTTGGTGATACGGTTGATGCTGACGCCTTGGTTGGATCCGCGCCGAGCAAAGCAGGGACGGAACAAAGGATCGAACGCGCGTTCGACGCTCCGCCGCCTTCCAAGGTTGCCGACGTTACCTTACCCGGGGAACCTCTCACAGCTCAGACGCCAAGGCGGTCTCGACGCCTGGCGGCGCGGCAGGCTGAGCCGGAGCACGGCGAATCCGCACCCGTTGAGGAGTTGATTGTCTTCAATGTGCTGGCCCCGAATTCCGAACGTTTTGCCGGGGATGCGCTGTTTACGGCGTTGCGCAGCCAGGGTCTCAAGTTTGGCAACATGAACATATTCCATCGCATTGATCCTTTGACCAAAGTTGCTCGCTTCAGCGTCGCTAACGTGGTTGAACCTGGTACGTTCGATATGGCCGACATGGAGTCCTTCGTCTCTCCTGGACTGTTGTTTTTCCTTCAGTTGCCCGGCCCTGAGCGTCCATCGGACGTGTTCGAGGAGATGTTGCGTATCGCGAACGAAATTGCCAAGAACCTGGGTGGTGAAATCAGGGACGAGCAACGCAACCTGATGACCAGGCAGGTGATAGAACATTATCGCCAGCGGATTGCAGATTTTTCCCGCAAGCGCATGTCTAAGCGGGCATGAGTGTAAACGAAGAACTTGCACAACTTACGGATCTAATTCGCTACCACCTACACCGATACCATGTGCTCGACGATCCAGAGATCGCCGATGCCGAATACGACGTGTTGTTCGACAAGCTTGTGGCACTCGAGGCAGCACACCCGGAGTTGGTGACCCAACAATCCCCAACCCAGAGGGTGGGGGAGGCGCCCTTGAGCGAATTTGCCTCGGTACGTCATGAACTCGCCATGTTGTCGCTGGACAAGTGCGCCACCGAACAGGAACTTACCGATTGGGTCGAGCGATGCAAAAACCGCCTTGAATCCGATGAATCATTGACTTTCACCTGCGAGCCGAAGATCGACGGCGTGGCCGTGGCACTCATCTACGAGAATGGCGCCTTGGTCCGGGGTGCAACACGAGGGGATGGTCAGACCGGTGAGGATATCACCGCCAATGTGCGGACCATTGGCGCGGTGCCTCTGTTGTTGGGTGCGAATGACTCGAGCGCGAAAGAAATTCCTGAGCGTATGGAAGTGCGAGGGGAAATTTACATGCCGGTGGCCGGCTTTGAAGCGTTCAACGAACAAGCGCGTCAGCAAGGTGAGAAACCCCTGGTCAATCCTCGCAACGGTGCGGCAGGGAGCTTGCGGCAACTGGATTCGCGGCTGACGGCCGAGCGCCCGCTGTCAATGTTCTGCTACAGCCTTGGCTGGGTGGATGGGTCCTGGCAACCCGAAACCCACATGGAAGTGCTCGAACACTTTCAGGCGTGGGGCTTAAGGGTAAATCAACAAATAACACTGGCCGAGGACATGGACGCGTGCTGGCGTTATGTGTCATCGCTTCTGGAAAGGCGGGATTCGCTCGGTTATGAAATCGATGGCGCCGTGATCAAAGTCAACAGTCTCGATCAGCAGCGCAGGCTTGGCAACGTGACGCGAAAACCCCGTTGGGCAATCGCGTATAAATATCCCGCCGAAGAAGCCACCACCATACTGCGAGGCGTGGAATTTCAGGTGGGTCGCACAGGCGCCATTACCCCGGTTGCGAAGCTCGAGCCTGTTTTCGTAGGGGGCGTTACTGTGAGTAATGCAACGCTGCACAACATGGATGAGGTGGCGCGGTTGGGGATTCGCATCGGTGATACGGTGATGGTTCGCCGCGCGGGTGATGTTATTCCACAGGTTGCTGCGGTTATTGAAAGTAAACGTCCGAAGCGGGCACGCAAGGTGAAGTTGCCGGAGAACTGTCCAGCGTGCGGTAGTGCTATTGTACATATCGACGACGAAGCCGTGGCACGCTGCTCAGCAGGTCCGAATTATTGTTCCGCCCAACGTAAGGAGGGACTCAAGCATTTCGCTTCGAGACTTGCCATGGACATCGAGGGGTTGGGTGACAAGTTGATGGAACAACTCGTCGAAACCGGTCGCGTCAATCGAGCAGCGGATTTGTATCGGTTGACCAAGGACGAACTGGTGGACCTTGAACGCATGGGTTCGAAGTCCGCCGACAATCTGCTCGCTGCATTGGAGACGAGTAAGAAGACTACGTATGGACGGTTTGTTTACGCATTGGGTATGCGCGAAGTTGGTGAGACGACTGCACACAACCTGGCAGATGCGTTTATCGATCTCGACGAGTTGATGGATGCGTCCCAGGATGTCCTGGAAGCAGTACCGGACGTTGGTCCCGTTGTGGCCGCGCGCATTCGAGAATTTTTTTCTGATCCAGACAATCGAAACGCAGTCATGGAACTTCGTGAAGTAGGTGTCAAGTGGGACACACCCGTACAAACGGGTGTGCCAAAACCGTTACGTGGCCAGACCTGGGTGCTGACTGGTAAGCTCGAAGCCATGTCGAGGGACGAAGCGAAAGCAAAGCTCATCACGCTTGGGGCTAAAGTAGCGGGTTCGGTCTCAGCGAAAACCCACCAGGTGGTCGCCGGTCCGGCGGCCGGTAGCAAACTCACGAAGGCTGAAGAATTGGGTATTCCGGTAATGGACGAGGCAGCGTTACTTGTTTTGTTGGCCGAGCATGAAGTGGATTAGCCTCGCAGCGTTCATTTTCATCGCGCTTGCATTCGCGATCGTCGGTTGTAGCAACAATCCGCCCAAACAGCCCGGCAATCTATGTATGGTGTTTCAGGAGAAACCCAAGTGGTATGGGGGTGCGGTGGCTGCGCAGAAAACCTGGGGATTACCTGTCGCGGTTGGCATGGCGTTCGTGCACAGGGAATCGAGTTATGTCTCCGACGCCAAACCCCCGCGAGGCAAACTACTCTGGGTAATACCGTGGCGCCGTCCCTCGAGTGCCTACGGCTACGCACAGGCGACCGATGAGGCCTGGGAGGATTACAAGAAGCAGACCCACAGACTCTTTGTGGAGCGGGATGATCTGAGAGATGCCTTGGACTTTATCGGTTGGTACAACGATCGCAGTCACCGTCAGTTAGGCATTGCCAAAAACGATTCCTACAACCTCTACCTCGCATACTACGTTGGTCCTACCGGATACTCGCGCGGAGTTTGGAAGCAACAGCCGGCAGTGCAGAATTACGCTCGGCGCGTTGTTGAGCGTGAGCAGCGTTACCAGAAACAACTCAACGGTTGCGCGGAGAAACTCAAACGTTCTCGGCGGTGGTTTTTCTAGAGTCTTTCGGTTCGACTGCCGGTCGCCTCAATTGAGCGCGACGAATCTAGATTCTCAGGTCGTATTCCTGCAACAGACCAAGTAGCTCTACAGCGCCACAATTTTGGTTGAATACTCTGGCATGTAATCCAGCACTCATCGCGGCGGAGACGTTTGATTGATGATCATCGATAAAGAGTACGTTCTCGCCAGCTAATCCAAGCCGGTCGAGCGTGGAGCGGAAGTATTCCGGATCTGGTTTCGCGTAACCCATTTCCCAGGAGTAGAACAGGTCGTCAAACAGCTCCGCGTAGCCAAGCGCCTCAGACATAAAGCCGGCTCTATGCGCCTGTTGATTGGTTGCAAGTGCCACGTGGGTTCCTCGTGCTCGAAGTCGTTCTATGACGTTCAGAATCTGATCGTCCTTGTCGATCATCGTCCATATCCGCAGGGCTTGTTTAACGTTGGTGGCACAGTTCCAGCGTAATAGCACATCAGCGAGCGCGGTCTCGAAATCCTGCTCGCCTGTCAAACAGGGTTTTTCTGCTGCGAAAATATCAGCGAGGAGATCGTCAGCGTGCTTAGCGTCTCCGGCAAGCGCCAGCAGGGCGGCGCGCCAGGCGGCCGATGGTACTTGAATAACACCGTCTGCATCGAAAACGACCGCGCTGATCACAGCAACTTGCGAGAGGCTATATGAACTGGGCAATCAGTGCGCCGACGAGATCCATGAACCAGGCTTCGAGGTCTCGCCACAATGGCGACGCATCCTGGTCTTCCCACCGTGCGTGAGCGGCGTCGACGATGTAGTCGTAAACCGCCTCAGCGTCTGTCTCACTCATGACATCGGCAAAACTCACCATCCCCAAATCCACGTAGGCTCCCTGAAGCACAATCGCTTTGAATACTTCGGGTGTGTTGGCGCTCTGATCGTGCCCCATGTCGCGAAGGTCCGGCAGCAATCCATTACCTATGAGACCTGCACCATGACAGCGGCCGCAATGTGTGTTGTACAGCACTTGTCCGGCTACGATGGTTTCTTCGGTACCGTGCCGCGGCGGCGGCACTGGGATCGCGCTTGCTCCGAGGGCTTCGGGTAGGCTCGCTTCACCCCCAAGCTTATAGACCAGAAGTCGTCCGTTGGCGCCGGTGCTGCTGCCCGGTAGATTAAACGCCAATGTGGGCGCGCCACCCCAGCCCGCCATCACCGCAATGTATTGCTCGCCGTCGATCTGATAGCTGATAGGGGGCGCAATCACGCCGGTGAGTGTTTGAGTGTCCCATAACTGCTCACCGGAGTCGGCTCGATAGGCAACCAGACGGCCGTCGCCGGTACCCTGAAATACGAGATTCGCAGCCGTGGTCAGCACCCCTCCGTTCCACATGGTTTCATGCTCGACGCGCCAGATTTCCTTTTGCCTCACTGGGTCCCACGCGAGGAGATGGCCGGTGAAGATGCGTTTTATGACGGCGTTGATGAGATACTGGTTCCCGGGTAGCACGGTGTTGCCTTCCGACTGACCAAGGTTCCAATGCCCCCCCGGCAGATAGGTAAAGTCGCGGGCCGTGCTGTAAGGCGCCAGACCTTCCATGGCCGGGATATACACCAGGCCGGTTGTTTCATTGAATGCCATGGGTTGCCAGTTGTGCCCGCCGAACGGCGCGGGTTTTGTGGTTTTCGCTTCGATGCTGTGATCGGCGTTTTCCGTTTCCACCGGCCGACCCGTGGATAAATCGATATGACTCGCCCAGGTGGCAGCTACGTACTTCTCTGCGCTGATCAATTCACCGTTGGCTCGATCGAGCACGTAAAAAAAGCCGTTTTTGGGCGCTTGCATCAACACCTTCACGAGTACCCCGTCGATCGTGAGATCGGCGAGGATCATGTGCTGTGTGGCGGTATAGTCCCAACTGTCTCCAGGCGTTGTCTGATAATGCCAGACATATTCGCCCGTCTCGGGTTTTAGAGCGACGATAGAGGAAAGAAACAGATTGTCGCCACCACCGGGGCTGCGCACGTGTCTGTTCCAGGGAGATCCATTGCCTACGCCAATGTAGAGGAGATCCAGATCGGCATCGTAGGCCATGGAGTCCCATACGGTGCCGCCGCCGCCCACTTTCCACCATAGTTCGCCAGTCCATGTTTCAGCAGCCATTTTCATGGCCGGTGATTCAAAGGGCTCGTTGGGATTGCCGGGAACGGTAAAAAAGCGCCAACGCAGTGAACCATCGTCGGCGTCGTATGAAGAAACGTAGCCGCGCACGCCATACTCGGCGCCGCCGTTGCCGATGATGACGTTACCTTTGATGATGCGTGGGGCGCCAGTGATGGTGTACGGTCGGGAGGGATCGATGGTAAGCGATTCCCAGATTACGTCGCCGGTTTGTCGGTTCAAGGCGACTAAACGGCCATCGAGTGTGCCGAGATAGAGGTTATCACCCCAGGCCGCGACACCACTGTTCACCACATCACAACAAGCATTCACGCCCCATGCCCTGGGCACCTGCGGATCGTATTGCCAGATAAGCTCGCCGCTGAGCGCGTCGTTGGCAAACACCTTACTCCAGGAACTGGTCGAGTAGATGACACCATCAATAACCAGGGGCGATGCTTCCAGTCCCCGTCTCGTGCCAGTGTCAAAATACCAAGCCAACCCAAGTTCACCGACGTTGTTCGGGGTGATCTCAGTTAGTGGGCTCTGGCGCTCCTCGTGGTAACTTCGCCCATGAGTGAGCCAGCTGCCCGGTGTGCTGTTTACGTCAACGAGCTGTGCGTGATCAATCGCTGCGTTGGATGCAGGCCTCGAGAACAAAAGTAGTAGAAAAACAACAATGCGCATCGATGAAAGATCCATAGGTGTTGGTTAATGTGCGGTCGAGTGTTTGGCTTCATCGCGTTCGGCGCACGAACTTCGAGTACGAATAGCCGGCGCGTTCCACCTTCGGGTCCGTTCTCCCGCATCGCGTCGGCTTTGAGATCGAACGTTTCGTAAAGGTTACGCTGGGCGCTACCTTCCGGGTTGTCCGGACCAAGGTGCCTAGCGAGAGCGGCGCTTTTGACTACCCGGTGTCGTGGTTGATCAGATCGGAGCGACCAATACCTTCCGGACCCAGCCAGATTCTCCGTCGTTTCTCTCAACCCACAACCATCCATTTAACTCCCTGATGCACGATACGATATCGCCAATGTGGGTGTCTAGTTCTCGGGCGGTGTACTCGCAAAGTGCGGTTCCCGTGTGGGAAGAGGTTGGCTGTATCAGAGATTCTGGCGCCCAGCCTTCGTTGTTGTCTGCGATAGTGACCCGGATCCATCCAATGTATTCCGCATCACATTCCCCGAGGTTGAGTTCATCGCCTTTCGAGAACTGAATAGGATTTGGATAGTCGCTCGTGTGACTAGAAACAACGATATAGCGACTGGACCCCTAGGCTCTGGGCCCAGTTGCCGATGCAAGTCATGGGCGTATGCGCTGCTTCAGACGTCGGCGGCAACATTAGTCAGACGCCAAGGACGTAGATTCGGACCGCGCTATCTCGAACTTGCAATGCGCACCGCCCACAAGCACAAAACTCCTGTGATGACAAAGCCTATCCACGAGGCGGATATCGGAATCGTGGCGGGTCCGACGACAAAGGCCCAACCATTGATGGCGCGAGCTAGATGAATGATAGCGACAAGCCCAAAAATTACCGCGGAAACGATGAGATACGCCTGAGTCGTGGCATGCGACATGATTCGTTGCTCCGGTTTGCGATTCGGGTAGCGAAGGATCTGCCAAAACCCGTCGAATTGCCAGTGGTTGGTGTGACGAGCGCCCCGGGAGCTTTACACACGTTGCTTGAGGTCTGAGTTCCGCGGTGGACGAAGCTCGCTGACAATAGCGTGATGGTTACTAGCTGTTTGTCATAACGATTGGTTGTGCGAAGACTAAAACGCAGACGGTCAGGCTGACGATCCGACTTTGGTAGTTGTGGCAGCAAGTAAGGGATATCACGGGCCCTTAGTCTGCGCCGAGAAATTCAAGAAATGCCGTTAGGCTCAGACAGCCCCATAGTCATGAAGTAGCCTCCATGAAACTCTCTTCCATACTATGAAATAGCTGAGGTAACGTTTTTTGTATATCTTTCTTTTTGCGGTAGCTGGATTGTAGTTCTACCGCATTCTGAATTCTTTTCGCTGTGTGGAATCCGCCGCCTGCGAGGCCCGACGTTTTGCTGCTATCGGCGACCGCAGTAGTTTCTTCATGAATCATCCAGGCTGCGAGCCTCTTTAACGCCTGAGTTCGATTATCCGGAGGTACCCGGTTTATCGAAAGTTTTCACGAACTACTCCGCCTTTAGGCGCTCCTTCATATCAGTGTATGCAGTTTCAATCAGCTTCGTTAGAGCCGTGGCATCGACGTCATGTTCCGGCCTTAGTTTCACATGACGCATAAACTTGCCGGTGCCTTCCAACAAGGCCTCCGGATCAGCAATCTCGGCGCCACGAAAGAACCCGACATTGACATGAGCTTTGAAGGCATTGACATAGGCTAATGCCGCATCACCTACACACGCTGTCGGATGACCATCATGCAGTAACTCTCGAACATCGTCTCCGCAGTCGCGCATCACCTCAAACCAGCGTTGTGCGATCGCCCCCAATTCACCCAAATGTTCGTGCATCCAGACCTCGATAGCGGGATCTCGCTTGACCGAGCTGGGGAATCGCAGAAGTTGGCTCATGGGAATCTCATCTCGAGGCTGGGCCACAAAGCTGGACTCTCGAGTCACGCGATCTCCAGTGCCGTAAAACGTCTGAGTTCAGCGGCGCAGCAAAGAGGCGCGCCTTTTCAGTTGCAAGAGGCATGACGCTTTGTTGCGGGATGTTCCTCCCAGAAAGTGGACACGTTTTAGTTAGTTCCTGTCCAGAATACGGTGATTTTCGGGTTGATTGTAATGCGTCAGAGTGATCTTGGCTCTGAGATGTGTGTGTTGATGCCTCGTTTTGTCTGTTTGGATGCGTTTGCAGACCTGTTTTTAGTGATATTGACCAGGGTGACGAAGCGGCTTCCGGAAACGAGTCCGTATGAGGGAGATTGAGAGAAGTATCGTTAGCCGGATGGCTCGAGGCGTCGTGTCAGGACCAAGAGATTGTGTGTGAATACGGCGCTTTG
>JACZXA010000230.1 GCA_022571865.1 Pseudomonadota bacterium
ATGTGTCTGCTGGAAAAATGTGCGTGCGCTACATTACTGACGAGTTCAGATTCACCACGCCTTACGAAACGTAAGTTCAAGCTGATCATCGAGTGAGCAGACCCCATAGCAGACTAGAACATGGCCGTGGCAAACGCCTCCAGCGCTTTGTCTATCTCCGTGACATCGGCCATGTTCAGTGACATGACCAATTCCGAAACACCCGCATCGGTGTACTCGCCCACCGACTCAAGCGTTACCCGACCCATGTCCAGGCGCACCTGTACTGTCGCCAACACATGATCGCGCTGCGCTTGCGACGCTTCTGCGCGCACCGTCTCCAGGCGGCGACGTACGCCATCGGGGGAGACGTTCATGGGATGCCAGCCATCACCCAGTCGAGCGGCGCGGCGTAGCGCCGGTGGCCGGTTGCCGCCAACCACTATGGGTGGATGGGGTTTCTGCAGAGGCTTGGGCGAGCTGATGATATCGTCAAAGGTGAAAAACTCGCCCGCAAAGCTTGCCCGCTCCTCGGTCCACAGCTTGCGCAGTACCTCGATAAATTCGTTGCAGTACCCACCGCGGGAATCGTAGGGAACGCCAAGTGCTGCGTTTTCCTCAGGCAGGCTGCCCACACCTACGCCGATCACCAACCGGCCGCCGCACAGATGATCCAACGTCGCCAGTTCTTTCGCGAGCACCATCGGGTGCAGGTACGGCATGACCAGCACGCTGGTACCCAGAGTAACCCGGGATGTTTGAGTCGCAAGCCAGGTGAGCATGATCAGCGCATCGTGGTAGGGACCCTCACCCAAACGGTCGCGCACGTAGCCCACGTTCAGCACATGGTGATTCACCCAGACGGAATCGAAGCCGAGCGCCTCGGCGCGAACGCCAAGACGAACGACCTCCATAGGGTCCGGCACGCCGAAGTTATTGGGAACAACAAAGCCGTATCTCATGTCATTGACGCCTTACCTGGTGGGAATGTCCCCTCGAATCAGACGGGTGACGACCATCCACGGTGCCGTATGGCCACCGGCATGTCGAGGCGGCAATGCGAGACCCGAGCATTAAACCGACCGACACCCAACCATGGATCAAGCGGCTGAAATTTCGAAACCGATGTTCGGAAAGTGCGTCATCAACCGACCCGCATCCGGATCATCGCGCGCAAGGACGATCTCTTCCGCGGATACCGCGATGAGACGACCGGCGACGGGTATCCGACCGTAGTCCGTCGGCGTCACGGTCACCGCATCACCCAGCGACACACCGACCAACGCGATAGGCTCGAGTTGCGGTGCAACCGGATCGCACGCCTTTGCGCACGCAAGCGCATCTTCCGCGGTCGCCTCCGTGACATCGCCGGGTCCGAACGCCGCCATCCGCGAGAGCCAGTCCCGCACCTTGGAAAACGGATCGATCAGCTCTGCGTTCACCGGATTGTCAACGAACCACAAGCAGTGGTAGACGGAAAAATCGGCGATGCAGGGTGCGTCACCGAAAAGGAATGACGTCGTCAGTGATTGCTCGAGCTGCGTGAGGTAGGAATCGAGTGCGCTCATGGCGGCTGTCGGTGACACGCTCACCATCGGCACATCTCCCACGAGTTCGGCACGGTCTGCCTGGAAGGCGGCCACTTCTTCGGCAGAGAGCTGACTCATGAATGCTCCGACCGCCTCAGGTCGAAAGTTGATCGCCACGGTGATTCTGAAGAGCGTGCTGTCGGCCCACTCGGCGACCCGATTCGCGACGAACCCCGACTCAAAGAGCGTGGTGTCGCCGGTGTGACGCACGAGCGCCGCGGTGATCACGGCGGTGTCGCAATAGATGTTGGCACCGATCTGCAGCGTCGGCGTCTTGCGATAACCGCCGGTAAGCGGCATCAGCAGCGGACGCGGCATGATCGATGAGATCTCAACCGACCGCCACGGCAGGTCGAGATATCCGAGCATCAGCCGGATCTTTTCGGAGAAAAGAGATGCCGGGTAGTGGTGCAGGTAGATATTGGCGTCCATGGTGACCTCGGTTGAGAAAGGGGGTCAGAGTAAAGGGTCAGAGTAAAAATGGGGTAAAAAACCTTCGCTTATGACTCCCTTTAGAACCCCATTTTTACTCTGACCCTTTACTCTGACCCCCCCTACTAAGGGGTTTTCATCTGGTATTATCGACATTCACCGTACCTCCGGAGCCAATTCCATGCTCATCGTGCTCCTCATGATCGCCGTGATGGCATTGGTGTTCGGCCCGAGCATCTGGGTCAAACTGGTCATGCGAGCGAACGCCACCGAGATCCCGGAGATGCCCGGAACGGGGGGAGAGCTGGCCGGGCATCTCGTTGATCGCCTGGGTCTTGACGGTGTGATTGTCGAAAGTTCGGCAATTGGCGACCATTACGATCCCGGCGCTCGTGCCGTGCGTCTTTCGCCAGCAAACTTTGAAGGTAGATCCCTTACCGCTATCGCCATTGCCGCCCACGAGGTGGGTCACGCCATACAACACAAAAACGGTGATCGCCATCTTGCCGCTCGCACCCGGTTGGCACCGGTCGCCAACACCATCGCGAAGGTGAGCATCTATGCGATCTCGCTCGCACCGGTGATCGGCCTCATCACCCGCCACCCGGTGCCTTTTTCTCTTATGATCGTTCTTGGCCTAAGCGGCCTCGTGGCACGCATGGTGGTTCATCTTTTTACCCTGCCGACCGAATGGGACGCGAGTTTTGGCAAAGCCTTACCCATCCTGATCGAAGGCGAGTACATAACACCCGCACAACTGCAAATCGTAAAGAAAGTCCTGCGGGCTGCTGCATTAACCTACTTTGCCGCGGCACTAGCCGATATTCTCAATCTCGTTCGTTGGGCGGCTATCCTGTTACGCCGTTGAGGCGAGCACCCACCATCCCTGGTCATGCTCAAGGGAGGACCTGACCCATTTATGATTGCCAGGCTGCTCATCGGAATCGCCACCCTGAACTACGCCATCGCCCCTTTGTTCGCCGATCTCAATTCGACCCATGTCGTTCATCCTGAATGGAGGGCTCGCTCCAAGCGACCCATGGTCTGGCTTTTCGGGGCCAAGTTCCATTACCGCTCTTGCGTTGTGGTTGACATGGCTGAGAGGCCGGGAGTTGCCGGCAGGCATTCTGGGCCTGTGTGTGGTGGGGGGATTCCAGATCGCCGCCAGCACCGAAGGTCTGTACGGCGGAGTGCTTACCGACTCGGGCGGCGTCGAGACCGGATTCGATGAATCCTCATTACCAGGGCAAAAATGAGTAACGACTTCGGCACAAAAAGGAGCGTTCTATACGGAGTGATCGTTACCGTTGGCCTGCTGGCGTTGTTCGAACTGATGGCCCGTGTTGCAGAGTCCTTCAAACCCCCGTCTGAGTTGCTGAGCAGTATCGTCTTACCCAAGCCAAGCGACAGTTTTCGAATATTTGTTTACGGCGGCTCGACCGCGGAAGGGCAGCCGACACCGGAATTCGGATTTGTCAGACAACTCGAATTCTGGTTGCGGGAATACCGCCCCGATAAATCTCTGGAAATCTACAATTTTGCCGGAGCCGGCCGCACGGCTGCTTACGCGCGCCGGAAAGTGGCTGAGAGCATCACCTTTGAACCAGACCTGCTGATCGTTTTGAGCGGGCACAACGAGTTTCTCTATAGAAGAACCGAGAGCATACCCAACAGAATCGTCGCAAGCCTTGCACTGACGCGCGCTCTCGCCCGAAAGCTCGACCGGATGCAGGAAGGTCTGCCCTCTGACAGCATCGCAATACCGAGTTATGAAGCGTACGACCGCAACTCAAGCGTGTTCAGACAGAAGGTGCGAGCGTACTCGGAAAACCTGGCCGACCTCGTTGAGACGGCAAGACAGTACGACACCCCCGTCATTCTCGTTACGGCACCTTCGAACCTTTCCAACTGGCCTCCCGCGTACAAGGGATTAGCCAACAACGACCGCGAGGAGCTACAGGAAAAGTGGGTTCAAGAGGTGGGCCATTTTCTCGCCGCAGGCTTGAGCAACAAAGCAACAGCAAGCATCCAGGAGAATCTGGCTGAATATCCTGATGATGCATTGCTGTTGTACCTGCTTGGCACTTCGCACGAGGCGGCGCTCGACTATGATCGGGCGCGATCACTCTACCTGCGAGCCAAAGATCTGGATCCAATCCCCTGGCGGGTTCTTACCGAATTCAACCAATTCATGAGAGGGCTCGCACAACTGGATGGAGTATACCTGGCAGATGCCGAGCAGGGTTTCGAGCAACACGCCGATCATGGTCTCGTCGGGTTTTCTCTCGTCATCGACAACTGCCATCCAACCCCGCTTGGCAATGCAATTGTTGCTCGAAGTATCCTCGAGGTGATGAACCGGCAGGGGCTATTTGTGGAAGCCGAAATCGAGTTCATGGATCCAGCAACATCGCTCACCCGCTTTTTCTCTCATACCACGACACCCGCAACACTCCAGCTGATTGAGCTGGCACAGGTTCTCGAGAGTGCCAAATATTCGATGAAGACACCGTTTCACAACAACGAGACAGCAAGAATGTATTTAAATAGAGCTCTGGCAATCGACGCTCACAATTGGGAGATCTGGGTGAATCTCGCGACGCTTGCGCTGCTGGAAAACCGTATTGACGAAGGTCGACGGCAGCTCACGAGGGCAATCGAGTTACGCGGCGCACCAATCGACGAAAACGACCGGGGAGTCGCACCCTATCTCAAGGAGGCGCTCATCAAAACCGGGATCAGCCTCGCGGAATTCCAGTGACTCGCAGGATGTCGACCCGTCTAACAATCGCTCTCAACCAATCTGGTAGATGATCGGCAAAGGGCTTCGATAGAGTGCCCAACCCACCCTCAGAACTCAGACAAGGGCTGCGACGGGTGTTGCCGGCCTGTTGTCAGTGAGTTTGGGCGCGTCATCGCAAACCCGTAGTAGTGACCGATCCCTCGATCAGTACCCCGCAAAGCCGCGTGGTGACTGGTTTTTCGCCCGCCTGTGAAGTTTGTGCCAAATTGTAACTAAGTGTTGCATCCACGGGCGCATTGATCAATGCTACCGGGTTCAGAAAGCCGTTAGGGGCGGCTTTCCGGCCGGAAACGAACGACAATCCGGCAGTTCAAAAATTCAGGAGGGGATAAAGATGGGGTATCTACGTTTTACCATTTCCGCACTCGCGGGAATGGCGGTTGTCGTATCCGTCTATGCTGCCGAAGGTCGGCGCATCGAAGAGATGGTGGTCACCGCTGAGAAGCGTGAATCAACCGTATCCGATACATCAATCAGCATTACCGCACTGAGTCAGGACTTCCTCGAAGACATGGGGATTCAGGGTCCTGATGAGATGGTCAACTTCGTGCCTGCGATGACTCGCAACGATTATGACCTGGTCATCCGCGGGGTCGGGCGAAACTTCCGCTCTCTGGGTGGTGACCCCGGCGTTGCTTCTTATTACAACGGCGTTTATTCGCCCGACTTCGGCATCGCGGCGTCCGAAAACGCCCTTTACGACCTTGCCAGGGTGGAAATCCTGCGCGGTCCCCAGGGCACACTGTACGGCCGCAACTCGATTGGTGGCGCGGTCAACTACATCACCAACGACCCAACCTATCATAGGGAAGGTGAAATCCGTGCTATTGCCGGAAGCTTTGGGGCTAAAGAGTATTACGGCGTTATGTCCGGGCCGATCATCGACGACAGAATGGCCTATCGTCTGGTGGGCAGCGTAAGGGACCGAGAAGGTTACCTGGAAGGCGTCGCCGGTTCTCCCGATCGAGGCAGCACGAACGACCAGAACTTTGCATTGACGCTGCTGTTTGACATTACCGAGAGAGTTTCGATGAAAGCGCGGGTCAACGAGCGACGTTCGCAACGAAATATCCCGTCCGGTGTGATGTTCGGTGAAGGGCCGGCGGGAGAACGCGTTCGGGCTGATGATTCATTCGCTGTTTTTGGCTGGCGTGAAGTCGCTTCCGATTTTCCGGGCGCCGTGGCCTTCACTCACCCGGTTATCGGCACCAAATTCGGCGCGCGGCGACGCCCGGGCGTCGATCCGACCTCATGGCCCTACATAATCAACCCGAGGTTCGCCAACCCGGATATTTTCCTTTATGACGGTGGCGATCCGGATGACGGCAAGGCGGTAACGCTGACAAACGCCGATCCGGATGAAGAATTCGACCATCAGGCGGCTTCTTTGGACCTGACGTGGGAGATCAACGACACCACGACGTTGAAGTACCTCTATGGCTATCAGAGCTTCATCTACACCTTCGATAAAGACTGGGATTATTCCAATAGCCTGATTTCGAGTTATGGCGACACGGTGACCGAGGACGTCGACAGCTGGTCTCACGAGCTGCAGCTGTTCTGGGAGTGGGGAGACAGGATCACGGGTACCAGCGGCCTTTATGCCTTCTCTGAAGATCGTATGCAGCACTATGGCATCCGTAATCGATTAGGTCAGGGGCGTTTGGTTGATTCCTCCGAAGGTTCCGGGATTATCAACGTTCCCTTTGTCGGCGCGGTCGATATTTACAGCAATCCGTTCATCGGCCTGTTAGCGAGCAGTCCCTTCGGTTTCATGCCGGATTGTAATCACTTTGCCGATCTTCCCGTAGGTAGCGATACGTTTGGTAGATGGTGTGGCGATCAGGGCGTTCCGGGTAACTTCAACACCGACTTGAAGAACGGCGATACCGGTGCCGCGTACGAGCACCGCAACGACATCGAGAACGATGCGTATGCAGCCTACACGCAAATCGATATCGATTTGTCGGACAAATGGAGCCTGACCGTGGGTTTGCGCTACGCGAAAGACGAACGTCACGCGTTCGAGAATCGCGGTGGTTATGACGAGATCCGGATTGCCAACACAGGAGGCGGCGGGCTTTATCCATGGATATACGACTATGTGCTTTGGACCGATTGTTGTTTTGGCTTTTCAACAGACGCAGCCCCCGGCGTCTTCAACTCGCCAACAGCTCTCCTGGGCCCCTTCAACCCAACGGGTATCAACGGGGTAACAGGCTTACCCACCGGATCGTTCGACCAGGCCCTTTCAGGTCTCGCCATG
>JACZXA010000231.1 GCA_022571865.1 Pseudomonadota bacterium
TACTTGGCAGGTTAAAACATATCAGCCCGGATATTGCACGAGGACGTAGAGTTTTGGGTGAGAGATCGTGGTCGTCATGACGGCTCGTGACCGAAAGCGTAGCCGTAGCGACGGAAGCGAGGCTTCGCATAGCGAACGCGCTGAACCTCTGGCGTCTTGGCGGCCGCGAGATCCAGCCAAAAATTGCACAGGCGCATCAACGACACTTCGAACCTATTCGAAATAGTGAAAATTTCACATAATTTCAAAATATTAAACATCATATGCGGAGGGTGTACAAATAACTGTGTAACTGATTGTCAGTAAGATTGAAGAAAAGGGAGAGAAGGATGATCAGTAAGGAAAAGAGCCGGGACGAACTCATCGATCAGCTGCTGGCGGGCTGTGATGATCCGAAGGAGATTCTCGGTAAGAAGGGCCTGCTCCATCAGCTGCAGAAGAAGCTCGTGGAGCGAGCGTTGGAAGCGGAGCTCGAACATCATCTTGGGTATGCGCCCCACGAGCGAACGAGTACGGCCAATGCGCGCAACGGCAGGACGAAGAAGACGGTGAAGACGGGTACTTCGGAACTCGAGATCGAGGTGCCGCGGGATCGTGAAGGGAGCTTTGAACCCCAGCTGGTGAAGAAACGACAGCGCCGGTTGGAAGGGTTCGATGAGCAGGTATTGGCGTTCTATGCCAGAGGGATGAGCACCCGAGAGATCCAGGCTCAGCTTGAGGAGATCTACGACATCGAGGTGTCACCGACGCTGATCTCGAACGTCACCCATGCGGTGCTTGATGAGGTGAGGGCCTGGCAGAGTCGGCCGCTGTCGCCGGTGTATCCAATTCTGTACTTCGATGCGATATTCGTGAAATCGCGCCAAGAGGGTCCGGTCAAGAACAAGGCCGTGTACTTGGCGTTGGGCGTGAACCTTGAAGGCGAGAAGGAGTTGCTGGGGCTGTGGATGAGCGAGAGTGAGGGGTCATCGTTCTGGCTGACGGTGTTCAATGAACTCAAGAATCGTGGCGTAGAGGATTGTTTTGTCGCTTGTGTGGACGGGCTGAAAGGTCTGCCGAAGGCGATCGAGACGGTGTTTCCCAAAGCTCAGGTTCAACTGTGCATCGTCCATAAAGTTCGTAACTCGCTGAAGTATGTGCCCTGGAAGAAGCGCAAGGCGGTGGCCAAAGACCTGCGTGCGATCTATGGTGCGGCAACACTAGCCGAAGCGGAAGGCGCGCTGGAACGATTTTCCGAACACTGGGATGAGAAGTATCCGGCGATCAGCCCCAGTTGGCGTTCGGACTGGGAGCGACTCACGGTCATATTCGACTATCCACCGGTGATCCGCAAAGTGATTTACACGACCAACGCGATCGAGTCCTTGAACTACTCGATGCGCAAGGTTCTGAAGAACCGCGGCGCCTTTCCGAGTGACGAATCGATCATGAAGATTTTCTACTTGGCGCTCAACAACGTGGCCAAGAAGTGGACCATGCCGATTCGGGATTGGAGGCCTGCGCTCAACCAGTTCGTGATGATATACGGGGATCGATTCCCTCAGTGAAATCGTTAGCAAGAAAGTTACACAGAAAACTTGACAGGCCCCAATCGCAGCGATGACGCGTAACTGACCACCACACTCGGGACACAAACTCTACTTGGTCACTAATGCCAGTCGATTGTGGAGATCCATCAGGTAGCCAGGCGGGCTTGGCTTACGGCGCAGATAACTCAACAGACGAATGACGGGCATAACCAGCCATCCCAAAAAATCAGGATAGGTCCGTCGTGCCATAGGTAGTGCCTTTTCGTACTCAACGCTGACCGCCATATCCGCACTGTCGATCTCACCTTCTCCGACGGTTACTGTCTTGTCCACGATGCAGAAGTGCCAGGCAGCCTTTGATGGGTCCGGGCCGATCATCCCATGCGGCGCGTTGGTAAATACTTCACAGACCGAAAACGATGTTCCGGCTTTTCCATGCTGTGCCACCAGATCCTCGAGCACCTCCCGCGCAAGATCAAGCCACTCATGGCTGGCAAAAACGACCTTTGTTCCCTGCGTCGTCATGTTGTACTCAACTCAGCGACCTGCTGTGACGGTCAGGTTGACGATTCATCTCCCACGTGCTGTTTTAGCGCCCAAGCATCACGCGTATTTCCGAGGGTCTATCCTGAAACCACGCATCATCCAGATAACGATAATTCTCTAACTGACGCAGATAAGCGCGGGTAAAAGTAATGTGCAGAACCACCCGCTTGCCGTCGATGGTTCGAGGCCAGTTCCCATGCCACACAGATCCGTCCCAGAACGGTACGCTACCGGCCGGACACTCCACAGCTACCGCGCCTTGCGCAAGCTTCACTTCCTGAGGAGCGGGGTGACGGCGGTTTATGTGGGATTTCGGCACCACCATAGTCGCACCACCGGCTTTGGTAAATTCATCACAAGCCCAACAAAACGTGACCAGTTGGTTGTGCACGGGAAAGGGTGCGGGGGTCCAGTTCTGATCGGCGTGTAGTGGCAGTGCCCGGGCACCCTTATCTCTGACACTTAGAGTATATTGAGACAGCAAAGCATCCTTCCCAACCATCAGTTCTACTATTGTCTGGAGCTTGGGGTTGAGCACCACCTCTTCAAATATCGGATCTTTATCGAGCAACATGTTGGTGCCGCGTTTTGCTGCGAAGATCTTCAGCGCGACTTCGCGAAGTCGATCGTTAAACTCGATGGATACAGGATCACGAATGTAGCTGAAGCCGTTTTCCTGCGCGTGTTGAACGGTCTCAAACAACCCGAGCTGTTCTACACGTGAGCGCAGCTCATCGGAGAGCTGCAAGGCTCGCTTCGTGACTTCGCTGGATTCTTGCTGTATGTGTCGCAGTTCACTCATTTATCATCCTCGGTTTGGCACCACCGAAGTTTCGCCTGAGGTGGACTCGCGCTTGCGTCAATCAGCCTTGACGCAGCGTACCTCATCCAGGTGATTTACTATCCGTTTCAGTAGTTGTAGCTTACTATATCTAAACTAGGATGCACAGGCGTACAAATGCAGAGCAACTCAGTTAGTTCCAAAAGTCCCGACTCGACGACGGTCAAGCCAGCCAAGCCCTCAACAGGTATACAAGGTAGTCGTCTCCGCCTGGCTCGGGCGGTTATACGCAACCTGCCTAAACTCACGAATCTGTTACCACCCTTTCGTGCCAAGGCAGTGCAACAACTGCGTGAGCGCTTAGGTATCCCTACGCGTACTCACGAGACACGACAGCCTTTTGATCTGTCACCCGGGTTGGCAACCCGGGTACGGAAATTCGGACTAGAGGAAGCTGTACAGAACGTGCGTGAAAATGGTTTTGGCCACATCCACAACCTCGCACCGATTGATTTCACGGTCCAACTGCGCGACACAGTCAGGCGAATCGTCAGTGCGCATCCTGGTGGCCAGGCTAATAGGTTGCTCGATAAAGATCCGATATTTGAAGAGGTGGTACTCAACCCCAAAATCCTCGCCATAGCGGAAGTCATGTGTGGGAAAGGGGCGTTGTTATCAGAGTTGGTCGGCTGTGTGATCAAACAAAATATCCCGGTGACCGATTTGCATGTCACGCAAAACCAGTTGCCAGCGCCGTTCGCTCAGCACAACCAGATGGTTACCTTTTGCTGGGCATGTGATGAGCAAACTAAGGTGAGCGGCGCTACCAAGGTCGTCGCCGGATCCCAGGAACATCGGCGCCCGCCTACTGCCGAAGAGATCACTGCACAACAGCGCGCCGAAGTTATCGAGTGTGCCATGGGATCCGTTACTTTCTGCGATGGGTCGGTGTGGCAAAGTCGCTGGCCACGCACCATCGAGGGTGAACAGGTAGTGCTGTACTTGACTTTCTGCCGCCTGGCGTTGCGTCCTTTAGAGTACTACGATCATCTGGACGCAGGCTGGCTCGCAGACAAACCGTTTGCCTTGCGGGTGCTGCTAGGGCGGGAAGACGGACTGGATACGTCTGAGGGTGCGATCGGCTCTATCGATAACCTTTCCAAGTTCCTGCGAATGTCGAACTGGTCAAAAACCTAACAATGGGTAACGCAAATCGAACCATCCAGCGCTGGTCAAACTCGTCCATGAACATGTTTGAACATTCGCGAAGTCGCGCTGAAGCCTTGAGTGATGATCCTGAAGTCTTTGGTACCCAGACCCAATCTCACCCGCTACCATGCATCCCTCAGCCCTTCCTCGATCTAACCTGTCTGTGGCGAATTGCCATTCAAGCAGCAGCCGGTAGTTGATATAGACCGTGACAATGAGAACGCCATTGAAAATTGTTGATGTTTTCGACCTTCGGTTGCATCTTCCGGGATCGGACGTTGGGTGGGTCGCCATTTAGAGCGTGGTGACTGCGATGATTGTTGTAGTAATCCCTAAAACGCGACAGCTTCCTTCCTAGATCGCGAGCTGTCCAAAAAGGTACTTGGTCAAGAAACTCCTGTCGGATTGTCGAATTAATGATTGGACAAATAAGGGATGAAAAAGTTGCTCGAGACGGTCTAGCGGCCAATTCACCCAACTACGGTACTATTGAGCAACGGGACACTTGTCTGGAGAGGAAACCTCATGACCTACGCAACTGGCCGCACATTTTACGACGCCGACAGCCACATCATGGATCTGCCAGACTTCCTGCAATGTTACGCCGACCCGGATGTGCGTGACACCCTGCCGAACAAAGCATCCGCAATCGCCGGGCAGATTGGTCACAACGACACGCTGACCGACGCAGGTCACCCCGAGGCATACCGGGCAGAGCTGTTAGCCCTTGGTGACGAGTTAATTTCGGACCAAAAACTATCATGTGCTCGGGGCTTTCAGCTCGGATGAGCGGACTCAGGCCTTGGATATCCTCGGCTTCGATAAGCAGCTCGTCTTCGTGAGTTTGCGGCAGGAACCGCCTTCAATCCAAACCTTGATGAGAAGATTCGTTACGGTGCATCGAGAGCGGCCAACCTTGGCATGGCGGAGTTCTGTCGTGCAGACGATCGCCTGATGGGCGTCGCTGTCATTCCTCTGGACAATCCGGCACTCGCCATTGCCGAACTCGACCACGCGCTCCGCCGGGACCTGAAAGCGATCTGGATACCACACCGACATTGCGGGGGCGCTCACCCGGGCACAATGATTTCGACCCGTTTTGGGCGCGTCTCGAAGAAGCTGGCGTACCTTTCACGTTGCATGTTGGCGGTGCCGCATTGCAGATAGAGGAACCCTGGACCAATACCGGTCGGCCGCTCCCGACCGATTGGCTGGGTGGCGGAGAAAACGTCCGTGGCAAGGATATGGTTCGGCTGCATCAGGATGCAGAGAAGTTCATCGGATGTCTGTTATTGGACGGGGTACTCGAACGTTTCCCGAAGCTTCGTGGTGGCGTGATCGAACTGGGCGCGGACTGGGTGCCAGGAATGTTGAAGCGGCTCGATCACATTGCAAAAACCTGGGGCCGTACCGAACCGGAAATCGCTGCGCTCAAACGCAAGCCATCTGAGCAGATTACTCAGCAAATGGCGTTTACGCCGTTTGTATTCGAAGACGTGGGCGATCTGATTCGCAGCTCCAACCCAGACCTGTACCTGTTTTCGAGCGACTATCCTCACGCCGAGGGTGGACGAAATCCTCTGGGCCGATTCAGGTCGAGTCTCGAGGGTTTCGATGAGCCAGTGTTGGCGAAGTTCTACAGCGAAAATTTTGAACGCGTGTTCGGCGGTTTAGCGTAGTGATCCGCTGGTGAGCGGCGGATCTTGATGCTGATCTAGACCCATGAATCGTTCTACCCTCGAAGGCAACGAACTACGTTCCGACGACCTCAACTTCCGACGTGTCGCACAAATATTTGCACGCACATGGCCGTTTATTCGGCCAATGACCAAACATCTATTGGTCTTCCTCGGCGGGTCTGCCGTGCTCTTCGTTTTTCTGACCGCGTACCTTCTCGTCATCGTCGGCATGATACAGAACGGAATAATCACCGGAGAACCGCTCGGCAGCATTCACGTGGCGGTTTACGGACTGGATCCAGCGGTTTTCGTGAACGTGGACGCGCTTTCCATCGAAGCCCGATTGACCCTGCCATGGCTCGTAGTCTCGACCACCATGGGGGTGATATTGATCCTGGTGGCCGTCGGCACGGCCCTGTATTACTACACCATCTGGATTTTCCAGCAGATCAACCAGCATATGCGCGCGGCGTTGATCGAGCGGTTACAGGCTCAGTCGTTGACCTTCCATGCCAACATGCGCACTGGCGACGCAATGTATCGGGTGTATCAAGACAGCGCCATGGTAACCCAGATCATTCGCTCGGTATTCCTGGAACCGCTGATGTACGCCTGCCGATATCTTTTCGGCGTGGCGGTGATTGCCATGTTCAGTCCGTGGCTTGCACTCATGATCGGCGTTACCTGCTTGCCGGTCTTAATACTCGGTGCAAAATTCTCTCCACCTTTGAGAAAGGGTTTTCGCACCGCGCGCGAAAGGAACAGTGCGCTCACGTCCTGGATTCAGGAGAGCATCGCGGGTATCCGTTTGATCAAGGCAACGGGTAACGAATCCGCGCGCCAAGAGGCGTTCGAGACGCAATCTGAGCATGCCTTCGCCGCTGCGTTTCGCGCGCGCAGTCGGTTGGCGCTGCTCGGCGTCCTGGCGTTTTTTATCGTTGGTGTGGTGTTGCTTGCCGGGCAGTCACTTGCAGTGCTCTGGTCCTCGGCATCGGCCGACGTCTTCGCACGAGATCTATTACTGACCCTCGGTTTTGGGATCTGGAACCTCGGAACGTTCGAAACTGCCTGGGGAAGATTTGCTGAAAGCGGTGGGTCTCAGGAGGCACTCATCGGCCTATGGGGACGGGCGCAGGACATGGCTGTTGGCCTTGGACGCGTCTTCGAGGTGCTAGATCTCGAACCCGAGATACAAGATGCTCCCGATGCACAAAGGATGGCTCCGTTCGAGCATGCAGTAACGTTCGATCATGTGAGCTTCGCCTATCTTCCAGACGTACCCGTGCTGCACGACATCACCCTCACCGCCCAGGTCGGGCGC
>JACZXA010000043.1 GCA_022571865.1 Pseudomonadota bacterium
CGGTTTGCAATGCTTCTTCGTTAAACTCTTTCATGCCTGTCCTCCTCAATGTGGCTCTGCCACGTTACTCAACAATCAAGGTAACCCACGATCGTTGAGGTAGGACAGGTCTAAACATGATGCCTAGATACACCCCTGCCAGCCACGAGCACGGGTAGATTCTCGTACCGAGGCATGGCCGTTTTCACCTGAACTCCATCGAAGGATATTGATTCGCCTAACGCTGCATGACCTGATTCGCGTCGGTCCGGTGATGGAGTAATCGGCAGATGCCCGGCGTCGCCGCCGAATCACCTCTGGAATGAGAATCATTCGCAACAAAGTCTCTTGCCCCGAGGCGGGGAGCAATGACCACCGACTTCCACTGTCACCCTCGCGTACCTGCCAGCGGCTCCCGATTCGGGCACGCGGGAACTGACCCTCGCCCATGAATCTCGAATCGCTTCAACGCAGATGGTGGAACTAACCGAGTGCACTCAAAGAGAAAGGTGATCGATCCGTTCAGTTTCTGTTTAGCAACGATTAATGCGACGTTCAGTCGGTGAGTCGTATGGTTGCCTCACTTTCACCGTTTCGAGCAAGACATGAAAAAGTCATTAATCCAAATCGCCATATTAATGTCCCTCACCGCGGCGGCGGCGCTTCCGGCATACGCCCAACACCAGAACTCAAGTTTCGTACGGGAGACGAGTCGAATGAGTGTCCAGCACAACCACCGTTATCGACCTCATGATTGGCGCAGTTATTTCAGCGAAATTCGCCATGCGCGCAAACACAACAGGGACCATCGCAGGTGGCATGGACGTAAATCCGTACATCACGATCGCTGGCACTGGCGTAACGACGACCGCTGGGATGGTTACTATTACCAGGACCATGCAGACATTCACCATGAACAGCGCCATGCCGAAAGTAATTTTCATCACCGCCAGAGACGTCACTGGTAGCGTGCAAACTACGCTAGGCGGAAGGCTCCGTCTCGGAACAAGGGGCTGTCACCTCCGTGAACAGCTCCATGAAACACGAATCCGGATATTCGGAAATGGTGTCGGCAAGGGACTGCATTTCGACGTGTTGGTCGTATAATCGGGGTTCGGGTCTGCGCAGATGATACTGTCTGAATCGCCAGAACGATGTGGCTGTTGCGGCATAGACCGCAAAAGTCTTCAAAGTCTCTCGTTCGATTGACCGAAGCGTTATCACTTTCTGATAACCTAGTAATAGCTGCTTCGCTTTTTCGAAAGCGATGCCTGAACCCTCTCGACAAGCACCGACAATTGCCATTCCCAGATCAAAGAATCCGACACCGCCATCGCTGCCGGAGACAATCGGGGAAACCTCGTGCCATAGCGTACGGTCAAAATAGTACGAATCGAAGTAAGACTCCTGCTTCCACACTGTTTGAGGACATGTGGTCGGCTTCGCCGCGCTGCCATAAAAGTAGTTGATGCCGCCATCGATGTTGTGACGAGCGATGAGACGTTCCGAAGTATAGATTTCATCGTCACGGTGAATGCCTTCGGGGGTGGGATTTCCCGGGATTCCCGAAGTGGCCAGTGTCTGGATCTGATGGACGCCGATTAGCCCGTTGTCCTCAAGGTGTTTCTGCCCAGTCAACTGAGCAAAATCAAACCTGATGAGTTCATGGAGGAACCGGCTTTCGACGGTGTCAGCAGTCAGAGAAGCAAACTGTCTGCTCTTGCCACCGTTGAGCGGGTTGACTTCGACGCTTTGAAAATAGGACGTACCAGGAATGTGAGTTAGCCGACCAGTGTCAGCGGAAAACCGAAACTGGCCGTATCGCCGCAATCGGTATTTTCCTCCATCGGACATGCAGGGATCCAACTCGAGATGGTTCCAAGCCTGTCTGAAGATCTCGTGAGATTTGTGCAGAGCCGATGGAAAGGAGAATTCATGGGCGCGAATCAAGGCAAAATGAGTACTTTCAACCTTACCCCCTATCCCAGATTGAACTTCAATCACTATTTCTCGCCCCAAAAGGCCGACAGTACACAGGACCGTCCTATATTTGCAGGACGCCCGCGGTTGTCGGCATCAGCTAACCAGCAAGCAGGGAACCGCCGCGCAACGCGCGGCGCGGGCCGAATTAGGCCAGCCGGGTGAGAGTTACGTTACATCGCCGGCATTCGACCTTCTCGATCCCGCTACCAGCACCAAACTGAAAGTTCCTTTCGATCACCCGATAGTCATGGAAGCCTATCCGGCACAGAAGATGACCGAACATCGATTGTCTTTGCGGTGCGACAGATCCCTGGTGGTCATCATCATCTTGTTTCATGGGCTGCCTTGCGGAAGAAGTGCTGACCGAACCTGGAAGTCTTACCCAAACCGGGCGGCGTGTCGATGGAAACCACGATAGTCGTATTGACAGGAACAACGCCGAAATTTCAAGCTGGATAGGAGATTCCCACTGGATGGATCGTTCATCGACGCAGGTGGGAGGCTCGAGGTTCGCACGGGGGGTGACCGGGATACTCTGGTATGGCTCGGATTCAGATGTCAGCCTCCTCGAATCGAGAGTTCGACAAAAGAGCAAAACGAGGTCTCATGTTAAGGTCACGCTTTTACCGGGGAATCACTCGTATGGCTAGAGTCGAAATCAACGCCATGTCACCAACGGACGAGCAAATGAAGGCTTTCCTCGCACTTCCCGACAAACCCGTGGTGATGGTCAATCTGCTCAAGTTCAAAGCTGACGGTGGCGCGGAGCAGTACGCAAAATATGGAACCGCCATTCAACCATGTCTAAAGAAGGTCGGAGCCAAACTATTGTTTGCAGGGCAAGCGATGTCTTGTCTTATCGGAAATGGTGATTGGGATATGGTTGCCCTTATGGAATATCCGAATCCCGCCGCCCTCATCGAGATGCTGAATACTGATGAGTATCAAGCTGCTCACGTGCATCGGGAGGCAGGTCTGGAGGGCCAGGTAAACTATGCGGTCATGCAGAACCCGGGCACCGTATAACCATTCAATCGAAAATACTTAAGCCTACGACAAGACCGCCGCAACAGAGCAAGCAGGTAGATCAATGAAAATTGCAGTCGTAACAGGCACGAGCACCGGCATCGGTCTCACAACCAGCCTGCATCTGGCACGCAACGGTTACCGTGTGTTTGCGGGTATGCGTAACCTGGCCAAAGCGAATGATTTGGAGTCCACTGCATCGACCGAGAACCTGGCAGTCGATGTCATTCAACTCGATATCTGTGATCCTGACTCCTTATCTCGAGCCTTCGCATTGGTACAGGAGACGGGACCGGTCGATGTATTGATCAACAATGCGGGTATCGGAGGAGCCGCGCCTCTTGAATTGACACCGGAAGATGAACACAAGCAGATGTTCGAGACCAATTACTTTGGTTCGGTGCGGTGCATTCAAGCGGTCCTGCCTTCGATGCGCGAGCGTAAGACGGGCTGCATCGTGAATATTACGTCTGCAGTGGGATTATTGGCGACACCGAACCAGATTGCTTATTCTGCATCCAAATGGGCGTTGGAGTGTTTGGGTGAAGCCCTGGCGCATGAGGTTTTTCGGTTTGGGGTGCGAGTGGTCAACATTGAACCCGGCGTAATCATGACCAACATCTTCGCCAATTCAGCCGAGCAGACTCGCTACGACAAGACTTCACCCTATCAACCGATCATGCGGCGCAACGGAAAGGTTTTCATGGCGGGATTCAAGCGGGCGGTGGCGCCAGACCGGGTGGCCGAGACCATTCTCGAAGCGATTACCACAGACGACTACAAGCTCCGTTGGCCGGTGGGTTCCGATGCGGAAGGGATGATGGCAGCGAGACATCGGCTGGCAACGGAAGCGTGGATACGGATGGGGGATGATCTGAGTGACGATGAATACAACTCGAAATTCAAGGAGTATTTCGGCGTGGAGCTATAGCGTTAGCGACGCATCCAAGGCTGTCAGGATTTTTTCCACATCTGCCGATTGGTTGTAATGCACCAGAGAAATCCGTACGACTCCGTCTTCGGGGTTGATTCCCAGATCGTCAAGCAGGCGATAAGCATAGAAGTGGCCACTTTCGGTGCCGATATTCATGTCCTGCATTTTTGTGGCGACGGCGCGCGCGGACTGTTTCATCGGGGCAAACGATATGGTCGGCGCGCGATCATGATCCTTGACGGTCGACTTACCGATCAGGCGCACACGGGTGTCGTTTGACAGGTAGTCGAGAATCGGCGCCGCCAGTTCATCTTCATGAGCGCTGATCAGGCCGTGTAGATCTGCGAGTCTCTCAGGTAACGGTTGTTGCGCGCCGCCAAAATGGTGCAGATGAAGCGCCTGGAAGTAATCGATGACACCGGCGCAACCTGCCACAAGTGAATGTTGGGGCCCCGCCGGGTTGAACATCTGGTTGGCGTTGCCCATGTTGAAGTAGTGGCACTGTGGTTCGAGTTGGTCGTGTAAATCACGCCTTACGAACATCAGGCTTTGGTGCGGACCATAGACTTTGTAAAGACTGAATACGTAGCCATCCACGCCGAGTTGGCGCAGGTTACAGATTCTATGTGGCGCCAAGGCAACTGCATCGACAAACACCCGTGCCGGTGAGTTCCGTTTGATCATCGACACCAATAGCTCTACCGGGTTCAGCGTGCCGACAATATTCGAGCAGTGAGCGAAACATACCCAGCGCGTTTTCTCGCTGAGCAGGGCAAGCAGCGCGTCCGGGTCCAGCAGTCCGTGGTCCTGGTCGACCTGCCACTCCTTGACGATAACGCCCCGTTCTTTGGCCATACGCCGCCATACGCCGTTATTGGCTTCATGGTCTTGATTGGTAACTACGATTTCGTCACCCGCATTCAGGGTGCCGGATATTGCTTGCGACAGCACGTAGGTGTTCATAGAAGTGGACGGACCGATGGTAAGTTCGTCATCGTCGATATCCAGCGCCTGGGTCCATAATGAACGGGCGCGATCCATTGCGACACCGGCAGTATTGGAGCTTTCATAGCGCTCATACGGTTGTACGCGCGTGTGCCGATCGTAGTGCGCGAGCATGTCGTTGACCTGATTGGCCACGTAGCTGCCCCCGGCATTGGCAGCAAACACGAACTCCGGCGCATCGGCCAACTGGCCGAACTGGTCACGAACAAAATTCAGATCGAGCCGCACGAACCTCTCCTAATCGCTGAGTTCCTGGAGTATTTCCGATCGGTGTTCATCTAAACGAGGGGGTGGGCTGAGATCTATTCGTTCGAATACATCGCCGGTGAAAGCCACGGTTCGCAATCCCTTTCCACTACCGAAGAGCTGTTTGCGACTTTCCTGCAGTTCAAAAACGGCGGGCATGTCGTTGACGTAACCGAAGGGGACCTTGCGTCGTCCCAGTTCCGCTTCGAGTTCGTGGCTAGGCATGGATTGAACGCGTTCGCGTATCAGCGCCTGCAGGAGGTCCCGATTGGTCACGCGGTCATTGTTGGTTGCAAAACGTTCATCGTCTGGCAGCGACGGCAAACCGATCGCGTTCGAGAACTCGCGGAACTGTCGTTCGGTACCCACCGCAAGAACGATTTCGCGCCCGTCGGCGGTCTGGATGATGTTCCCGTAGGGCACGATGTTCGGGTGTTCCGACCCCATGCGCTTCGGTACCACTCCAGCATGTAGGTAGTTACTGGCCTGATTGGCGAGCGAGGCTGTTGCGGCTGCCAGGAGCGAGGTCGCGAGATAACTCCCCTCCCCGTTGCGTTCACGTTTCATCAAGGCTAGTAACAAGGCTTCCTTGAGCTGATGCGCGGCTAACACGTCCACCAGCGCCACCGGCATTTTTACCGGGCCGCCACTCGCTTCGCCGTTCAGATACGTGAAGCCACTCTCCGCCTGTATGATCGCGTCGAACCCGGGGCGGGGATCTTCCGTCCCGTAGGCGGTGATCTGCAGATAGATGAGCCTGCTGTTCAGTTCGCGCAGCGTGGCGTAATCGAGGCCGAACTTCTGCTCGTCACCCGGCTTGTATCCCACAATCACCACATCGCTGCGCTGGACGAGCCTTTTGACGATGTTTGCGCCTTCGTCTGTTGCGATGTTCAACGCGATGGAACGCTTTCCCCAGTTAGCGCAACTGAAATACGCAGACACTTCACCCTGGGTTTCGCCTGCCGCATGCCAACCGCGGGTTGGATCACCCCCTTCGGGGTGTTCCACCTTCGTGACGGTGGCACCAAGCTCGGCACAGAACTGGCCGATGAGGGGACCTGCCAGGATATTGGCAAGCTCGAGCACTTTTATCTGGCTTAGCGGCATATGTGTTCCATAGCCCATCCGCAAAGCAGTCAGGTTAACGTTTACCACAACCGTTTACGATGATGTACCCGGCCGCGTAGCATGACCGTTTCGAGGCTTCGAACAAATTGGAGCGATAACGTTTTGAAAGTGGTCATCGCAGGTGGCAGTGGATTTCTCGGCCGTTACCTGGCGGGATTGTTGCGCAGTCATGAGCACGAAGTGGCGAGCTTGAGTCGTACTCGCAGCGACGTCACTCGGACCGGCGTGCGCTACGTCCGTTGGGATCCAACATCCATCGGCGATTGGGTAGAGGCGCTCGAACAAGCCGATGTGGTGTTCAACCTCTGCGGCGAAACCATTTCCGGAAAACGCTGGACGGATGCACGCAAAGCCGTCCTCCTCGATAGTCGACGTACACCGAGCAACACGTTGGTCAAGGCGATCAACGCGATGACTGATCCCCCATCGGTATATCTACAGGCTTCGGGTGTAGGCTATTACGGTACCGGGGAAGCTGCCGTGACTGAAAGCACCCCGCCAGGAGATGACTTTCTCGCTCGACTCGCGGTGCAGTGGGAGGCACCCGTTGCCAACATCGGTGTCAGGTCCGTGCTGCTCCGTTTGGGGGTAGTGCTTCACAACACCGAAGGCGCCTTATCTCAGATGCTGCTGCCGTTCAGAGCGTTCATGGGCGGTACCTTAGCCAGCGGTCGACAGTGGCTTTCGTGGATCCACATCGTGGACGCCATTTCCGCCATGTATTTTGTCATGGAGCATTCCGAAATCGAAGGAGCCGTGAACATCACGGCACCGGGGCCGGTGCGCAACCAGACGTTCGCTACCCTCGCTGGTGCCGCGCTACACCGCCCGACGTTCATGCCAACCCCTCGGTTCGTTTTGAAATCACTCCTGGGTGAACAGGAAATACTCGTCACTGAAGGCCAGCGGGTGTCGCCGGCTATCCTGACTCAAAGAGGGTTTTCCTTTCGCTTTCCCGAGCTCGATAACGCGTTGGACAACCTGCTGAACTAGCCTGGATATTGCACGAGGACGCAGAGTTTTGGGTGAGAGATCGTGCTCGTCATGACGGCTCGTGACCGAAAGCGTAGCCGTAGCGACGGAAGCGCGGACCCGTTTGCGCTTGCGCAAACGGGTCCGCGTTCGCATAGCGATAGCGATAGCGCTGAACATCTGGCGTCTTGGCGGCCGCGAGATCCAGCCAAAAATTGCACAGGCGCCTCGGTGACACTTCGAACCTATTCGAAATAGTGAAAATTTCTAATAATTTCAAAATATTAACCATCATATGCGCCGTACTCGTGCAACATCCGGGCTAGCTCCGGCCGAGACACTACAGCCTCAGGCATAGATCGTTGAGTTTTCGGCAGGCGATGGAAAACATGGAAAAATCCTGAACCGCGGCATGCTGAGCATCCTCAATCACACCTCGCCAACTCGCCACAAACCTTTCGTGTTCAGCAAGCCATGTCACAACGTTACTTCCGTCTGCGTACAACGACCTAGCTGCGATCACCCCCTGATGAGTGGTGACATCGTCGAGCAGAGAATCCCGTTCCATGGCTTGCCATTGGCTGTTCGAAGGGAGATTACCGAGATGCTCGGTGAGCCAGTCAAGGCTCAACTCCTCTCCGAGCGTAGCGTAGGCTCGCGCAACTTCTACGGGATCCGTGCCTGTTCGGTCGGCTGCATCGATCACGGGTAACGCAATGGCCATGTCTGCAGCGTTTGCCGCGCTACGCGCCAACAATTCTGGTACGCCTGCAACATCGATCAGATATCGAACACGCCTTTCCCAGCGTTCAGCCTTAGCTCGCCCCATCAGTTGCCCACGATACACATCGAGCGCCTGGATCTTCTCCTGAAATTCACTGACAAGGTCTAAAACGTGAATGGCACTGCGTCGATGGCGGAATATCCAACGGGTTGTACGACGCCCAAGACGGATCAGCTCGAGTAACATGCCGAGCTTTACATCGACAGTAACGCTGTCGAGTTGTTCAATGCTCCGGTATTTCTCACGAATGCCAAAACACTCTGCGGCGACGTAATACGACCGGACGATCTCATCCACACTTCCACCGATGAAACCCATCAAATGCACGACAAACGTCACACCCATGTGGTCAACGACATCGTTGGCGAGTTGGGTGGCTACGATCTCCTTGCCTAGACGGTGATTCAACAACGCCTCGGGTTGTCGAGCGACCAGTGTGGGCGGAAACGCGCTCAAAACCTTCCGGAAAATCTCCGGATCTTCGTGGATAGACGACCTCACCAGATGCATCTTGATGTGAGTTTTTGCATAGGCGAGCATGACCGCGAGTTCCGGGCGCGCAAAGCCACCTCCCCGTCCAAACCGTTCCGCAAGCTCGTCGTCCGCGGGCAGGTGTTCGAGCGAACGATCGAGATTCTGATCGGTCTCCATGTGACGCAGGAAGCGTCGGTATTCCTCTTGCCTGGAACGCGAGTGTCGGCGCGCCAAACTCAAGGTCTGTACCTGACGCCGGTTGTTTGTCAAAACGAGAGTACTCACTTCGTCCGTCATCGAGGTAAGTTGCTCGTTGCGTTGCTCAATGGTGATTTCTTCGCGTGCCACAATCTCGTTCAGTACGATCTTGATGTTCACTTCATGGTCAGAACAGTCGACGCCGGCTGAGTTATCGATGAAATCGGTGTTTACCGAGCCCCCAAGCAAATCGAAGCTGATGCGCGCTTTCTGGGTCATCCCGAGGTTCCCACCCTCGCAAAACACCTCACAGTTCAACTCTTCGGCATTCACTCGCAGGTGATCGTTGGCACGATCGCCAACGTCCGCATCGTTCTCACTCTGAGCTTTCACATAGGTGCCAATGCCACCGTTCCATATCAACTGCACGGGCGCCTTCAACAACGCGTGAATCAACTCATCAGGTGATAGTTGCTGTGCATCAATGGCAAAAACCGAAGCCATCTCCCGGGTAATCTTCACTGACTTGGTCCGCCGCGAAAACACACCCCCACCCGCAGAGATCAGCGAAACGTCATAGTCCTCCCAGCTCGAACCAGGTAACGCAAACAGCCTCTTACGCTCAGCGTACCCTTTGACCGGATCCGGATTCGGGTCGACGAAGATGTGCAGATGGTTGAACGCTGCAATCAGCCCGATGTATTTCGATCGCAACATGCCATTTCCAAACACGTCGCCAGCCATGTCACCGATACCAATGACGCTTACCGGTTCTCGCTGTACATCGATCTCACGCTCCGCGAAATGTTGCTGAACAGAGACCCACGCACCCTTAGCGGTAATGCCCATTTTCTTGTGGTCGTATCCGTTAGACCCACCGGAAGCGAACGCATCACCCAGCCAGAAACCGTACTGCGCCGCGATTCGATTTGCTTCATCGGAGAAAGTCGCGGTCCCCTTGTCCGCAGCGACGACCAGATACGGATCGTCTCCGTCATAGCGGCGAACGTTTTCGGGCGTCACTACCTGCCCCTCGATGATGTTGTCGGTAATATCCAGCAAGCCACGGATGAAATCGCGATAACAATCTGCCACATCCGGTGTGACCGCACCCTGGGATGTCTTCAACACGAACCCGCCCTTTGCACCCGTTGGCACAATTACCGCGTTTTTCACGACCTGCGCTTTCATCAGGCCCAGCACCTCGGTTCGGTAATCCTCCAGTCGATCCGACCAGCGCAAGCCACCGCGAGCGATATCACCACCACGCAGATGCACACCCTCGAAGTAAGTGGCGCAGACGAAGATCTCTGCCATCGGTCGCGGCAAAGGCATGTCGCTAACTTGCAGAGGTGCCAACTTCATCGCCAGATAGGGCTTCACAGCACCGTCAGCTTCCCGCAAATAGTAGTTTGTACGCTGAGTAGCCCGCATCAGCTCCAGAAATTTACGCAGGATGCGATCTTCGTTAAGCAGTTCTACGTTCTCTAACGCCAGGGCGATGCGCTCGCCGATGGCAACCTGCTCACCTTCGATCTGCGGATCGAAACGCTGTTCGAAAAAGCGCATGAGATCGGCGGCAATCGATCGGTGAGCGTCCAGTGTGTCGCTGATGAAATTCTGACTGAAACCAAAACGAATCTGCTTCATATACTTCGCGTAGGTTCTCAAGACATTCACCTGACGCCAATCGAGACCGGCGCCAAGGATCAAACGGTTGTAACCGTCGTTTTCAGTCTGACCATTCCAGGTACGCACGAACGATTCTTCGAAGCGCCCGCTCACGTCCGCGAAGTCGATTTTTTCGTTGTAGGTGAGATGGAAATCGAGTATCGATACCAACGGACCGGAAGCGCGGGCAATGCGGTAAGGGTGTTCTCCGTTGACCCGCAAACCCATGTTCTCCAGTTCCGGAATGATGTCGGAAAGCGGCAGCGGCTCGCCCAGATGGAAGACCTTCAGATGCAACATCTCCTCGGGGTCTTGCGCGTGGCGATAGAAACGGGTGAGCAGGTTTCGCTCTACCGACAGCCGTTCGATACTCACAACATCTTCGACGGCGTCGGCAGCACTCGTATGCTCCTGGTAGCCGACCGGGAACGCGAGGCCGTACTCACGCAGGATCAGTCGACCGCGCACCTCCCCGAAATGTTTCACTGTGGATGAGTGAAAATCCGAAACCCAGTCACCGGTGATTTCGATGACTTTCCGCTCGAGCGCCCGCATATCCACTTCCACGCGAGAGCCGGGAGAGATACGCAAGATGAACTGCAACCGCACCAGAATCGACTCACTGAAGTGAGGATCGAACTCCGAATCGTCGGCATCAAACGTCTCCATGAGCAGTTTCTGTATGCGAAGACGGGACTGGGTATTGAAAAGATTGCGTGGTAGGTATACGAGGCAGTTGACGAACAGGCCATAACCGTCAAACCGCGTAAATACCCGGGTTCGGCGACGTTCATGGATGTAGGTGATCGCCAACGCGTTCTCAAGCAGTTCGTCCTCATCAATCTGAAAAAGCTCATCGCGTGGATAAACCTCCAACACCTGCGCCAGCACTTTGCCATCGAAACCATTGGGATCGAGGTCTGAACGTCCGATCACATTGGCTACTTTCCGACGAACTACCGGTATGTTGTTTGGAGGCTCCATGTATACACGGGAGGTGTACAAGCCTAAAAAACCACATTCGCCGACGACCTTGCCATCACCGTCAAACCGTTTGATCCCTATGTAATCGGGATAAGCATGCCGATGCACACCAGACTTGGTTCCGGATTTGGAGAAAGACAATAGCGATGGCGATAGAAGAAAGTTCCGGGTGTCTTTCGACTGATCGGACAAACGCCGTTCGCTCGCCGGTGACCGAACTCGCAACGCACCGAGAGGCTTGCCCGTCTGATGTATCGTGTCATCTATGTATTCAAATTCCCGATAGCCAAGAAAAGTGAAGTTGTCGGCCGCCAGCCATTCGAGAAATGCAATCGATTCGTCAACTTCTTCATCGGGAACCGGTAATGTTGCTTCGCGAAGTTCGCGTATGTGCGCTCGAAGCTTGTCCTTCATAGGGAGAAAATCACTCACGATGGCGGTGAGCTCAACCACCGTGCGCTCCAGGCGCTGCTTCAACGTACGCGCGTCCTCTTCGTCGACCCGATCGATCTCTGCGTAAATGAGGAGTTCACGGGTGGGATGATCACGCTCGAGGCTCGTGCGGATAATGTGCCCCTGGCTATCGCGATCGACGGCAAAAACCACATTGTTCAGATAGTGGGTGATCAAGCCGTCGTGGGAGAGTGCGATAAGTACTGAATCGACCATAAACGGCATGTCGGGCGCCATCACCTGCACTACCGTGTGGTGTGACTCCCAGCCGTTGCGCCCCTGCTCCGGATTCATCACGACGAGTTGAATCTCTTCCGGATCACGGTCCTGGAACAACCGCCAACATTCGAGGGTCGCGCCTGCATCGTCTATGACCCGACGATCTGCAAGGTCTTCTTCCGGTGTTCGCGACCAGAACTGGCGAGCGAACTGCTCGGCCGGCTCGAACTCCTCGTCCGGCAACCGGCTGCGGATTTGATCGACCAATCGCGTGACGTAGGAGTCGCTTGTCTCAGCCATGGATTTCCTTTCGCGCGAACCTCATCCGCCGCTCATTGTATGACGAACCTGCACCTGGTGTGCACTAACAGAGCATTGAAATTCTTCCGGACCGCGTAAAGGCGCTGGTCGAGTAGGGTAGTATGCAAGCAGTTCTTCGGGGAAATACCATGACCAAACTGGCACGCGCTAGCCTGTTCTGCGTTGCATTTCTGCTCGTCACCGGCGCGAATTCAAGCACCTTCCAACCCATGGACGTATTCTCGCTCGAGTGGGCAAACGATCCCCAGGTATCACCCGACGGTAAGACCATTGCCTATACCCGCAATGGCTTCGATCTGATGAGCGATCGACGCACCTCACACATCTGGTTGATCGAAGTCGACGGCAGCAATCACCGCCCGCTGACCGATCAGCCAGGTTATTCGCCGCGCTGGTCACCGAGCGGTGACCGAATCGCGTTTTTGTCTGGCGGTGTGGGCAATGGCGTGCAACTGTACATGCACTGGATCACCGCGAACCGAACATCGAGCCTTACCCAACTCATCCAATCCCCGCAGTCGTTGACCTGGTCTCCCGATGGGCATTTGCTCGCTTTCAGCATGCTGGTTCCGCTGGAACCCAAACCATTCGTAACGCTGCCGAAAGCGCCTGAAGGCGCCAAATGGGCCCCGCCATTCAAAGTGATCGATACGCTCATCTATCGTTCAGACAGTGCGGGTTACCTCACCGAGGGTTTCACCCATGTATTCACCGTCCCGGCCGACGGCGGCACGCCACGTCAGATCACCGAAGGAAATTACCAGCATCAAGGTGGAATCGCCTGGAGCACAGATGGTGAGAGTCTCTATGTGACCGCCAACCGTCGGGAAGATTCGATCTACGAACCGAGGGACACTGAGATCTACCGTGTGCCCCTCGATGGCGGCGAGATGCAGGTATTGACGGACCGCTACGGTCCTGATCGAAGTCCGACTCCTTCGCCTAACGGTCGCTACCTTGCGTACCTCGGTTCCGATGACGAGCACATGGGCTACTCGGTGACGAACCTCTACCTGCTCGATCTCAGAGAAGGGAACCGGCGTTCGCTGACCCACGACTTCGACCGCAGCATCGACAAAATAATCTGGGACGATGCTTCGCGGGGTCTTTATACCCAATTTGACAATCACGGCAACGGCCACATCGAGTATCTGAGTCTGACTGGCAAACGAACGTCGTACGCCTTGGACCTCGGCGGAGTCTCTCTATCACGCCCGTACAGCGGCGGCACCTTCCATTCCGCCAACGGAATCGTTGCGTACACGAGCTCCGTACCCGGGTCGCCGGCCAATCTATCGATTGCTGCAACTCGAGGCAGCACTCGGCTCACCGAGCTGAACCATGATGCGTTGAACCACAAAACGCTGGCAACCATCGAGCGAATCCGTTTCCCGTCAAGCTTGGATGGGCGAGAGATCGACGCATGGGTGGCAAAGCCTGCCGGATTCGATGCCAACAAACGTTACCCGCTGATACTGGAAATTCACGGAGGGCCGTTTGCTGCTTACGGACCACACTTCTCAACCGAAGTGCAGCTTTACGCAGCCGCCGGTTACGTTGTCGTGTACGTGAATCCCCGTGGTAGTTCGAGCTACGGGCTCGAATTCGGCAATCTCATCCATCACGCATATCCGGGTGATGACTACCACGACCTGATGTCCGCTGTTGATGAAACAATCAAGCAGGGATGGGTAGACCCTGAACGGCTCTACGTCACGGGTGGTAGTGGCGGTGGCATTCTGACCGCATGGATCGTCACCCAAACCAACCGGTTTCGCGCTGCGGTAGCTGCGAAACCGGTAATCAACTGGTACTCCTTCGTACTCACCTCCGACAACTACAACTTCTACTACCGCTACTGGTTTCCGGATCTTCCATGGAAAGCAGCCGACCACTACCTCAATCGCTCACCGCTGCACTTTGTCGACCGGGTAAGTACGCCAACAATGCTGTTAAGCGGCGAGCGGGACTTCCGCACACCGATTTCGGAAGCAGAACAGTTCTATCAGGCGCTGAAGCTCAACAAAGTGGATACGGCCCTCGTGCGGATACCGGATGCATCCCACAACATTGCAGCACGCCCAAGCCACTTGATTGCAAAAACGGCCCATATTTTGGCGTGGTTCAATCGCTACGATAATTCCCAAACAGGCGCAGATACCGAGTCCAAGGAGTCTGCGCGGTAGAAAATTCCGTCACGAGAAAGCATCACGGCGAGGACAGTTTTTCGCTCTTTCGAGGCGCATAGTGGCGCTACGCAACGAAAAAGAGCGGGAAAGTCGTCCACTGTGGTGCTTTCGTAGCAGGAATCTTTTCTACCGCGCAGACCTAGCCTTCCATGCTTTGAGAACGGGCGCACCGAAACGGTATTCGGCCAATGACGGTTTCTGCCATACTACGACCTTTCATGGTTCGGGGAGGATCATGAAGCGGACACTGCTGGCGTTCGTGCTACTTACGGTATCGATACCCACTCTCTCCGCTCAAGATATGGAGATGTGGGGATGTGCACCGTTAGGCGAACGGCGTACCGTGTTATTCATCGTTGATCGCGGCTCACGGAGTTATGTCAAGATCGGCGGCCAACGAGCAACGGCGCGAGTCACTGCCGAAGATGGCGGCAAGCGCTGGACGTGGGGAGGTAACTCGATTCTGCTGCTGGAAAACAGCAGAGCGGACTACTACGAAAGCGGTGAGATCAAGGGAAGGTTCCAATGCAGACGCGTCAACCGGTAGCGCTTCTCATCAACGAGGCACTGTGAAATGGCTGAGAAACTGAACGGGGGTGATACGTTCCCGGAGCTGAAGTTACGCCTCGCCGGTGGAGGCACAGTGACGCTCCCGAACGACATCGAAACACCCTACGCTCTGGTACTGTTCTACCGCGGCCATTGGTGACCTTTCTGTCGCCGTCTGTTAGCCGGCTATGAAAAACTACTCGACGAGTACAAAAATCTTGGTGTGTCGATCTTTGCAGGTACCGTTGACTCCGAAGAAAAAACCGCCGAAGTCGCAAGCGAACTAAGCTTTCCCGTGGCCTACGGCATGACGCGCGCGCAGGGCGATGCCGTGGGGGCCTGGTGGGAAGAACGTCGGGACCATATTCAGCCATCGGAGTTTCTACTGACTGGCAGCGGTCGGGTGATGTTCTCGACTTACAGCAGTTCACCCGTGGGGAGAATGGATCCGGAAGAAACGCTGACGCTGGTTAAATTCCTGGACGCGCGACGCCAGCAGAAAAAATAGATCGAACCGCGCAACCCTTCCTAGAACTTCGTTCTCAACGCCGCACATTCGCTATCGGCCTGATGTGCCTCGCGGAGAAATCTGAGTGCCGTACTGCTTAGTCCCTCAGGTTCGTCGAGATGGATGGCCATCTTGTTTACACCCTCACTGCGACAGGTATTGCCCAGCAAACCGCGCACATAGTGCGAAATGAAGTAGTGATCCGAGTGTTGGCTGAGTTCGTTGAGCGGGCTCAGAATTTCCTCGAGTAATTTTAATCCGAGCAATGCCTGATTGGGTGGCACCAGGTTGTAGATTGCAAACCGCTTCTCAGCGAGTCCCATGATACTTTTGGGATTTTGAATCTCCTCCAGCCAGTCGAGTTTGATCCCCAGGTCGGGTTGCGCAGCGCGAGCGGCGATGGCCATTTTTTCACCGCGGTCCGACGGATCCGTTTTCAGCTCGGTTACGATTTGCTCTTCGACAATCCCGTATGCCGCGAGTCGTACCAGTATTTGCCAACGCTTATCCTGAGACAGCGGCAGGCCATCTATCGACTCATCACCATCGAGCAAAGATCGAAGCCGATTCAACCCATCAGCACTCCTGGCAACGTTGATGTACAGATCGATCCACAGTAATTTCTCATCTGACATTTCTGTTTGTGCTTTATCCCAAGCTAGTGTTTCCAGCTCTCCTCCCAACCGATCCAACAACTCGTCCGCTTCAGGCGACAGCCGTTCAAGCAATGCGACAAACTCCGTGAGTTCCCTGACAAGCTGGCTCAAAACACGAAAATTTGGTTCGGTTCGAGCACTGTCAATCAGGTGACGAAGAAACGCTTGCAAAGGCATATCACCGTCGTGCGCTCGGTCAATTAGAACAGCCAGCAGAGCCGACCGAGCCAGCGGATCATCCACTTCATCGATCCTACCGACGAAAGCCCGTACGGAAGCTTCCGGCAACAGCGGTTTGGCATATGCCCAATCGTGGTGATTTGGAAACACCAGGACCGGGCAGGGAGTACCTGCCGGAACAACGACATCGGTTGTTTCTCCTGCCACCTCGACACCAAGAACGACACCCACCTGTAACGCGCCATCCGCCGCGTCGTAAAAAAGTGCAACATCGAGTTGGTGGGTGCGCAAGGTCGGTGCAAAAACAGACGACTGCGAAGACGACTGCTTGATGGTCAACTCAGTGAGACGATCGTCCGTACAGACAAAGCTCGGCTCCAAGGTATTGAATCCTGCCGTGCTCAACCACTGGTCGGACCACTGCGCGAGCGAGCGCTGGGCCGAGCGAGCTTGCGCTTCGATAAAATCCGTAAGCTCCGTCGTGTCGTATGCATGCGCCAGGAGATAAGCCGCGACGCCTTGCCGGTATTGCTCCTCACCCACCAGATGAGCCAACTGCCTTAATACGGAAGAACCTTTCTCGTAGGTGATGGCATCGAACACGGTAAAAAAATCGGCGGTACTGGCGATGGGCATCTCAATAGGATGGGTCGTCACACGACTGTCGCGGTGGTACGCAGCCTGCTTATCCTCAGTAAAAAACCGATGCCAGGCATCCGTAAAAGCCGTTGTTTCCGTCAGGGCGATATTCGCCATTTGCGTCGCAAAGCTCTCGTTCAACCAAAGCCCGTTCCACCACTCATGCGTAACAAGATTACCAAACCACATGTGCGCCATCTCGTGAAGAATGACATCGGCGCGAGACTCGCGTTCGGAGTGACTGCTCTTCTCACGCTGTACATAGTGTTCACCGAAAGTCACCGCGGCAATGTTCTCCATCGCACCGATATTGAAATCCGGCACGATAAGCTGATCGTATTTCCCGAAGGGGTAGTCGACTTCAAAATACCGGGCATAAAACTCGAGTCCATTGCGGGTCACCTCGAACCATTCCCGCACCGCCACGTGGGAGGCGAGCGATTGTCGCGCCAGGAGTCTGAGTGGAATGTCGGCGGCTCGGTCCTGCCAGATCTGGTACGGCCCCGCATGCAGTGAAAACACGTAAGAAGAGATAGGAGGTGTTTCGGGGAACCTCCAGTTCGCTGTTCCATCGCCTGACGATTCGACCGCACCCGACGACGTTGAGACTACCTCCCACCCATCCGGCGCTTTGACGTCCAACGTGTAACGGGCTTTGAGGTTAGGCTGATCGAACAACGGCAACAGTCGATTGGCGTAATACGGCCACAGGTAGGTATACAGATACGTGAGACCATCTTCAGGATCCGTAAAACGGTGTAATCCCGTGCCATCACGACCGTACGGATGAAGGTACGAAACAGTGAGTACATTTCCCCCCTCATGCAGGGCGGTAACCGGCAAGGTGAGGAAATAACCGTTGTATGGCAGGTTGAGTACCTTGCCATTGAGTGTCACCGTCAGATCTTCACCACCGCTGAAATCCACCGTGAGCGGGATATTGGCATCGCTGAGTTCGAAACTGATACGCGTTTCACCAGCAAACGACCGCGCACCGGTCGTTAGATCGATTGACACCTCATAACGCAGATCGGCTAGGCGTCTGGCTCGCGCATCTGCCTCGATACGGGTCAGCGCATCGGTGGCAACTCGCTCGCTCCCGGATGAAACGGGCGGCTCCGCGGAGCAGCCAACGTAAGCCAAAAACAGCGCGCCAAAGGCACATCGTCCGGCTACTTGAAGTAACCGGGGAAGTCGCGTGTTCCGCTCAGCTAAGTAATTCAATCTCAGTGTGTGCCGGTGACGACGGTTGCTTCTATCTTGTGTCCATCAAGATCGCGAACGAACGCACCGTAGTATTCGGGACCATAGTCAGGCCGCGGTCCGGGTTCGCCATCATCGCTGCCGCCTGCTTCGATGGCGGTGCGGTAAAAAGCACCAACCGCTTCTTTCGATGGAGCAATAAAACCGAAGTGCACGCCGTTGGCTGTGGCAGCCGGTTGCCCATCTGCGGGTATCTGAACCCAGAACTCGGGGAATTGTTTGCCATACGCGACAGCCACGTCCGGGATATCGAAAACCCTCCTGGCACCAATCGTCGCCATCACCTTGTCGTAGAAAGCGGTGGCCGCTTCGAAGTTGTTGGTTCCAACAGATACGTGATGAATGATGCTAGGAATTTCGTCCGCCATGATGATCTCCCCCCTATCCGACAAGGAAGGGAGACTATGACAAAAATCGAAACGGCGATAGGTTAACAGGCAGAGCCAAACCAAAGGTGCCAACGAGTGCGATACGGCGTTATCATCACCGCATATAACGGGGAGGACTACCATGCGTGCATTCATCTTGGCGGTTATCGCGATATTGGTCGCCGTGCTGATCTACTTTTTCACTATGGACACGGACCCACAACAAGCGCAGCCCACAATTGAACCAGAGACCACGCAAGTTGTTCCAACCATTGGCCTGATCGACGACGCACGGATCAACAACGCCGCGAGCGAACCCGGCAACTGGCTGGCTCATGGACGTACCTACGAAGAACTACGCTTTTCGCCTTTGACCCAGATCAATCGTGAGAACGTTGCAGAACTCGGGCTCGCCTGGTATCGCGACATGGGCACCAACCGCGCCCAGGAAGCCACACCGATCGTGGTAGACGGGATCATGTTCTTCACCAGCGCCTGGAGCCGGGTTTTTGCCATAAAGGCAACCACCGGTGAGATCGTCTGGACTTACGATCCAAAGGTGCCGGGCGAAGTGGGCCGACGCGCCTGCTGCGATGTTGTCAACCGCGGCGTTGCCGTCTACAAGGGCCGAGTCTATGTAGGCAGCCTCGATGGACGTCTGATCGCATTGGATGCAGCGACCGGTTCGCTCGTGTGGGAGGTCAACACCATCATCGATCCTGAACGCTTCTACACGATTACCGGCGCACCCCGAGCGGCAGGCGGCAAGGTTTTCATCGGCAACGGCGGTGCCGAATTTGGCGTTCGTGGTTATGTTACCGCATACGACGCGGAAACCGGGGACCAGATCTGGCGTTTTTATACGGTTCCTGGCGACCCTTCGCTCCCCTTCGAACATCCCGAAATGGAGATGGCCGCAAAAACATGGAAAGGGGGTGAGTGGTGGGAAATCGGTGGCGGTGGAACCGTGTGGAACTCCATTGTCTACGATCCTGACTTCAACCAGGTTTATCTCGGCGTAGGTAACGGCTCACCCTGGACACGCGTCATCCGTTCCCCAGGTGGTGGCGACAACCTGTTCCTCTCTTCTATCGTCGCGTTGGATGCCGATACGGGCAGCATGAACTGGTACTACCAGACTACGCCCGGTGACAACTGGGACTACACCGCCGTGCAGGACATGGCTCTGGCCGAAATGGAGGTCGACGGCAAGATGCGCAAGGTGTTGCTGCAGGCACCTAAAAACGGTTTTTTCTATGTGATCGACCGCTCCGACGGTGAACTCCTGCGAGCACATCCCTTCGCAACCGTCACCTGGGCAACGCACGTCGATATGGAAACAGGACGGCCTGTCGAAAACCCGGAAATGGACTACCTGGAAAAAGAAAAGTGGGTTCTCCCGGGTCCGTTAGGCGCCCACAACTGGCAAGCGATGTCGGTGGACGTCGAGGCCGGGCTCGTGTATCTGCCGGTCCAGGATAATCCTTTCATTTACGGCATGGCGGAGGAATGGAAAAAGACAGGCCTGTACAAACGCAATCCCGGCAGCATGAACCTCGGGATCGCTTTCGGAACCCTCGTGCAAATATTCGTCAACAACATCAGCACCCAACCCACACCTAAGGGTTATCTCAAAGCATTCGATCCGTTGACCGGAGAAGAACGTTGGGTGGTGGAGATTCCTCACTATTGGAATGGTGGCGTACTCGGTACCGCAGGGGGACTCGTTTTTCAGGGTGATGCGCTTGGGATCTTGAGCGCGTACGACAAGGAAACCGGTGAGGTGCTCTGGCAGTTCAACACATACACCTCAATGCTGGCACCGCCGATTACCTTTCAGATCGATGGCGTGCAATACGTATCGATCCTGACCGGCACCGGGGGTGGCGATCTTTTTTCGGGTGCGCCGCTCGACCCCGTACCGAACCCGGCCTCGCTCACCTATGGCAACTACGGGCGGATGCTCGTCTTCAAACTCGGTGGCACGGAAACCTTACCGGCTCCCACGATCGTGGACGATACGATTCCCGAACAGGTACTCGCCGATGTATCGGATGAAGAAGTTGCTCGGGGCGAAGTGCTGTTCAACACGTATTGTGTTTTGTGCCATGGACTCGTCGTCCGCTCCGGCGGTTCGATCAAAGATCTAAGGCGCATGAGCGACGAGGTACACGCCTCGTTTGCCCAGATCGTATTGGAAGGAACGTTGTCCGCGAATGGTATGGCAGCTTTCGACGATTCGCTCACCATCGAGGACGTAGAGCGAATTCACCATTACGTTCGAGCAAGGGCCCATGAGGACCGCGAGTTGGCTCTCGGCAATCAAGAGGGAGCGAGGTTTACCTGGCTGCAGTAGTTACTGCGGGTTACCCCTGAGGCACCGGTTTGGCCGGCAGCGTCGGGGGTAACACCCGAACGAACTCGAACCGCGGTCGCTCTGCGCTGCCCGTCGTGCCATCATTCCCGGCATAGTCTCTGCCTTCTTCCGGCGTCAGGTCCGCATCGGTATCGATGATCTGGCGGCTCATCCGTCCGTTCAGAGGTTTTCCTGCCTCGAGCTGCTCCAGCGCAGCTTCAGCCGCCTCTGCTGTTTCCTCATCCCAAGGCACTCGATAAGCGCGTGGATCACCTTGCGGTAACCCGGCTTCGTCCAGCATACGAACCCAGAAGAAGATACTGCCATCGGCGCCAGTGGCCTTGTCCGGTTCTTTTACTGTGACCCAGTGGAGGCGAAAATCTTCCGGCATCCGCTCACTCGTTGGCCAACCCATCAATCCCTTGTGCCCTACCCAGGCCCCAACATAGAGCCCGGTAACCAGGACGATGGCAGCTAGCTTGATGCCCCAGCCAAAGCGGGTGGTTCCGCCAAGATTCAGGTTCAACAGCAAAGCTGCGACACCGACGTAGGCGAGCGTCAGCACAACCACGGTAGGGGTCATTTTTTAGAGTTGATCGCTTTCAGGAGCAGCGACTTCTTCAGTTCGTTCGTACCGACCACCTCGCCGTTTGCACCGATCGTAAAACGAACGGCCGTTTGCTCATCACCCACACCCGTGAGCTCGAGAACTCCGTAGTAAACGAGCGTCACAGTAGGGTTGAGCTTTTCAACCTTCACCGAAACAGGCAACGGCTTTTTATAATTGGACTGATAATGAAGCACGTTGACAACGTACTCACCCGGCTTCAATGCACGCAAGGTCACGGTTTCCTGGTTGATTGGATTCGACACTTCAATGCCATCGAGCATGATGCGATCCTGAAACAATCCTCGATCGTCACGATCCAGATGCATGAGACCCGTATCGCGGTTGTGATACCAGACAAGGTTGCCTTGCGGATCCTCCACGAGCGTATCGACATCATCCGGATGCCGGTCGGCCCAACGTACGGTAATCAGTATTTCCGCTTTGTTATCTACATTTCCCGATTTCGTGGGATCGCCCATGAGCGAAAAAGCCGCGACAAACATGAAGGCAAATCCCAACAGCGCATTGAACAACAGGTCGGTAAACGCATCCTGCGATTCGGTTCGTCGATACAGGCTATGCCGCATCGCGGGTAAGGTGAACGTCGGTGAGCACGGTAAGTCTCGTGGCAAGTTCGGCCGCGGAGGCATCGAGAATGTGGTATTGGAGCTTCAACAACGTACTCGTGATCAGCCCTGCAAGTGTCGTGTATAGCGCAACCGCCATACCACCACTCATCGAACTCAGAAGCTGCTGCATCAGACTCGGGTCAAATTGCTCAATCTCTCCGACCGGCAGCAGCATGAGAATGAAACCAACAATCGTACCGAGCAGACCCAGCTTCAAGAGGACATCGCTGGCAAACTGACCGAGCGCGTGTCGGTTGGCGAGTTCATCGCCAAACGCAGTCAGCAGTGCACTCGCGTCGCCGTCCTTCTTCTTGCTGAGATTTGCAAGGAACTCGCCAAGGAGGCCTTCTTCGGTAGGCGTTTCGTTTAGCTCGCCATGGTTTGCGACCAGTTCGCCCTCGAGGCTCGCGAAGCGCCGCCGTTCGGCTGTCAGGGTATAAGCGAGCCACAGCCAATGGCAGCTTGCGAGTATGTACAGGCCGAGTATGACGTAGGAAATGTAGCTCTTGTCGGCGTCGAGTGCGAGGGTGACCAGGCCTCGCTCCGCGGCCAGGTAAAAGCCAAAGCCGATGAGGCCCAGCAGGATAAGCGCGCGATAAACGAGATTCGTATCAGTCAAGCGAGACACCACCGGGAGTCTAATGAAGATCCGGGTTTGAAACTAGGCGCGGTTGGGCTTTGTCCGTTGGGGATTTGTGGCTGAACCGTGGGAGCCGAGGGGTTGGGTTTTACTGTGTGCGCCCGCCTCGGTCCCTCCGGGATGCCCTCAATATGCGAACTTGCCCCTCCCATGGAGGGTCAATTCGCTTCTTTCGGCCGGGCTTATGCCGCGCAAAGTAAAACCCCAACCCTTCGGCTCCCTCAACGTATTCAATGCCCTGACGGTATGCGCGCAATGATGACTAGTGGAATTAGCTTCTTCTAGACGGCGAATGGTGCTCAATTTCCTTTGGTGGGTGGGGCTGAGCTCTTCCAGGTGCTGAATGTACGTTGGCTTTGGAAGGTTTTTCGAACTGTTGTTGTGCGTCAGAGGCCGAACCGGTAGCGGAGTTTTATGACCAGGACATCGACGACTGGCGTCGTGAGGGCGTCGTGGAAGAGATCGCCTAATTCGTCGTTGATACGATCGTCGAGGTTGCTGCCACGGGTGTAGACGACAAAAAAGTCCGAGAGCGGGCCGATCTCCCAGCGATAACGCAACTGAGCGGTCAGCCGGGAGATGGTGAAGTCGTCGGTCTCGGCAGTCGGATCTTTGCTGAAGGGTTCGAGTTTGCCGTCATCCAAAGGTACCCGCCAGAATTTCTGTTGGTCGGCGCGAATACCTGCCCATTGCATGGTAAGGCGAAGTTGCTGGCGAGCGGAGATGAAATAATCCATGGCAAGCTGCGGCTGCCACTCGATCGCCCCAAAGGTGGTGAAATCCCGGTCTTCCTGGTACAGGAGCCATCCGTCGCGGCGATAATAGTTGGCATCGAGATCGAGCGAGAAGCGATCGTTTGGCTTGAGGGTGATGCCGGCGGAGACGCGATAGGTCCAATCGCCAAGCTGTTCCTCGGTCGCACCAAGCGCTGCACTCACGCTGATAGGACGCGCGTTGTCGGTGCCAACGGAAATACTAGCAGCCCAGTGGTCTACGTTTTTGTACGCGCCGTTCCCGCGGCTGTTCCGATCGTCCCATTGCGCGGGGAAAAAATTCAGCTCCGTACGAATCTCGTTGAGGTTCTGAAACGTCCACCGGTTGCGCAGGAAAACCCCGGTGCGCACGTGCCTGCCGTCGCCGTTCACTTGGGCACCGATCACCAGATTTCTATGTTTGCTGCGCAAACGTTTCAAGCCCTGGGTAATGAGGTTGGAGATACCGTAGGTCAAGCCGAGCGTATCGTTGCGGCGAATGAAGCCGAAATCAGAGATGTCGAGCTTGTCGTCCAGGTAGTCGAGCGACAGGAAATGTGAGAACTCGCGGTTTGGTACAAAACGAAAGCCCATACGGATGCCCCGGCCGGTTTCGCCGTCCACGTCACTCATCATGAGTTGAGTGTTCCAGCTCAATTTACCGTCTTTGGTGAGGAGATTGGTATCAATCCCGTGCACGACGGCGTCGACTCCGTCGGGTCGACGCACTACCGTACCAAGATAGCCAATAGCAAAACGCCCCTCACCGCTACGTTCGTAAAGCAGCCGTGCGGCACCAAATTCCCGGCCGTCCTGCTCCAGACGTACCGGTTCTCGAAGTTGCGGTCCATCCGGGTCATCCGGGTTGTCCACGAGCCGCTCACCCATGCGGCGGACGTCCTCCTCGAATGCACTCAGCAACCCGTACCGCCAACTCCCCGCTTGCCCGGTCAACTTGGTTGCACCAAGCAACTCACTCGGTCGTCCGAGTTCGACGCCGGCCACGGTCACGTCATCCGGGACATCCATTCTAGGCGGACCGCCAATACGGCGGGTGTTCAAGAGCGTCGTCGGCGTGAAGTTGAAACTCGAACCGCTTTGCCTCGAGCCGCCGAAGTATCCACCGCCACCCCGTCGCGGTGAGGTTTCGAACACTTCGGTGCCTTCCACGAAAAACAGGCGTTTCTCCGGAAAATAGGTTTCGAACGCCGTCAGGTTCACCACGACGTCGTCAGACTCCACCACACCGAAGTCCGGGTTCAAGGTGGCGGTGATCTGAAAGTTGGTCGATGGGCGCCAGAACAGATCGAGGCCTCCTCGATAAGCGTCTTGTTCGGCTATTTCGTCGTAGGTGACGCTTGCATAGGGAAACAAGGCAAACTGACGGCTGGGTTGCACGTCTTCGAAAGACATCGTGCCCAGTACCGACAGGAAACGGGGATCGGTATCCGCGAGCGCCGGTACGCTCCACAACTCATTGAGATGAGCAACAGAGCGCTGGGCGGAGAACCCCAGTTTCCGCTTCCCCGCAACGCGAGGCATTGCCATCATGGACCAGGGCAGGAACATCTCCGTGCTCCAACCATCTTCGAGGGAGGCGCTGCCTCGCCGCCAGGGACCGTCCCACTCACTCGAATACCGCCGCTCCGGCGCGATCTTCCCATCCAGCGCGGAACCACCGAGGCCAACTTCAAACCAGTAGCCATACAGGCCATCACCCGATGTATCGAGGGTGATACCGAAACTATCGCGAATGATGAATGAATCGCGGCTCGACAATCGCTCGACCATCGTGGCTACGGGCTGATGCAGCTTTGCACCTACATACAGACCTTTCTCGGTGTAAAAATAGCGGACGTCCGTCTCGTATATCGGCACGGTCATGTCATCCGGACTGGTGACGATCATGCCGTCGTAGCTCGAGACCCGGGACCAGATGTCCTCATCCAGCAGACCATCCAGATTAATTTCCAGGGTATCTTCGCTGAAGCGAGGCACGTCAATGGTGACCGACACGCCCCTATCAGATGCGGTATTCGCCCCGTGACAGGGAGAAAAAACAGCAGCCATTACCAGTGCAACGACCAGTCGAGCCAACGAAGCCATAGGGGAAACTACGCAGAGCAATTCCCCATCATATCAAACCCCAGCGGCATTCTTATCCCTCAGGTCCAATCTCCACTCGCCGGTAACTCCAACACCTCGGCAACCCGGTTCCCAAGCGTCTGCCGTGTCTGTGCATCGACCCGGCCACGGGCAATGTTTTTGAACAATTTAGCGAGCCCTCGGCGCAACTCGTCCGGCAGCCCATCCATCAGATGCGCATCCGCCGCAACGGCCAACGACAATGCTTCGCGTCGTGCATGGTTGCGTTCTGCTACCAGTTGATGGTGTACCCATGCGCGGCCGAGCATCACCCAGGGAAAGTTGGAAGCTTTGACCGGTCCCACCTGGAGGACGCGGCCCCCCAGGGACTGCCCCAACAC
>JACZXA010000044.1 GCA_022571865.1 Pseudomonadota bacterium
CTTCGAAGGTAAGAAAAAACTATGAGTTGGATCAAAGACATCATCGCTCCAGAAACTCGACAGTGGGAGGAGTTTTATAGAAACCGCTTTCAACACGATCGAATAGTTAGAAGCACCCACGGCGTCAACTGCACAGGTGGCTGTTCCTGGCAGATTCACGTGAAAGAAGGTGTCGTCGTCTGGGAAACTCAACAACTCGATTATCCGCTGCTCGAAGAATCGCTTCCCCCCTACGAGCCGCGTGGGTGCCAACGCGGTATCTCATTCTCCTGGTATTTATACAGCCCGGTACGGATAAAGTACCCGCTCGTCAGAAGCGCTCTGATCGACGCCTACCGCAAGAAGAAGGCTGAGACCGGCGATTCTCTCGCTGCGTGGGAAGCGCTGCAGGAGGACGAAGAAGCGCGTCGTAACTATCAGAAAGCGCGCGGCAAGGGAGGGTTCAGACGCGCGAGCTGGGACGAAATGCTCGAGATCATGGCAGCGGCTAATATTTATACGGCCAAAAAGCACGGGCCCGACCGCGTCATTGGGTTCTCCCCCATTCCGGCGATGTCGATGTTGAGCTACGCAGCCGGCAGCAGGTTCCTGCAGCTCTTCGGCGGGGTGAACTTGAGCTTCTACGACTGGTATTGCGACCTGCCGACGGCGTTTCCTGAGATCTGGGGCGAGCAAACCGACGTTTGCGAAAGTGCAGATTGGTACAACTCGAAGATGATCGCTGACATGGGCGCGTGTTTGAACATGACGCGTACGCCGGATTGTCATTTTTTTGCCGAGTCGCGCCACAACGGTACCAAGGCTGTCGTTTTCTCTCCGGATTTCTCCCAGGTGTGCAAATACGCGGATCAATGGGTGCCGTTACACGCTGGCAGCGATGGGGCGTTCTGGATGGCGGTTTCTCACGTCATTCTGAAAGAATTCCACTTTGAAGCGCAGACGGCGTACTTCATCGACTACACCAAACGTTATACCGATAGCCCGTTTCTCGTGAAGCTCGAGCAGGGCGCGGACGGCAACTACGTTCCGGGTCGGTTGCTGCGTGCAGGCGAGCTCGACGTATTCGGCGACATCACGAACGGCGAATGGAAATTCGTTTCCATCGACGAAGCAACCGGTCGTCTGGTCGTTCCGAAGGGCGCGGTGGGACATCGCTGGGACGAGAAGCCCGGCAACTGGAACATGAAGCTCGAGAACGAAGCCGACGATGCAACCTACGATCCGCTTCTGACCATGCTTGATGCCCACGACGACGTTGTTCAGACCGAGTTCGTCGAGTGGGGCTTGGACAAGAAAGTGTTGCGGGGGGTGCCGGTGAAGCGCGTCGAAACAACCGCAGGGACGGTCACCGTAACGACGGTTTACGACCTCATCATGGCGCAATACGGCGTCGGTCGTGGCCTCGGAGGTGAGTATCCGAGCGACTATACGGACTCCAGCGCCGCGTACACACCAGCTTGGCAAGAGGTCTTCACGGGGGTCGATTCAGACACGGTGATGCAGTTCGCGCGTGAATGGGCGAACACTGCAAATCTGACTCATGGCAAATGTATGATCATCATCGGCGCTGGAATCAACCACTGGTATCACGCCAACCTGATGTATCGCGCCGGCGCGATGGCGCTCATGTTGAGTGGTTGCGTTGGGCGTAACGGTGGGGGTCTAAACCACTACGTCGGCCAGGAGAAACTGGCGCCGATAGACTCCTGGAGCACGCTGGCCTTTGCCAAAGATTGGCACAAACCCTCGCGGCTGCAGCAAGCACCGCTGTGGCACTACATCAATACCAGCCAGTACCGTTACGACGGCCAATTCTCTCGGTACAACACCGTACCTGACAACGAGCTGACACGTCAGCACACAGCCGATACGATTTTCCAGTCGGTGCGCAATGGCTGGATGCCGTATTACCCGCAGTTCAAGCAGAACACCCTCGATATCTGCAAAGACGCGGTTGCAAACGGCGCCAGCAGCGATGAAGAGATCCAAGCCTCGGTGCTCGAGTCACTGAAGAGCGGTGAAATCGAGTACGCCGTGGGCGATCCCGAAGCACCGGAAAGCCATCCACGTGTCTGGTACATCTGGCGTGGTAACGCCATCGTCGGCAGCATGAAGGGTCACGAGTACGCGTTGAAACACTACCTGGGGACACACTCGAATCTCATCGCGGAGGATTCCGAAGATCACACCACCGAGGTGAATTGGCGAGACATCGCACCGGACGGAAAGATGGATCTGGTGGTCGATCTGAATTTCCGCATGGATTCATCGGCGCTGTATTCCGACATCGTCTTGCCTGCAGCGTCCTGGTACGAAAAAGCCGACCTCAACAGTACCGATCTGCATTCGTTCATTCATCCATTGTCGGCGGCGGTTGCGCCCGTATGGGAATCGAAGACTGATTGGAACATCTTTCGCGATATCGCCAAGGCGACGAGCGAACTGGCCAAAGAACACCTCGCGGAACCGCAGAAAGACATCGTCACACTACCACTCGCGCACGATACGGCCGATGAAATCTCGCAACCTGAGATGAAGGACTGGTATCGGGGCGAGGTCGAGGCCATCCCTGGCAAGACGATGCACAAGCTCGCCGTGGTCGAGCGGGACTACACAAAGATCTACGAGCGTTATATCACCCTCGGGGACGCCATCAGAACCGATGGCCTGGGTGCCCACGGCAACCATTACCAATGCACCGAACAGTACGACGAGATGATCACGTCGAACCACTTCCCGGTACGCAAGCTCGACGGAAAAACCTACCCGTCCATCGAAGAGGACGTCGACGCCGCCAACGCGGTGTTGCATCTGTCTTCGTTGACCAACGGTGAGCTGACTGTTCGCGCGTACGAATACATGGAGAAGAAGACCGGGTTGGAGTTGGCCGATCTCGCCGAAGGAAGCAAAGACGTCAGAATGACTTACGCGGATTTGCAAGCGCAGCCGCGTCGTTACAACACTTCACCGCTATGGTCCGGCCTGATGAAGGATGGCCGCGCCTATGCCGCGTTTACCTATAACGTCGAGAAGCTCGTTCCCTGGAGAACGTTGACCGGTCGTCAGCACTTCTATCTGGACCACGAGATGTACATCGCTTATGGGGAAAATCTCCCTACTTACAAACCAGCGCCGAAGCCCGAACTCTACGGCGACTTGAAAGAGACACTGAAGGATGACGAAGCCCTCGTGCTCAACTATCTGACGCCCCACGGCAAGTGGCACATCCATTCGACGTACATGGAAAACCTGAGAATGCTCACGCTGTCGCGTGGTTGCGAACCGTGCTGGCTGAGCGAAGTAGATGCCAGGAAGCTCGGTATTCAGGATAACGACTGGGTCGAGGTCTACAACGACCATGGCGTGTACTGCACCCGTGCCGTGGTCAGTGCACGCATCCCCCGGGGTGTCTGCATCGTCTACCACGCACCCGAGCGCACGACGGGGATTCCGAAGTCGCAGGTGCGCGGGAACAAACGGGCGGGTGGACACAACAGCGTGACACGCATTCACCTGAAGCCGAACTTCCTGGCCGGTGGCTACGGGCAGTTCAGTTATCACTTCAACTACTGGGGTCCCATCGCGCCGAATAGAGATACGCACGTTGTCGTTAAAAAAATGAACAAACTGGTCTGGTAGGTACGGAAAAGGTAGGTAGAGAAAGTATGGATATACGATCGCAAATCTCGATGGTCTTTCATTTGGACAAGTGCATCGGCTGCCACACTTGTTCCATTGCCTGTAAGAACATATGGACCGACCGCAAGGGCGCGGAGTACATGTGGTGGAACAACGTCGAGACCAAACCCGGCACGGGCTACCCCGGTAAATGGGAAGACCAGGAAATATACAAAGGCGGGTGGCAGAAAAAAAATGGCGAAGATATCGAGTTAAAGGGTGCAGGCAAGTTGATCGGGTTGAAGAACATCTTCCATAACCCGAACATGCCCGTCATCGACGATTATTACGAGCCGTTCACCTACAAATACCTCGATCTGATCGAATCGCCCGCAGGTGACGATCAGCCGACAGCACGCCCCGTTTCACTCATCACCGGCGAACCGATTGATATCAAGATGGGACCCAACTGGGACGACGATCTCAGCGGCTCGCCCGATTATGCCAGGAACGATCCCAACCTCGCTAACATCTCTGCCGAGGAGCGCGAGGCAATGTTCCAGCTCGAACGGATGGCGTTTTTTTACCTACCACGGATCTGCAACCACTGCCTGAATCCTGCATGCGTAGCTGCCTGTCCATCCGGTGCCATATACAAGCGTGGGGAAGACGGCATCGTCCTGATCAATCAGGATGTCTGTCGCGGCTGGCGCATGTGCGTCACGGCGTGTCCGTACAAGAAAACCTACTACAATTGGCAAACCGGCAAGTCCGAAAAATGTATTCTGTGTTATCCGCGCCTCGAAGCAGGCCATGCACCAGCTTGCATGCACTCCTGTGTTGGCCGGATCCGATATCTCGGTGTGATGCTTTACGACGCCGACCGCCTCCACGACGTCGCGTCGGCACCGGAAGATCAGTTGGTGGATCAGCAGCTCGATATGCTGCTCGATCCGTTCGATGAGGAGATCATCGAAGCAGCGAAAGAAAACGGTGTCGCCGACTCGACCATACGAGCGGCGCAAAAGTCGCCTATCTACAAGTTCGTCAAAGAATGGGGCATGGCGCTACCGCTGCACGCCGAGTTCCGAACCCTGCCGATGTTGTTTTACGTACCACCCCTGCTGCCAGTCATGGCCAGCTTGAGCACACAGAAAAATGCGATGCAGTCGGAAGAACTCGGTGACGTGGTCAAACGTTGGGACGACGATTGGCTCTACGACACCAGTACCAAAGAGCTTTTCGGAACGATTGAAAATTCGCGTTTCCCGCTGCAGTACATGGCGAATCTTTTTGCCGCCGGAGATGTAGAAAAAATCAGCACCAGTATCAAGAAGTTGATGGCGGTGAGAATTTACCGAAGATTCAAGACAGTTGGCGACATCTCTGAGGCACGCGCGAATGAGGCACTTCTCGAGGTCGGTCTAACCCAGGAACTAGCGGACGACATCTACTACCTGACGTCATTGCCGAAGTTCGACGATCGATTCGTCATTCCACCGGCTCATCGTGAGCAGGCCATCGAGATGTTGGAGAACACGGGTGACAAGAAGGGCAGTACCGGTTTTGGATTCAAGGAAGATTCGGCGGTAAGGGGGCTGTAAATGACCGATTTAATAAAGAACATCACACACTATGCCTTGTTGGCGGACGTTTTCGAATATCCGACCGAAGATTATCCACAAAGGGTCCACGCCGTTCGAGAACAGCTCTCAGCCCGTTGGCCGAAAGCCGCACGAGCGCTCACGCAGTTCCTCGAGTTGCTACCGGAAAACGATCTCGCAAAGATGCAGGAGCTGTTCATTCGGTCTTTTGATGTACAGGCGGTGACGACGCTCGATATCGGCTACGTGCTGTTCGGGGATGACTATAAGCGGGGCCAGCTCTTGTCGAATCTGAATCGCGAGCACATAGCGGCGAGGGTCGATTGTGGACACGAGCTTGCAGATCATCTACCGAACGTTTTGAAGTTGCTGGCGAAGTTGGTTGATGCCGAACTCATCGACGAGCTTGTGCGAGACATCATCGCACCGGCTGTCAACAAGATGATCGATGAGTTTGACGACAAACGTATCCAGGAAAAAAATGAGTCGTACCAGAAGCACTACAAGACGTTGATCGAAACGCCTGTCGCCAACATCGAGGTGGCAACGCTCTACAAGTTCACGTTGAAGAGCCTGTTTGAAGTACTGAAAACCGATTTCGGCGTTGTTGAACAGATTCCGATTGCGGTGACCAGCGACTTCCTGCGCTCGGTTTCGAACGAAAATGAAATTGAAGAGAAGGCGCAGTCTTTTTATTGAACACGTTCTAGAAGGAGGACCCGCATGACCTGGTTGGACCCATTCGCGTTTATCGCATTGCCCTATGTTGCGGTAATCGTCTTTTTTGTGGGCACCATACGCAGGTACCTTAAGCAAGGGTTCAGTATTTCCAGCCTTTCCGTCCAGTTTCTTGAAGGACGAATCGGTTTCTGGGGGACCGTGCCGTTCCACATTGGCATTCTTGCCCTCTTTCTCGGTCATCTGGCGATTTTCCTGTTTCCCGATGCGACCTTGTTCTGGAACAGCAATCCCATCAGGCTGATGATTCACGAGGGTGTTGCATTTACCTTCGGGCTCATCGTTCTGATTACGCTTACGGGTCTATTCATCCGGCGCTGGCTCAACCCACGGTTGCGTATGGTGACGAGTAAGATGGATATAGCCATCGAGTTGCTTTTGCTGAGCCAGATCGTACTCGGTTGCTGGATCGCCCTTGGCTATCGATGGGGGTCGTCCTGGTTCGCTGCGGACCTGTCACCTTATCTCTGGTCGATCGTCAAGTTCAATCCGCAGATCGACGCCGTGGTTGCGTTGCCCCTGGTGATCAAGCTGCACATCGTCGGAGCATTCACGATCGTGCTGCTCATCCCGTTTACCCGCCTCGCCCATATGCTGGTAGCGCCGTTCCACTATCTATGGCGCCCATACCAAGTCGTGATGTGGTACTGGGATCGGAAACTCATCCGACGCTCGACTACGGAGTGGCAGAAAAACAGACCGCAAAACAACTAAATGGCTAGTCCGATGGAAATGGCAAGCGCAAGAAGCTGGTCGGTGGCTCAAGCGAATAAGACGCTGTTTCTGAACACACTCGCGTTCACCGTATGTTTTGCCGCGTGGATGATCAACGGTGTTCTCGTGACGTTCCTGGCATCCAACCAGGTCTACGACTGGGGCCCGGTGGAGATTGGCTGGTTGATGGGGATACCTGTGTTGACCGGGTCCATTTTCCGTTTACCGGCGGGTATGTTGACAGACAAATATGGCGGCAAGCCGGTATACGGAATTCTGTTGTTGTTCTGTGCGCTTCCCATGTTCCTGCTTTCGTATGCCGATAGCTTCCTCACGTTTGCGTTGTGTAGCGCGGGATTTGGGATGGCAGGCGTGAGCTTCTCTATTGGCATCGCCTATACATCGGTCTGGTATCCGTCCGAGAGGCAGGGGACAGCGCTCGGAATTTTTGGGGCTGGCAATGCGGGTGCAGCGCTGACGACGCTGTTTGCACCGACTTTGTTGAACCAGTTGACGGACAACGGGGCGAACATCGAAGGATGGCGCACGTTGCCGGTCTACTACGCCGCAATGTTCATTGTCATGGCGATCGTGTTCTTCATGTTCTCGGAGAACAAGAAACCGGCGGTGACGCGTACAGGGTTGGCCGAGAGGCTGAAACCACTGAAGTCCGTGAGAGTGTGGCGGTTCGGCCTGTATTACTTCCTCGTTTTCGGATGCTTCGTTGCCTTCTCTCAATGGCTCGTCCCGTACTTTGTCAACGTCTACTACATGCCATTGGTCACAGCCGGCATCCTCGCGGCGCTGTTCAGTTTTCCCTCGGGTATCATTCGCGCGCTCGGTGGGTGGCTGTCCGATCGCTGTGGCGCACGCGCCGTGATGTATTGGGTGCTTGGGCTGTCCGTTGCCATAAGCTTCATGCTGGTTATCCCGAAGATGGAGGTTTTGTCGCCGGGCGAAGGCATCATGGCAGTGCGATCGGGTATCGTCACCGAGGTGACGCCGACACTCGTCGTCGTCGATGGGAAACGTTACGAACTGATCGAGAACGATCTGTCGTATCGCGACCTGGATGAACAGCTCGTCATACTTCCAAAGAAACACGTTTGGCAGGAACCCGTTGTCGAAGTTGGGCAATCCGTCAGCAAAAATGCGCTACTCGCGAAAGGTGTGACTCGGATCTACTTCCAAGCCAACGTGTGGATTTTTGCGGGGCTCGTCATCCTGCTGGGTGCCGTATGGGGTGTGGGCAAGGCGGGCGTCTACAAGCACATTCCGGATTATTTCCCGAACGATGTAGGAGTGGTTGGCGGCATGGTTGGCGTCATCGGCGGTCTTGGTGGATTTTTCTGCCCAATCATCTTCGGTTATCTCCTGGACGCGACTGGACTGTGGACGAGTTGCTGGATGTTCATGTGGGTGATCTCGTGCATATGCTTGTTCTGGATGCACAACGTCATTCAAATTTCGACGCGCAAAGAGATGCCCGAATCGGTGCAAGATTTCTAAGAGGTTTTAAGGCATGACCGTAAACTTGAAGGAGTGGAATGTCGAGGACGTCAGGTTCTGGGAAAGCAAAGGGCAGTCAATCGCAACCCGAAATCTCTGGATATCGATTCCGAGCCTTTTGTGTGGTTTTGCCGTATGGCTGTACTGGGGAATAATAACCGTCCAGATGCTCAACCTCGGGTTTGCGTTTTCGCAAACCGAACTCTTCACCCTGTCGTCGATTGCGGGCTTGAGCGGCGCGACGCTGCGGATTCCGAGCACTTTTTTCATTCGCATCGCCGGTGGCCGCAATACGATCTTCTTCACTACGGCTTTGCTGATGATTCCTGCGGTCGGCGCTGGCTTCGCACTGCAAGATCCGGAAACACCGCTCTGGGTTTTCCAGGGCCTGGCACTGCTGTCCGGATTCGGCGGTGGCAACTTCGCATCCTCCATGTCGAACATCAGCTTCTTCTTCCCGAAACGTGTGCAAGGCACATCGCTCGGGCTCAATGCAGGGTTGGGCAATTTTGGTGTCACCACCATGCAGATTCTGATTCCGTTGGTGATGACGTTCGGACTCTTCGGGGGTGAGTCGCTAACCTTGGTGAACACGAGCGGCACCCTGCTCGGTAAGATCCCGGCCGGTACCGAAACCTATATCCACAACGCCGGATTCATCTGGCTGGTGCTCCTGATTCCGCTGGCGTTTTTTGGCTGGTTCGGCATGAACAACATCACGACCGACGTGGTCACGCCGAAACCGGGTAATCCGGTTTGGAGCATGACAAAGATCACGATGCTTCTCGCGATTGCGCTGTTTATGGCGAGCATCGGTCTCTACCTGCTGCTCCCGCCTCCCACGGGGCTCGGACTCTTGAGCAAGTGGGTTGTTCTACCTTTTGTCATTGCAGCCACGGTGTTGCTGTTGAGATTCCTGACGACTGGTGAGCTCAGAGAAAACTTGAAACGTCAGTACCGTATATTCAACAACAAGCACACCTGGGCGATGACCGTGATCTACACAATGACTTTCGGCTCGTTCATCGGTTACTCCGCGGCGTTCCCCCTGTCGATCAAAGTGATCTTCGGGTTCAGCCACATTATGGGAGCAGACGGCGTGCTCACCCACGACACTATCAATCCCAACGGACCGAGCGCTTTGATGTATGCGTGGATGGGCCCCTTCATCGGCGCTTTGATCCGTCCCATTGGTGGCAAGATCGCGGACAAAATGGGTGGCGCCAAGGTCACGCAGATAGTATCCATAGTGATGGTGGCATCCGCGCTCGGTGTTGCCTACTTCATGACGGCGGCCTATCGCTCGGCGACGCCGGAAGTGTACTTCTGGCCTTTTTTTGTGCTGTTCATCGTTCTGTTTGCGGCGAGTGGTGTTGGCAATGGCAGCACGTTTAGGACGATCGCGATGGTCTTCAACCAGGAGCAGGCGGGTCCCGCGCTGGGGTGGACGTCGGCCGTGGCCGCATACGGCGCGTTCATCATACCCAGCGTGTTTGCAGAGCAGATCGGCGCCACAACGCCGGAATATGCCCTATACGGGTTTGCTGTGTTTTATGGGGTGTGTATGGTACTCAACTGGTGGTTTTATCTCAGGCCGAATGCTTATATTAAAAATCCATGATATCCGCTCACTAAAATTGTTAGTACAAGAGCAGAATCGAGAAGTAGTGACTAACGCTGCCGGCGATTACGAACAGATGCCAGACGCCATGGCACCAGGGGTACCAGTGGTCGAGGACGAAGAAGACGATACCCGAGGTGTAGAAAATTCCACCCGCCACCAGCCAGCTAAAACCCTCCGGCGGCAGGGCGGCGATAATCGGGTCCAGGGCGAACACACAAAGCCACCCCATGACCAGGTAGATAATCAGTGGAACTATTCGAGGTCCCCGGCGCCGCAGAGCGTCCAGAACTATGCCAAATACCGCCAGGCCCCAGATTGCTCCAAACATCCACCAGCCCAGTGCACCCTTGAGCGCAACCATGATAAATGGGGTGTAGGATCCTGCGATCAGAAGGTAGATGGCCTGGTGATCGAGAACTCGAAAAACCGTTTTAGCCGGACCAGGTAGACTGTGATAGAGGGTGGAGACGAGATAGAGCAGGAACAGCGTAACTGCATAAATACTGTAGCTCACGATTTTGCTGGAATCTCCACTCATAACGGCGTAGGTCACCAGCACAGCGCCACCAGCGAGTGCGAGGGAGGCGCCAATCAGGTGGCTGATGCTGTTGAATCGTTCGCCTTTGTACATGTTGTATTGATGGTGCTCATCGTCGTTCAGACGCGAGTTTGTAAAAAGAGCAGTGCAGATTCCAATGTATTGATTTGATGGTGGGGTGAGTTGTTATTGGGTTTCGGAATCCTTGCGCAGGATGCCGTCGGTTAAAATTTGTGCACGCAACCCACCGCAACCTTGAAGAGCATCTTCTGAGCTCGGACCAAATGCCTGGTTCATCCAATAACACGGTCGGCATTCTTCCGTGCCGAGGAAACGAATGCCCTGAACTTCGAACTCCTGTCCGATGAGTTTATTGAGGTCAATTCCTCGAGTTATCACGTTGCGGCGTAATACGGAAACGGGTCTGTCAGAGATTTTCAACTTGTCGCAGATATCCTGGTAAACCTCATGTGCAAAGAAGGTGATCTGGCCATGAAAATTCTCGGCATGGTCGAAAAATCGATCACCGCGAATACCGCGACCAGCGACGCATTGCATTTGGTCAACCTCATGGATCGTGTTTGTGCCTGCCGGTTGGCCGTGGTGGCCGACAAAATTGTGGCCATCCGATTGAAACAGATGTAGTACCTCCATCGCTTGACTCCATGGTTACTCGATTCATCGAGTATGCCAGTTTCAAGTTGCGCTGAGACTACGCGATTTCCCGGACGTTAATGTCCTCAATATTTCGGTTTCCGCGTACTGCAACGTAGTTGGAACAAGGGTAGGCCGGATGTAGTGGGACGTGAATTAATTCTCCATAAGCAGTCTATCGCTCTGCTGCCCGATGAAGCTAACGGGGCCCCGCTGCTTCACGCCCGTTGTTGGGTACCCCGGTTACCTGCTTATTCAAAATCCCGGTAGGTTTTGCCTTCCACAGGTCTGGGAAATCCCGGTCGATGTTCCAACCACATCCAACCGATCATGTCAGGATTGCCACGGTAATAGGGGTCCAGCATCAGCGCTTCCGTCAAGTAGTACATGAGAAGGGATAGCCAGTTCTTGCCGAATTTCGACTGTGTTATGCGCTTGAGCACTTTATTTTGTAGCTCAGGCGTCAACTCGACAAATCCCATACCGTGGTCTGTCTGAGATACATGAGTCAGCCTTTCGACCCCCTTTCCGATGAACTTCGGGTCACCGTCATCGACATTAACAGGATCGGTAATTACCCATTCGAGATAGGACAGCGCACGCAGGTCCCGCGCACTGGGTCCATTGCCATCGTCCGGAAACAACTGCATCTGAACTGCGTCTATAACCATGCGTTGTTCGTTCGTAAAGTAGTTGCCGACTACAGGCGATCGTGTAAATACACCATCCTCCTCAGCGGATTCGAAACGGTTTGGAAGTTCAGCGAGCGCTGCCATCAAAGAAAACAGGACACCGTTCTCGAGTATGTCTCTGCTGCTTAGGTGTTTTGTGTATTCCATTGTGCCGCCACCTAATTCAGTAATTACAAATCCTGGAAGAGTAGACCGACAGGATTGGAATTGTTTCTAAGTACATTTACGTATGCACCGAGTCACTATCTGGAGTAAGGGGTTGTTCCTTATCCGCTTGTGAGCATCGTGTTATAGGCTTCGCGAGTGGCTTGGAATCGCTCAAATGGGAATTTGATGGGCACGCCTTCAATTGCGGCCAACAGCATCATCAGGTGTGCCTCCCATCCGGCACAGGATCGCGCGACATCTTCGTCGGCCGGGATGCCAAGGTCCAGTGTCAACCGGGTACCCTGGGCATTAGCGGTTAATTCCCATCGCACCGGTCGCAAACGTTCCCCGGGGCTGCTCCAGGAATACTCGAGCAAGCGGGGTTCATCGAACTCAGTGATGGTGCTGTCGATGACAATACCGCTGTCGACAAAATTCAATTTTGCAGCCCCGCCTTTACGCTTTTCTATCTCCCCGGGTGCTAACCAGTCGATCATTCGTGACGGTTGTGTCAGCATCGCCCAAACAGCCCGTTGATCATGGGCCAACATTCGTTCGAGACGAACTTTGTAGATGGAATTCACACGTTTGACGGTGTCGAGTTCTTCGTTGATTTCAGTCAAACAAAGCCTCCATATCGATCGCTGTCAGCCTACCACGTCCAACTCCGTGTTTAGAGTCTTCTGAATCCACGGAATTTAATCTGGATCAAATTGAGTGTCTTGTGTGCTGCAGGATACATCTACGAATGGTGTCGGGCTAACCAAAGTAGCATACACAGAGGCGATGATAGATGAGACGGGAAAAGCAAGGATAAGAACATGATGGAGATGTTGCAGGCGATCGAAGCCAGTAGCTTCTCCATGTGGGTGAAGGAGTCTTCCACAGCATACGTCGCGGTTCTGGCCTTTCACACGATCGGCCTGGCGTTTCTAGTAGGCATCAGCGGTGCAACAGCGATGCGGATCCTGGGTGTTGCCCGCTCTATGCCGCTGGAGCCGATGGAGGACTTCTTCCCTCTCATGTACGTCGGTTTTTGGATCAATGCTGTGACTGGCATGGTGCTCTTGTCCCTGTACCCGACCAAGTTCTTCGTAGATGCGACTCTCTACATCAAGCTTGGGGCAGTCACGTTAGCCATCGTCATCATACGAAAGCTTCAAGCCCATGTATTTGGCGAAGGAGCGAATCTGGATACGGCGGCCGGGTCGAAGAAGGCGAAGATGCTGGCGGGTACGTTGCTTGCTGTCTGGCTCATCGCGACTACGGCAGGGCGGTTGATGGCATACACGCTACCCACGAAGCTCCAAACTGCGGCCGCCGTCCTCGTCGTGGCGGTCGTGGTGCTGCTTATCGGTTACTTCGTTGGACGTGGTTTGGGCTGGATCAAATCATCAGAGCAAGGCGTGCAACAGCACCCATCGGTTTACGGAAAATGAGGACGCCTGGTGCAAGGATTACCTGAAACCTTTCTCCAGTTGGCTTTTGTTGAATATCTAATCGGCGCCTACCGGTGGGCCTGGCCGCTGAGCGAGATCCTACACTTCATCGGGCTGACGCTCCTGGTCGGCATCGTGGCCATTTTTGACTTACGGCTGCTGGGTGTCGCGAAACGCATGCCGGTCGCATCGCTGCGCAAGCTCCTACCATGGTCCGTGTTAGGGTTCGGCCTGTGTGTCTTCACTGGACTCTTCTTCGTGACGGGTCTTTGGGCCAATGTGAAGACTCATCCCGTTGAAGCTTTGGTGATCGACCACTTCCTGCAAGTGAAGCTGACCTTCATTGCTCTTGCTGGAATCAACCTCCTCGCCTTGAATACTAGTAGCATGTCTCGGGCCGTCGACGGTCTGGGGCCGGGAGATGACGCTCCACCACCGGCCAATTTCATCGCGGCGGCCTCGTTATTCCTATGGGTTGGTGTGATTTATTGGGGCCGACTGATTCCATGGGGACTCTGAGGTGGACTCCGAGCGAATCCAGTTTCCCTCTCGAGGAGTACTAGATGTCTAAACCTTGGCGCAGTGTCCTGATTACGTTGGTTCTCGCAGCCGTTCTGTTCGTCGGTTCCACTTACTTCATGATGTATTGAAGGTGGTCGCTCGGTGGCGCGTTTCTTGATCGCGATCGGGTTCTAGAATTTTGCACCGGCGGTGATCCAATCGAGAATCATCCTGCAGGACACATCGGGTAGTTTTTCAGGTAACGATACGCCGATGTGAAAGCTTTCTTCGACCACGCATGCGTTGACGTAAGGTTCACTCTTTGCTGCTTGCTGTGGGCGCACCCAAGCCGGTATGTCAGGACCGGGCACTTCAACGAGCTGTTGGTGCGTCGTGCATTGGTGCTGTGCGGACAGATTGGCTTGCGCAAGGCACTGAGAGTATTTGTCGGTTGTTGGTGGCATGTCTATCACCCAAGAACTCGCACCACCCATGTGATGGCAGTTTCCACATTGGTTCCGCAAGATCTGGTAAACCGGTGCGAAATGCAGTTCAGCAGCAAAACTCACCTCGTTTACTGATGACAATGCCACTAGGATCGCAACAGCGTAACAATTCGACATACGCACCTTAGCGTCCCCCTGGCGAGTTATCTAATCTGCGTGACATTACGGCGCATTAATCGTTGGGTGCTATACGTAGTTTCCGAAACGCTTAACGATGCGAGTCATAGGTATATGTACCGATAGCTGGGCTACCAGTGCTGGACTATATTCCACTTGTCGCTCGCCGCCTTCTCCGGTGAGTGCGTTAATGCGCGTGAGACATCCACATGCAGATCGGGAACATCGTAGACGACTTTCGGCTGGCGCTGGGGACGTCGCAATATGTTCCGATCATGATAGGTGGCATCGGCGTCGACATCTCAACCACCGATCTGGCTCTGGAAGCCTGTCGTTTAGGCGGTATCGGGCCACATCTGACGCCATGTCGCTGTTTGTTGCAGACAAGAAGCTGCGCACCCGCTTCACCAAGGCAAAAGCCGCCCGCCACAAAAATTCGAAGGACGATCTTGACAAATCCACTGTGAAATTCGGGCTCGAACATCTCTACCTGGCCCAGCGAAGAACCGTGGAAGACACCATGGCACGCAAGCGTGGCGATGGGGCCGTCTTCATCAACGTGATGGAGAAGCTCACCATGGGTTCTCCGGCTGATACTTTGCGGGTGCGTCTTCGCGCAGCGCTCGATGGTGGGATTGACGGCATCACTTTGTCCGCCGGCTTACACACCCATTCCCTGGCATTCATCGAGGGGTATAGATATATCCCGCGGAAATTATTCGTTTGATTGCACTGAATTGGATTTTACGGGTGAACGGGAATTCGGCAGGCGGATAGAGAGCGGCTACGCTACTAGGGCTCTTCTTGGTCTTCCGGGTATGGGAGCGGCACAGCCGGTGACCAGCCTCTACTAGGAGCATCTTTGTATGAACAGACGGTGTTTCCCTCGGTTGAAACGACCGTGCCGCCTCGGTGTATGCACGCCCTAACTACTGCTTTTCGAGGATGATCCTCATCTTCCTTAGAAGCACTAATGATTGCTTCGAAGGAGGTGTCTTCTGTTTTCGATGCTCTTCGAGTACCAAGCCAGCGGTCTAGTACCTCAGTCGAAACGTTACGTCGAGAGCCGTGATGAGGAACCTGGAACACCTTTAACCCTGGCAGCGTTGCGCCCTGAGATTCCAGATAGTCAGCTGCTTTCATGAGGCTGGAGCGACCTGCGTCTCCTGTGAGAAGAATGTGATCGCCGCACAACTCTGCATACTGCACGACACTCATTTCGTTTTCTGCGCCAGTTTCCTCCGACGAGAATATCTCTTCCCCCCAAGCCGCCCGAATTGCGTTGACGACCCTTTTAAGCGCTCCAAATACACTGGCGCTTGCCCTATCTTCTTCGGCAATCTTTACTGACTCAGGAGTCTTGTCTGACTCCATTACCTGATACAGGTAATGTCCGATACTTGGCGATACTACGGTAAATGCACCGATGTTCGTCCCCTCCCTTGGCTCGTTTATCGTTATGCGTTTTTCGATTGAGATCTCTTCCAACTCGTCGATATTTGGATATATTTCTCTCAGACGCCGCGCCAGATTTTCGGCTGAAATGAATCGCGGAAAAAACTCTAGTAACGTGTCCACGTAGAGCCAAGGTGGGACAGTTCGTAGTCCTCCGGCATTGGTCTCCGTCTGGATGATCCGAACCGGAGGAGCTGCGTCAGTTCATTCGGGACAAGCTTGGATTCCCCCACACTGACGTTAGCGATGGGTGGCTAATCTTCGACTTACCCGAAGCCGACATGGGCGTGCATCCCGCGGTCACTGAGGATAGCGACCATGGCGAACCCTCCGGGATCCGAGACGTTTCGTTCTATTGCGACGATATCGAGCAAACGGTGGCCGAACTTCAAGGAAAGGGTGTGGAATTTACAGACGCGTTTGCCGACCGAGGTTTTGGACTCGTTACCCATTTCAAAATGCCAGGCGATATCAACGTGCAGCTATATCAACCGCGGTACTCGAAAACCCCGGATCCACGCGACCGCCAGCGGAAAACAGATACCCTTCATGCAGCAATGGGGCATTGCTTCAGCAGCGCGTTCCAGGTGCGACGCGTGTATTTAAATTGCTCTTGCGCCTCTACCAGCTTCTGCCGCGCCGATTTTCGTACTGCTGCTGAGCAATCGACGACCTGGCGTTGCAATACCGTTCTGTATTCATTAGCGGCTTCTTCCCAGTTGAGTAGCTGCTGCCTGAGATTGTCATATTGCGATTTGATGACTTCATCTAAAGACATGAATCCCATAGTTTGCCCTACCCGGGCAAGCCAGTCGGCGGCACGCCGGTTTTCGCCAGACAACTGAGCTTCGAGAATGCGGAAATTCGAAACCCGCCTCACATCCCAAGCCAGGCCTGTTTTCTCCAGAAACGCGATAATCCATTTACTCGGATCCCATTGGTACCAGCGCACGCCATTGCGATAGTCACCGGCAAAACGATGGTGAAAGTTGTGGTACCCCTCGCCAAAGGTAAGAAAGGCAATAAACCAATTATCTCTCGCTGTTGCGTAAATATCGTACGTCGATCGGCCAAACATATGGCATATGGAGTTAATAAAGAACGTGAGGTGGTGAACCACGGCGAGTCGCAGGCAGACGCTCATAAGGAAGGTACCTAACAGATGACCAGTCAACGCGCCAAGGAAAAGGGGCGTGACGAATCCCGCAAGGATGGCCCAAAGAGAATAGTAGCGATGCTGATGCCTGATCAGCGGGTCTTTCGCCAGGTCCTTGACGTTGTCATAGTCGGTTTCGTGATGCCAAAACAGCATCCAACCTATATGCGCATAGAAGAACCCCTTCTCTATACTGTATGGGTCCCGGTCAGTGTCGACGTAGCGGTGGTGGTCTTTATGCTGCGAAGACCACTGGAGTGCTGATCGTTCAACCGCAGCGGCCCCGAAAAAAAGCAGTAGAAAACGAATCACCGCATTTGTTTTATAGGCTGCATGGGCAAACAACCTGTGATACCCAACGGTGATGCTCAATGGAGTGACAACAACAAAAAACACGCATAAAGCAACTTCTGAGCCAGTGACTCCATAGTTATAGATATAAAGAGGCGTGCCGATTAATCCCACCAAGGCAGTTACGGAGAAGAAAACAATATTGCCCCAAAGAATCTTCCGGATCGCGTAAGCTGCCGTTGCCATTAGAATGCTCCCTTGAACTCCGATTGGCCAACGCTGCAGGCTGACAGTGTGAATCCCTACGGTAATGCCTGTCGCTGTTTGCGAATTAGGCGCGGGATCAGCATAGGTACACGCTGTTTGTACGCCGCGTAATCCTTATGTGCCTGTTCTAGGTCGTGCTCTTCGAGCTGGATCGCGATCAGGATGTACGCGGTCGTCATCACCGCGAATATCAGATGCGTCGCCGTCATCGTCGGCGTGCACCAGAACGCGAAGAACCAGCCCATATAGAGCGGATGACGGATCACCCGATAGGGCCACGGCTCTGCGAATCGGAGTTGCGTATAGGGTTGCTTGCGAAAGAACAACCATACCTGGCGTAGTCCGAAGAGATCGAAGTGGTTGATCAGGAACGTCGCGGCCAGCACCAATCCCCAGCCAAACGTAAACCCGGCCCACAGAACGCCGGCGCCAATGGGATTCGTGACGTTCCACACCACAACGCCTACTGGCTGCCAATAAGCGAAAAGCAATATCAACGCCAGACTCGAAAAAAGTGTGTAAGTGCTGCGTTCCGCCGCCTCGGGCACGACGCGTGTCCACATCTTCTTGAATCCGGGGCGCGCCATCACAGAATGTTGAACGGCGAAAACGCCGAGCAATACAAGGTCTACGATAAGTGCCTGCATCATCCCCATGGTCGGCTCGCCGTCAATGGTTTTCGGCGCCAGTAGATTACCGACGAAGCCAATCGCATAAAGGAAAGTCAGAAAAAAGATGGTGTAGCAGATGACTCCATACATCAGCGTGGCTATGCGGGCCGCCACACCAGCGTTTTCAGCAGTCATATCCCGATCCCCCCCAGGTTAATGGCGGTATACGATTTATTCAGTTGCTTCGGCTTATAGCACGTCATAAAAAAATCTAGTTTGATCAAGATCAATTCTCTGAGCTTCGGTTCGCTGGAGGGAGGGACGTTTTTGTCGTTCCCAGCGCGACGCCCCCTGTATCTATCTGCTGCGAGCGGGCATAACACGCGTCTCACACAGGCGTTCTATGGAGCGAGTCGCGAACGACGGGTATGGGAACTTAGCGACGTTAGGCTGCTTCCAGCGATTTTGTCGGCTACGGTTCTCTTAGCTGCCGCTCAAAATTGAGGGCGAATCGACAAGAACGGCCATGAAGGACAAGCAAGAGAGCCAACAACCTGCTGATGAGGAGCTGTCGTCAGACTAGATACCCAAGGTGGTACGTCGGGGAAGAGGCTCACAGAGCAGTATACGCAGCCGTTTTCTCGGCAGACCTGCCTAACCACGCTTGGCTCAATGCGGTCTGTGTGTATACCGTAGAATGAAAAGTACCGCTACGCCAACGCCGATTAGCGCAAAGATCTCGATCAATGTTGTGGCCCTTCCCCTTGATCGGTGGACTCAGTGTCTGGGAACCGTCGGTGCCACTTCTTGATCACAATCAAGGACTGCCCGGAAAGAAGGGCTAAGATTTAGACCCCCGCATTCCGAGTGGCGGGATAGTCGATAGGGGCATCATCATGATAAAAAGTGTTTTTGCTTCCCTTGCACTTACCCTGGTTTTGATGGGGCCGGCGTGGGCGCACCACAACATGACGGCCATTTTCGACTTCGACCAGCAATTCACGCGGACCGGCACGCTCACCAAGATCGACTGGGGGAATCCCCACATCGGGTTGTCCGTGGATGCGAAGGGCGCCCAAGCCCGGACATGGTCGTTCGAAGGACCGTCGCCCAAGTTTTTCCGAGTCCGCGGCATAAGCAAGAGCCATTTCGAGAACGCCATCGGCGAGACCGTTACCGTGGAAGCCAGCCGTGCCAGGGACGGCTCTCTTTCCGGGCTCATACGGATGATCACCTTGCCGGACGGAACGGTTGTGTCGTTGTGTCCGCAAAATTGTTAATTCGGCGCTGTTAGCGAAGGAGGTTGCCATCAAATCCCAAGTACCCGCGAAAGGTGGCTGGCCGGCAACGAAGAAGGCGACAACATCTTCTGCCCCAACGTAAAAGTATTTTCCGCACTGAAAAGAACCAGCGGCGCTGTCGGCTAAATTCAACGACGCAATTTTGGATGATGAAGTTGCTCGGCAAAATCTGATCTGTCATGAGTTTTTACAAAGCGCTAATCTGCCTCATCATCACTACTTCTGGAAGTTTACGTGGTGGTGGAAGGACCCCTGCCGGGTGGGCACCTCGGCTTCGGTGACGATTGGCGGGAATACAGCCTGAAAGACATCACGGCCGATGTGCAGCGGTTCTTCGGGGATGCAACACTGGATATCCCGGTGATTCCGGCCGGTGGCATTTTTACTGGTACCGATGCGGTGGAGTTCCTGCGTGCCGGGGCGGGCGCGGTGCAGGTGGCCACGCGGTTTGCCGTAAGCCGGGAAGCTGGATTACCCGCCAAGGTTAAGCAGCATTACTTCCAAGCCAACGAGGAAGACGTGGTGGTCTCCTCGGTCTCGCCTACGGGCTATCCGCTGCGCATGCTCGTTACGAGCCCGTGCCTCAATTCCAACGTCAAGCCGCAGTGCGAACCTTTCGGGTATGCACTTAACGCACAAGGTAAATGTGCCTATCTGGATGCCTACGAGGCAACTGGCGTTGGCAAGAATGGTAGGAAGCTTGTTGTGCGCGACAAGGTCTGCCTGTGTTATCACTTCAGTAAGAAGAATTGTTACACCTGCGGCCACTATGTGTACCGGTTGAAGGACACGACCAACCGACTGGCGGATGGTTCCTTTCAGATTCCGTATGCCGAGCACATCTTCAAGGATTATCAGTTAAGCCCAGACCACCAGATCGCCCTACCGGCGGAGGACTTTCTATTATTGGCATCGAGCGAACGCTGAAGGTTCGACTAACCCCTGAGTGGGAACTGTTAACAAGTCGTAAAACAAACCCTATGTAGTCGGCCCTGATTAAAGGCTTCGATCATAGGAGATATCTATACTTCTCGTGGAATTACCAGCATGGGAATTGCAGCGGCCGACTTGCAGGGCATGGACGCCCTGCCGCTAGCGAAGGGCCGACTACGTATAGTGGTTTTCCACGATATCCGCGCGGTGTCTTCACGCGCATGCTCGGCAAAGATGCTGGGTACGCGGGGCACTCTTCTCTCGCGCGCGAACCAGCTTTGTGTACTCAGCATCACCAAGAATATCAGCTGGTGTCTATTTCTTAAATCCAATCAGAATCCGCGACTGCGCCGGTCTATTACGTAGAACTACCTATACATCGAAGGGTCGAAATACCATATCTTGTGGTGCTTCCAGAATTACACACAAGATATAGTATGCCGGCGCCTCCGCTACCCTGCACCTTCATCACCAAGCGTGACGGGACGTTGGTTCCCTTCGATCGTACCAAGATCGTCGCCGCCATCAACGCGGCAGCACAGGCAACGGGCGAATTCGCCACGCACACGAGCAACGCCCTCGCCATTGAGGTGATCGAGGTCCTGCAACACCGTCACGGCGGTGGGCTCTCGGTAGAGCAGATTCAGGATGTCGTCGAGCAAGTTCTTATCACCGCGGGTCATCTCGACACGGCGCGGGCTTACATCGGTTACCGCAGCCAGCATACTCGCCTGCGTGAAGACCGGCGCATCCTTATCGACGTTGTCGCGTCGGTAGACGAGTACCTTATGCGGACGGACTGGCGGGTAAATGCGAATGCCAACCAGGGATACTCCCTCGGCGGTTTGATTCTGAACACCTCGGGGAAGCTCATCGCCAACTACTGGCTGAACCGGGTTTACCCGCCTGAAATTGCAGACGCGCACAGACTTGCCGACCTGCACATCCACGACCTCGATATGCTGGCCGGTTACTGTGCTGGCTGGTCGCTGCGTACGTTTCTCGCCGAAGGCCTCAATGGCGTACCTGGCAAGATCGACGCCGCGCCACCAAGCCACCTGTCCAGCGCGATCGGTCAAATGGTCAACTTTCTCGGCACGATGCAGAACGAGTGGGCGGGCGCGCAGGCCTTCAGTTCGTTCGACACCTATCTCGCGCCGTTTGTGCGCAAGGATCGCCTGCTTTACGAGGTCGTCAAACAAAACATCCAGGAATTCATCTTCAATCTAAACGTGCCATCACGCTGGGGTACTCAGACGCCGTTCACCAACCTGACGTTCGACTGGATATGCCCGGATGACCTGTGTGCCGAGATCCCCATAATTGCCGGTGAAGAGATGCCGTTCACCTATGGTGATCTACGCCATGAGATGGACATGATCAACCGCGCCTACATAGAGGTCATGACGGAGGGTGATGCGAAGGGGCGTGTGTTCACCTTTCCCATCCCTACCTACAACATCACCGTCGACTTCCCCTGGGACACACCCAACGTCGACGGGCTGTTCGAGATGACGGCAAAGTACGGCGTCCCGTATTTCCAGAACTTCATCAACTCAGAGCTCGAACCCAGCATGGTCCGCTCGATGTGCTGCCGGTTGCAACTCGACCTCCGAGAGCTGAAGAAACGCGGCAATGGCCTGTTCGGATCCGCCGAGCAAACGGGTTCCATCGGAGTTGTAACGGTGAATTGCGCGCGCCTCGGATACCTCTACCGTGGCAGCGAAGCTGCCTTGTTCGAGCGGCTCGATGAGTTACTTGCGCTTGGTTGCCAGAGCCTTGAGATCAAACGCAAGGTGATCCAACGTTACATCGATGACGATCTCTTCCCCTATACCAAACGATACCTCGGGAGCTTGAGAAACCATTTCTCGACGTTGGGGGTAAACGGCATTCACGAGATGATCCGGAACTTCACGGCCGACGCAGAGGACATCACCACGGCGTGGGGCACGGAATTCGCCTGTCGATTCCTTGATCATATCCGCGAGCGGATGATCGCGTTTCAGGCGCAGACAGGACACATGTACAACCTCGAGGCGACACCGGCCGAAGGTACGACCTACCGCTTTGCCAAAGAAGACAAGAAACGTTATCCCGGTATTCTGCAAGCGGGTACCGATTTGCCAGAAGGTGCTGCGTCTTACTACACGAACTCTTCGCAGCTACCGGTGGGATTTACCGACGACCCGTTCGAAGCGCTTGAACGACAGGAACCGCTGCAACAGAAATATACCGGCGGCACGGTGCTGCACCTTTATATGGGAGAACGGATCTCGAGTGGTGCGGCGTGTAAGGCGCTCGTACGCCGCTCGCTCGAAAATTTCCGGCTGCCATACATCACCGTGACGCCAACGTTCTCAATATGTCCCGTTCACGGCTACGTCGCGGGTGAACATCCGTTCTGTCCACATTGTGATGAGCTACTCATCGCACAGAAATATCAACGAACCGGGAGTTAATGACAAGATGAGGCAAAACTTTGATCTTGCGGATCACGAACGACAACCATGTGAGGTTTGGACGCGGGTAATGGGATATTACCGCCCGGTTTCGCAATTCAACCACGGCAAAAAGGCCGAACATGCCGAGCGTTGCCACTTTAGAGAACCCACCGCCAAGCCCGAGGGTTAGGCTCGCTGTCGGTGGATTGACGCCGCTGACGACGATCGACTATCCGAGTCGCTTGTCTGCCGTCGTCTACTGCCGGGGTTGCCCGTGGCGTTGCGGTTACTGCCACAACGCATCGCTGCAATCGCCTGAGCCACAGACAGTGGATACCTGGACGCCGGTACGCAACTTTCTTAACCGACGCCGTGGGCTGCTCGATGCGGTGGTATTCAGCGGGGGTGAGCCAACGTCACAAAAAGCACTGTTCGCCGCGGTGCGTGAAATCGCCGCGCTCGGCTTTGAGGTTGGTCTGCATACGGCCGGGCCCTATCCAAATCGCCTACGCCAGCTTTTACCATTAATCGACTGGGTGGGCATGGACATCAAAGCCCCGTTGAATCGCTACGACGCAATCACCGGTGTGCCCGGAAGCGGTGACAGGGCGTTTGCAAGCGCACGGTTGATTCTCGATCACGGTATCGCGTATGAGTTTCGAACGACGCTCGATCTTACCCTGCTGTCCCGGGACGATGTCGTCCGGCTGGCGGAAACGCTGGCGGATCTGGGCGTACGTAACTTCGCTCTGCAACGAGCTCGTGATGAAAAAAGACAACCGACTTCAAGTTGGCTCGATGATGCGACGATCGGCCGCATCGAGTCCTGCTTCGTCAACTTTGTAATGCGCGGTTGAAGGACTGGAATATCACAGGAATGACAGTTCGATGCGACTGCCGCTCCCATGGCTCCTTAGGGTCGTCCTACTGAGCAACATCTCTTCGAGAACGCGGCCGTTCAATTCCAGCTCTATCAAGCAATGACGGGGCTACTGAGGTAACAACACTGTTCCTCCGCTGTCGATGCGGAGCGCTACCTTGATCGAGATCAATCCATAAACACATGACTCGGTTCAGACTCAATCAGACATTTCTGGATGGTTATATTGGAGCGGCTATCTCCTTACAAAGGTGATAGACCAGAAAGGAAATGTCTGAATCATGAAGGCCATGAAAACAATAGGAATACGCGTCGCTTGCTTGCTGTCGCTATTGGGGTGCCAGCTCAGCGAGGGGCGTGACGAGGCCCTTATTTCGGAGTTGCTGAATAGCTTTAAGGAAAGCGTGTTGGCCCAGGACGTCGACCATTTTGCGTCACTGTTTTCTGACAACCATTTCAACGTTCAGGGTACGACGCTGCGAAATGCGCGAGAAATCATGACCGCGCTCATGGACTCTGACGCTCTTTACAATCTGGCAATACCGATTGAAGAAGCGACGACCGTCATGAATGATGATGGCACAGCAACCGTGTCCCCGGTGAAAGTTGCGGGTCCCAATCTCAACGTTACAGAGAGATTCACCCTCGTCAAAGACGCAGGGTCCTGGTTAATCTCAAACATCGAAATAATTGAAGGCCATTGGCAGACAGTGCAAGCACCTGCCAGCTTTTGAACCGAGAATCTCTAATTCCGCGATGTATATGGGCTCCTCCCATTAGCGAACTTCAGTAGTCCGTACCTTCCTACGGCTTGATGACCAGCACGTTGCAAGGCGCCTTGGTGAGAATACGCTCGGCGGAGTTGCCGAGCAACGCGCCGGTCAGACCCTTGTTGGCAGACGTACCGACGACCAATAAATCGGCGTTGATCTCGTGTACAACGCGTTGCACGCATCGCTCTACCTTGCCATCCGGAATGTGGACGTTCGCCTTCGAGACGCCGTACGGCTCGATCAGCACATCGAGCAAGGTGGAAGCCTTTTTTTCCGCCTTTTCGTGCACGGAGCGAACGTCGAGGCCGTGCAACACCTCGGAAAACTCCATCACGTAGACGCAATGCATGGTGCCGTCGACGAGTTTCGCGACGTAGCTCGCGGCGTCTAGGATTTTCAGGTTGAGTGCCTGGTGCTCGACGTCTTGGCGTCTTAAGTCCAGGCTCGCCAACACGTTGCCAGACCGTTGCGGATTGTGTCTGTTGGAGACCATCAGCAGAGGAGCGGGACACTCTAGAATCAACCGCCAATCCAAACGCGTGTGCAGAAACGACTCGCTGTGGTGCACGGACTTCACCACCAGGTCGTGGCCATCGTCCATAACCGCACCCGCGACCCAACGAGCGATATCGTTGGTCCAGACCGTCTCGGCGGTCACGTTTTTTGAATCCATCCCCGATTGGGCGCGTAGATCCTGCAACCAGGAGTCGCGCTCGGACAACATACCCTTTTTCAGCTGCTGTGCATGGAGCAAATCCAATACCGCGCTCTGTTCAACCATCGGGTGCCAGCAGAATGACGCCAGCCCGACGCGGGCCCCTGTTCGCGCCTGCAGGTAGGATGCGTATTCCATAGCCGCTTGCTCATGCTTCGGCTTGTCCAGGACGATGAGGATCGATTCGTACGCTTTCACCACGTGGTCCCTCGTTTCGTTGCCCGTCGTTGCCTATTTTTATCAACACATCGATTTGCAACAATACGCAAACGTACGTACCGAGCCGCAGGTAGCGGGCTTTTTTCAACAGACTACCAACATCGAATTGATCCGGATCAACGCTCCTCATCGCACAGGGCGATATGGTTAGGCCCCTATTAAGTAGGAAGCTAAGCAAATAGTGGAACCCGCCTCATCATCCTCCTCGCCCGAGAACTTTGTTTTCCCTCTGCTCAGCTTGGCGCGCCATTGGCGCTGGTGGCTGGATCGCCGCCTCAAGCCCGCAGGCGTGACCCAGGGAACCTGGTTCGTCCTGGCATATCTCCGCCTCGGCGGTAACGGCATGGTGCAGAAAGACTTGGCCAAGTTCATCGGTATCGAGGGCCCCACCCTCGTCGGGCATATCGACCGCCTCGAGAAGCAGGGCCTCGTGGAACGGCGGGAGAACGACAGGGACCGTCGCTCACGTACCATTCACCTGACTCTGGCCGCGGAGCCTCTGTGGTCGAAGATCTCTTACATCGCAACAGAGGTGCGCGCCGAACTCCTCGAAGGTATAAACCCCAACCACCGGGTACGGCTTGGCCGCCTCGATACACTCCCGGACCTTCTCCACCCCGTGCTTTAGCAGCACGTCGTTTGCGTCCTTGCAGTCGGGCGGCCAGTCCACCAGCCAAGTCCGATCGCGCCCCAGGCGCCGGGCCAGCTCGTCGGCCAGGT
>JACZXA010000045.1 GCA_022571865.1 Pseudomonadota bacterium
ATTCGCGGTTGGTTGAACATGCAACAACACGCGCCGCGCGCCACCCTTGGGTGGAACACGGCGGGATTGGGTCTTCCTTGACCGTTCGATTAAATCTTAGTTGAGTAACTCGGGTTGTCTAATAACCCGGTGGATTCGATGGATGCCAGAGCAGGGGTAGCGATTACCTACCCACAGATGGCGTCGTTTTGAGAGGTCTGTGACCGATTTCCTTGATGATTTCCTCGTTTCGGCCAGTGTGTCGGGTCCAGCATTTGCAACGCGGATAACTTTACGCAATGGAAAGGACACCGTTGTGAGCATTGACCCGAACCGTCTCAAGGCCTATCGACCGGATCAACCCGAGCGGCGTTATCGACCCGATATCGACGGTTTGCGCGCCATCGCGGTGCTCAGTGTGCTGTTCTATCACTTCGAATTGCCGATTCTCAACGTGCCCGGTGGATATTCGGGTGTGGACGTTTTTTTTGTCATCTCCGGCTACCTGATAACCCGGATCCTGGTGGCCCAGGCAGGGCAGGCGGGTGCTTTGCAGGATTTTTATCTGCGTCGGTTTCGGCGGATTTTCCCCGCGCTGCTGGCGGTGATCGCCTTCTGTCTTGCCAGTGGCTACTTTCTGCTCATGCCGGGCGATTATGCCGATGTGGGTGAAAGCGCCCGTTATGCATTGTTTGCGTTGAGCAACCTGTTTTTTTACGCCAACACCGGTTATTTCGATCAAGCGGCTGAATTTCAACTTCTGTTACATACGTGGTCGCTGGCCGTAGAAGAACAGTTTTATCTGGTTTGGCCGCTTGTCGTGCTCATGACTTTTCGGGAAGGTCGGCGAACATATTTTATTGTTGCTTGTAGCGTCATCGTCGTTGCCAGTTTTGTGTATGCCGTGTTGTTGGTCGGTTCGGAATCCAAAGCTGCGTTTTACAATCCTCTGGCCCGGGCTTGGGAGTTGGCGCTCGGTGGTTTGCTGGTGTTTATGCCGGTAGTACGCGTGCGGCCTTTCCTCAGCGAGGTGGTCAACGTGCTCGGCCTTGGTCTCATTGGCTACGGCTTTTTTGGCCTGGACCACAACTCGTCGTTTCCGGGAGCAAACGCGCTCTACGCTTGCATCGGGAGTGCTCTGTTGATTTGGCCGAAAGGTGACTCATCTGTTGTTGCTCGGTGTATGGGTAATCGGCTGTTCAGAGGAGTTGGGCTGATATCCTATTCATTGTATCTGTGGCACTGGCCGGTGTTGGTAATTGGGCGTCACTATTTTGTCGGGAGTATCCCGGTAACTGCCGGTTTTGGCCTGGTCGCCGGGGTGGTATTACTCGCCTGGCTGTCGTGGCGTTTTATCGAGCAGCCATTCAGACGTTCCTCGTTTCTGGCAAATACCAGGTCGCCTATCGCCGTGATGTGCGTGATGTTGCTCACGATTGCTGCGACGGCAGTACTCGTCACCGACGGGGCCAAGTATCGATTGCCGGATCATGTTTTGCCGATGGCCAGTCTTCACGCGATGTGGCAATGGCATCCCGAGCAGGAACAGTTGAGTCCGTTCGTTGATCAGATGGTTTTTGGTGCCCCATGGAAGGAAGCCGAGCACAAGGTGATTTTGTGGGGGGACAGCCATGCTGAGCACATGGCGCCGTTGTTGGAAGCGGCCATGGTTCAAGGAACCAGGCACAACAGCGTTAGCATACTGTTGTATCGGTCATGCCCCGCAAACGTAGACGGTCGAGGTGTGTACGTTCACATCAAAAACGAGCAGTACAACCGGGATTGCCACGCTGGACGTACGCGTATGTTTCGTTTTCTGGCCGAACAAGGCGGCAAAATCGATGTCGTTGTACTTGCTTCCAGCTGGACTCCGCTGGTTGATTCGCTGACACCCGACGGAAACCAGGCGTCGGGGCTCTTGAAGTTGGAAGTGTCGCTGACCAATACGGTTGATAAGCTTCTGGAGTCGATCCCGAGAGTCACTTTGATCGGCGAGGTGCCGATGTGGCCTCACAATCCGGTGCCCTGCGTCAATGCGCGTGCCACCGGCCTTTCTCACCAGGGTTGTGACGAGGGTGTCTCTGAGCTGAAATTCGACGAACTCAGCAGTACTTTTGTGCTGGTGGATCAACTCTTGCGCAACCTGGCACAGGCTGATTCCAGGATAACGGCGTTGGTGCCGTCGGAAAGCCTATGTAACGAACGATCGTGCGAATCGGTGATCGATGGTCACTTCCTGTATAGAGATCGTGCCCATTTGCGCCGCAACCTGCCTCGAGCGGTCCGATTCAAGATGGCTTCTCGCCTCGGTTTGGACCGTATTCTGAGCAGTCCGGATCGCTTCCTGGCTCAGCGGGCACCTCGCTGACACAGGGGTAGCGGCGAGTACCTCGCTACTCGTGGTGGGGAAGTTCATTATGTCACCCGCGGCTGTTCGCGGAATTCCGGTGTATCGTACTCCCGGTTCAACATCACACCATCCAGGTGCGCAACGGCATCCCAGACATCTACGTAGCGGGTATACATCGGTGCTAATCCGAACCGGAGCAGGTTCGGTTCACGAAAATCTCCAATGACTCGACGGTCGATGAGTGCACGCATGATGGCATACCCTAAAGGGTGCGCGAACGAGACCTGGCTGCCGCGTTCGGCTGCCTCGCGTGGCGAATTCAGTACAAAATCCGAGAGCACCTCACTGGCCTGTACCAATTCGATGAAGGTCTCCGACAAAAGTACGGATTTGTCCCGCAGCTGATCGAGATCGACGTTGTCCCATAACGCCAGTGCTGCCTCCAGCGCCCGGTATGAGAGTATCGGCGGGGTACCCGACTGGAATCTCAGGATCCCTGGTGCCGGTTCGTAGCCGGGCCTGAAAGCAAACGGTTCGGCATGGCCCATCCAGCCCCGAAGCGGTTGCGTAGCGTTCCCGAGATGTCGCGCAGCAACATACAGAAACGCCGGCGCGCCTGGACCTCCGTTGAGATATTTGTAGCCGCTGCCCACGGCCAGATCGACATCGAAGGCATCCAGTTTCAGCGGTAATGCACCGGTACTGTGTGAGAGATCCCACAACATCAGCGCCCCTGCGTCGTGTACCTGTTGGGTGATCGATTGCATGTCGTAGAGTCGACCACTACGGAAATCGACGTGTGTGAGCATGACCACGGCGGTGTTGGCGCCGATCGCCTTCATGAGTCGGGAACCCTCGAGAATCACAAGCTCGCAGCGTTCCCTGCCCAACAGCGCGGTCAAACCTTGGGCTATGTAGAGGTCCGTCGGGAAATTGTCTTCACTGGAAAGAATTATCGTCCGCCCCGGCCGAAGTGAGAGCGCGGTTGCCAACAGCTTGTAGAGATTTACCGATACCGAATCCGCGACGATCACCTGACCTGGTCCGGCGCCAATCAACGGGGCGATCTTTTCTCCCAACCTCTCGGCAAGCCCGATCCAGTCGTGGTCGTTCCAACTGCCGATGAGACCTTGTCCCCATTGTTCGACGACCGTATCGTGTAAACAGCCAGCTACGGCTTTAGGTAATGGGCCGAGGGAATTGCCGTCCAGGTAGATTGTGTCGGGTGGGAGCACAAAGGCGTCTCGGTACCTGGCCAGAGGATCGATTTTGTCTGCCTCGAGGCATTGTGCGCGTGTCATGGGCATCAGTTCGCGAGCACCTCGAGCAGTTGCTGCCAGGCATCCGTGCCGGGATGAATCAGATCGAAATGTCCAGCGCCCTCGACAGGTCGCAGCCAAACAGGTGCCTCAGGATCGCGTTGATGGGCTGATTCATAGTAGGCCTCGGCCTGGCTCATCGGTACGATGGTGTCCGAAGTTCCCTGGATCAGCGTGGTAGCGACGGTGGTGGGTAAACGGTGCAAAGGGGATGCCTGCCGATAGCGGTCGGGCCACTGCTTTGCGGACCCACCCATCAGTTGCACCACCGCTCGTTGGCAACTCGAGTTTCCGAAAGCGTAGGACTCGAGATCGAGTATTCCCGCGAGGGTGATGACGCCCGCGATCTTTACCGCATTTTTTCCAGGTGTCTCTCGTGTGGCTGCCCACAGAGCCAAATGGCCACCCGCAGAGTGCCCCGCCAGGTAGACCCTGCTGATGTCCAACGGGTAGCGATCGACAAGTTCGAGAAGGTGATCCACACCGCGGGAGATGTCGTCAAAAGTACCGGGCCATCCTCCGCCAGGATCACCGATCCGTCGGTATTCCAGCGACCAGACCGCATAACCTGCCTCCGCCAACGCGGTGCTGGCGGCGTGGGTGTGAGTGATGTCGAAGGCGTTGAGCCAGCAGCCGCCGTGAATGAAAACGACCACGGGAAATGGACCGCTGCCTTCCGGAAGCCAGAGTTCACCATACTGCTGTGGAGCCTTTGCATATGCCAACTGGGCGGTGGGTCGGCTGGTGGCCAAAGATTGTATCGCCGAGAAACTCTGGCCTGATTCGATTCGGGGATAGTCGATGGCTTGTGCGGCTGACGCAGCGCACATGACCAGGAAGATGAGAATCTTCACGACAGATATCGTTTCCATGATGCAGGGGTAACGTTTTTGATCGTCACATCGGTGCATTGGTTGAACGTCGCAAAGGTGCGTAACGAGTCGCTAAACGCAACTCTGAACTGCTCTTCGCGACCGCGGCGGGTGAACGAATCTTCAAGGCTCAGGTGTTTGACCTCAAAGCGCCTGTCTTTTCGGTGGGCTTTGCAGTCCATTCGCCCGACCAGCCGATCTTGATAGAGGAGTGGCAGGCTGAAATAACCGAACCGGCGCTTCGGTTCCGGCACGTAACATTCGATCTGATAGTCAAAGTCAAACAGCGCCATCGCCCGATCTCGTTGTATCACCACGTTGTCGAACGGAGAAAGGATCTTGACGTTTCTGGGTGCGCTCGGTGCGCGCTGCTCCATTAACTCGGGGTCGGCAAAAACTCGCTCGCCGTTGGGCAGCTCAAACGAGATGAGTGAGGCACTGGCTTCGGCCTCGTCGAGCAAGCGCTTGACCGCTGTTCGCAGGGGATTGTCGCGACGGTTGTATGTGATCGACCTGGGCGTCGCAAAGCCGTGGCTACGGAGCGTATTGTCAATCAAGTGCTGCGCAAACTCCTCATCGCTGGGTGGTGTTGTAACGACGTCACTGGGCAGAACCCGTTCAGGGAGATCGTATTTTTTTTGAAACCCATCGCGGCTCAGTATCATCAGGTCTCCCTGGAGATACAGCTGCTCCAAAGCCAACTTTGCTGGTTTCCAATCCCACCAACCCTTGGAGTTGTGTTCGCCTTCAAAGTCCCGCGCACGCAAAGGTCCCTCCACCGTCACTCGGTGCAACACCTTGGCATTGAGCTTCTTATCACGGCTGCGATACCACTTGTCGCTGTTCTTGAACTGGTGCATGCGCCTGAGTGCGAACCGATAGTGTTCCATCGGCAGATAGGCGGCGGCGTGATACCAGTATTCGAATATCTCCCCGCGACGTTGTAGCTCGTCGAGGTGGTGTGGTCGAAAATTAGGCACTCGGGTGCCAAGTACGTGATTGTGGGCACGTTCCACTACGGAAATCGTGTCGATTTGCACATAACCGAGCTGCCGAATTGTTTTTGCCGTTCCGCTCCGACCTCGGCCGTACGGAGCCGCTCGCAACAAGCCCTGTTGTTCGAGCGCAACGCGTCTGAGTTTGCTCAGTGGATACCGCCGCGGATACATGGTTGCTGAGGTTTTGCTCCTTTGGTCAGAATCGGCAAAAAGTGAAGGCGAATGATGTATAACACAAGCGGGATGTGTTCGTTGATCGAGAGGGGCGGGCATGGAGCGAAAGTTCTTAAGTTGATCGTTGGAAACGAAATCAGCTCGGTTTCCACCAGGCAAATTACAATGTCTGGCTCACCAAATACTGGAGGGATCTCGAATTATCTCCCTCGTCTGAGGTATTTGTACCCGTGTGCGGCTAGACATGCGTTGGTTGGAAAAGCAAGGTCATCGCGTGCGTGGTATCGATCTGGCCGACATCGCATTGGCAGTCTATTTCGAAGAGGGTAACGAGGACTTTGCTCGAACGGCACAAGGTTCGCTAACGAGATACGAAGGGCTGACCAGCATTTTATATTGTGGTGACTTTTTTGAGCTGACCGCCGGTGATTTGAACGGGGTCGTCGCGGCGTTTGATCGGGGTGCATTGGTCGCGTTGGCATCCGGGCACCGCGGCCGATTTGTGGACCACATGCTGCGTGTGTTGCCTGAAAGCAGCCAGATTCTGCTGGTGACCCTGGAATACGATCAGCATCTGGTTTCCGGGCCGCCCTTCTGCGTCTTGCCCGAAGAGGTTGTGGCGTTGTACGAGAACCGTTGTAGCATCGAGGTGCTCGAATCCGCGCCGACGGACCTGGTTCCCCCGCATTTCCAGGCCCAGGGGGTTGATCGAGCGGCCGAATGCGTCTACCGAATCATCAAGGAACACTAGCGCCTCAGCCGCTTTCCGCCTTGCTGTAATCTACCGCCAACCAGTTGTCCGGCAATACCCGCACGACAAGGCTTTCGGCTTCATTGGATTGTTCTGCATAGGCGACGCCGAGTTTTTCACCCAGGTAACGTTTAGCCATGGGTAGGATTTCGCCGTCTTCTCCAGACATGGAAACGATGGCTCCCTCGACACTGACGTATTTATAGGGCGGGTCTTCGGTTTGGACGCACAGGGTCACCCGAACGCCCACGTTCAATAGTTGCCCTTTGGCAGATTTGCGCCCCGTAATGAACTGAAGCTCGCCGCCCGGTTCGTAGCTATACCAGATGGGAACGGTGAGCGGGCCCAGGTCGGTTCGATTGATACCAAGTATGCCGACGTGCAGGTCGGCTAAGAACTGTTCTTTTTCTTCCTGGGTCATTCGGGTCATGAGTCGTCTCTGTGTTGATGAGGTATTAGCGGACATGTGGGGGTAAGAAATATTTTTTCAAGAACTATGAATTACTCAATGTGGAGCCACATAGGCAGGGTCGCTGACAGACGAGTCTGAAAGGTAGACATCAATCGATTTGAGTTAAGGAGAGTTGTATATGAACGTTGTAAGTTTTAATCCGTTGCGGGAATTCGACGACTTCTTCAGTCGGGTAACCCGATATCCAAGCGTTAATCATACTCGCTCCGAGTGGTTGCCCCCCGTTGACATCTCGGAGACTGAAGTGGATTACAAAATCAATGTGGAGATCCCGGCAGTTGCTGCTGACGATGTAAGCGTCACCGTCAAAGATGGCGTTCTCACAGTCTCGGGCGAGCGCCGCAGTGAGAAGGACGATTCCCATAAGCAACATCGCGTAGAGCGCCGATATGGACGATTCATCCGTACCTTCAAACTACCGGAAAACGCAGACGAAGAATCAATCAGCGCATCTTCCAGGGACGGTATTTTGTATGTGGTCATCGCAAAGAGCGAAAAGGAAACAGCACGCACCATCGAGGTGGTGGTCCACTAACGAGAATACTCTGCTGGCGATCGGCGCGGTGTTTGAGATAATGCCGTGTCTCGCCAGTGCGTCCAGGCTACGGGTCGACTTGTGGTAGCCTTCTGCCATGACCTTTGACAAAGATACCGTTCGCATCGTCATATTCGAAGCACTTACTCCCGCAGGGCGTGCTTTCGATGTGGCTCTTATTATTGCCATACTCGCAAGCGTTACGGCGGTGTTGTGCGATAGTGTCGAATCGATCAATTCGATATACGGCGATTGGCTCTACGGCGTCGAGTGGTTTTTCACGATCCTTTTCACGATCGAATATGGCTTGCGGCTGTGGTGCATTAACAACACCCGTCTGTATGCACGCAGCTTCTTCGGCGTCGTTGATCTGCTGGGCATTGTGCCGACCTATTTGAGCCTGGTGTTTGCCGGCACACAATATTTGCTTGTTGTCCGCATCCTTCGGGTTCTGCGGGTTTTTCGGATCCTCAGGATGGTCCGCTACGTGAGCGAGGCGGATCTATTGACCGAGGCGTTACGTGCAAGTCGGCGCAAGATTGTCATATTCATCTCGACCGTTGCCGCACTCGTCATCGTTTTCGGCTCGCTCATGTACCTCATCGAAGGCGCCGAACACGGTTTTACCAGCATCCCCAAGAGTATTTACTGGGCTGTGAGTACCATGACCACCGTAGGCTTTGGAGACATCGCTCCGCAAACGGCCCTCGGCCAGGCACTGGCATCGGTGATCATGATCATGGGATACGGCATCATCGCGGTGCCTACAGGCATCGTGACGCTCGAACTCAGCGAAGCCAACCGACGGCGAACGAATACCCGCACCTGTCCTGAATGTTCGGCGGAAGGCCACTCTCGCGAAGCCACCTACTGTTGGCGATGTGGTTCACACTTGTACAGAAAGGCCGGGGACACGACGGAATCAGGTTAGCCGGTTCTGCACTCATAATGTGTCGGTGCATGGGGGTTCTTAATATTCTAAATTGGCGATGATCATATTCCTCATATTCGCTTTTTTCATGAATCAGACCATGCTCAAATAGCTCTGTCTCCCAACCCGAGAGATCAGTGCTGCACTTAAGGAAAGCCAGCTTGCTCCTTGTCTGCCAACAAGCGCCCCATGAAGACACTCGCTCAACGCCCCGAACGCAGGCAGAATAGGCGCCCCCTTTTTGCCAGCCCCCGAGGAAGGACCCCATGAGTTTAGACACGTTCAAAGCAAGGAAAACCCTCATCGTCGATGGCAAAACTTACGACTACTTCAGTTTGCCCGAGGCAGCCGCAGCGGGAGTCGGTGAGGTCGACAAGTTACCGATGTCGATGAAAGTTCTACTGGAGAATCTGCTGCGTTTCGAAGACGGCAACACCGTCAAGATTGCCGACATCAAGGCATTGGGGGACTGGGCGAACAACCCACCGGCGGCTCAGGAAATAGCCTATCGACCGGCTCGTGTGCTGATGCAGGATTTCACGGGTGTCCCGGGCGTCGCGGATCTAGCCGCCATGCGCAGCGCCGTGGTTGCCGCAGGTATTGACCCGAGCATCATCAATCCGTTGTCACCGGTCGATCTCGTGGTTGACCACTCGGTGATGGTGGACAATTTTGGCGACTCGGAGGCGTTTGAGAAAAACGTCGAAATGGAGATGAAGCGTAACACCGAGCGGTATCGGTTTTTGCGTTGGGGCCAGCAGGCGTTTGACAACTTTCGAGTTGTGCCGCCGGGTACCGGTATCTGCCACCAGGTGAATCTCGAATATTTGGCTCAAACGGTATGGACCAAGGACGAGAATGGCCGCACGGTCGCTTTTCCAGATACCCTGGTCGGAACAGACAGCCATACGACGATGATCAATGCCCTCGGCGTGCTTGGCTGGGGTGTCGGGGGTATCGAGGCGGAGGCAGCGATGCTTGGCCAGCCCATCTCCATGTTGATCCCCGATGTGGTCGGCTTCAAGCTGACGGGTGCGTTGCGTGAAGGCATTACCGCAACCGATCTGGTACTGACAGTCGTCGAGATGCTGCGCGCCTGGGGCGTCGTCGGTAAGTTTGTCGAGTTCTACGGTGACGGTCTCGATCAGTTGTCGCTGGCCGATCGTGCCACCATTGCCAACATGGCACCGGAATACGGTGCCACCTGCGGGTTCTTCCCGATAGATGAGGAGACCATCAACTATCTGATTTTATCCCATCGTCCCAATGAGACCATTGCCCTGGTGGAGGCTTATGCCAAAGTCCAGGGACTGTGGCGCGAGAGCGGTGCATCGGAGGCAACCTATACCGATACCTTAGGCTTGCAGCTGGCCGAAGTTGTGCCGAGCCTCGCAGGTCCCAAACGCCCTCAGGATCGAGTCGCGATGTCGGATATGGTGCGAGCCTTCGATGAAGCTTTGGACATGCAGGGCCGTTCTGCCGACAAGGACGCTCAGATCGCCGTATCCGGCGCCGATTATTCATTGGGGCATGGCGACGTGGTCATCGCCGCTATCACCTCATGCACCAACACCTCCAACCCCGCCGTCATGTTGGGTGCCGGATTGCTTGCCAAGAAAGCTCTGGCTCTCGGGCTGACGGTCAAGCCGTGGGTCAAAACCTCGCTGGCACCTGGATCGAAAGTCGTCACGGAGTATCTGGAAAAGACCCGGTTGCAGGATGCGCTCGACGCGCTCGGCTTCAACCTCGTGGGTTATGGCTGTACAACGTGCATTGGCAACTCGGGACCTTTGCCGGAACCGATATCTGCAGCAATCACGAGTGGGAACCTGGTGGTTGCCTCGGTACTTTCAGGCAATCGCAACTTCGAGGGCCGGGTGCATCAGGAAGTACGCACCAACTGGCTTGCTTCGCCGCCGTTGGTTGTGGCATATGCCCTCGCCGGTACCACCCGTATCGATCTGAGTTCACAGCCCCTCGGTCAGGACGCGGCGGGAGAAGACGTCTTCCTGAAGGATATCTGGCCGAGCAACGACGAGATTGCCGAGGCGATGGCTCTGGTGTCTGCAGACATGTTCGCACGCCAGTACAGCGACGTTTTTACGGGTCCCGAGGCGTGGCGGGCGATCGACGTTTCCGACAGTAGTACTTACGGGTGGGAAAATTCGACCTACATCAAAGAACCGCCGTTCTTTTCTGTAGGGGACGATCTCGATCAACCGGTTGAAGTGACCCATGCCCGTATCCTGGCGATACTGGGCGATTCGGTCACCACGGACCATATCTCTCCGGCCGGTGCCATCCAGCCCGATAGTCCCGCCGGACAGTATCTCCAGCAGCATGCCGTAAACGTTGTCGACTTCAACTCCTACGGGTCGAGGCGCGGTAATCATGAAGTGATGATGCGCGGTACGTTTGCCAACATCCGGATCAGAAACGAGATGGTACCGGGAGTGGAAGGGGGTTACACGAAACATATTCCTACCGGCGATACGCTCAGCATCTACGATGCGGCAATGCGTTACCAGGGCGAAGATACCCCGCTGGTGGTGATAGCAGGGAAAGAATATGGCACGGGTTCGAGCCGCGACTGGGCGGCCAAAGGCACCCGGTTACTGGGTGTGAAGGCGGTTGTCGCCGAAAGTTACGAGCGCATTCACCGCTCCAATCTCATCGGCATGGGCGTGCTCCCTCTGCAGTTCAAGGAAGGTGACGGCCGGGCAAGCCTGAAATTGAGCGGTGACGAGGTCCTCGACATTCGAATGCCTGAAGGCACAACCGAGATCACGCCTCGCCAGACTCTCCTGCTTACGGTACGTGATGCCGATGGCAGCGAACAGATCATCGAAGTGTTGAGCCGGTTGGAAACGGACAACGAAATAGCCTATTTCAAGTGTGGCGGCATATTGCAATTCGTACTGAACAATCTGGTCGCCGCGGCAGGTTGAGCGCGAGACAAGGCAGGTCGTTCGGAGCCATATGGGTTTAGCGCGCCCATCGGCCGTGGTCTTCGATATGGATGGGCTGCTGCTCGATTCCGAACGACTCGCTCGTTCCACTTTCATACGAGCATGCCGCGCTTTCGGGTGGGAGCCGGATATGAGCGTTTACAATCTGTGTATCGGCACCACCTTTGAGACCACCGAACGCATCCTCAAGGACAATTTCGGAGGTGAGTTTCCCTACGATGAGGTCGCCGAACTCTGGGAGACGCAGTATCACGACCACGCGCTCAACCGCCCGATCGATTTGAAGCCAGGTGCACGGGAGTTGCTGGTTCGATTGCAAACGCTTGGGATACCACGTGCGCTCGTTACCTCCACGGTGCGTTCGACTGCGATTGCCAAATTGAGTCACGCCGATCTCGAGGGCTATTTTGCTCACATGATCTGTGGTGGAGAAACCGCGCGGGGCAAACCTCACCCCGACCCTTACCGGCAAGCCACTGAGCAGCTGGCTTTGAGGCCCGAAACCTGTTGGGCGCTGGAAGATTCGGACAATGGCGTGCGTGCCGCTCACGCCGCGGGCTTCGAAGTCTTCCAGATACCGGACCTGCTGCAACCCGGATCCGAGGTGCGTGAATTCGGTCATCACATCCTCGATGACCTCACTGCGGTTCTGGCATTGCTCAACTAAACCAGTGCGCCAAACTGATAGGTAGCGCACGCTTCCAAATGCGGGACGACGTTATGTTGAACGGGTCGTAATCCGTGTAGGTAAGTACGGGTTGTAGTAGACCTGAGGGCATCGTGATTAATCGCAAAGAATCGAAGCTCATTGCCTTGGAACGCCGCAATCAGGCGATCCGAACCAAAAAAGCTCCGCCGACAGGTAAACGGGCAAAGCCGAGAACGTCAGAAGTACATCGAACTTAATACGAACGTGAGCGTCAGCCACATCAATACGGTCAGTGGCACGCCAACTTTGACGAATTCGAGAAAGGTGTAGTTCCCCGCACTCATGACGAGCAGATTCGTTTTGTATGCCATGGGTGTCGCATAGCTCATGTTGGCTCCAAAAAGCACTGCCAGTACGAACGGTTCCGCCGGTAGTCCAAGCTGATGGGCGATACCGATGGCGATGGGCGTTCCGATAACGGCCGCCGCGTTGTTGGAGACGACGTTGGTTAACACCGCCAGAAGTGCCATGAGTGCCGAGAGGATGATCGTTGGGCTTGCACCGGCCGTTGCCCACAGAAAAACCGAAGTGATGTAGTCGGTTGCACCGGTGGCGACCAGCGCTTTGCCGAGCGCGAGGCTTGCCACCACCACAAAAAATACCGAAGGGCTTATCGCTCGGATGGCGGCACCGAGGTTGAGGCAACGAGTGAGCAGTAGTGCTGCAACGCCCGCCGTTGCGCTGACGGCAATTGGCATTACCCCGGTGGCTGCGAAAGCGACGACAAACAATAAAATCGCCAACGCAATCGGAGCTTTACTGGTTCTGGGAAGATCGACACTTGCATCGAGTACCAGAAACTCGGTGCTTTGCTTGAGTTTCGCAATCTGATCCCGCGCGCCCTGCACCAGAAGAATGTCGCCGGGTCGCAGAATGACCTCCTGGATCTCCTCGGATGGGCGCCAGACATCTTCACCCGCACGATGCAAGGCGAGTACCGCGAGCTGGTAGCGCGAAAGAAAGCGGGCAAAACGCAGGTTGGTTCGATCGAGGCTCGATCCCTGCACAACGGCCACTTCCGCCAACATCTGATTTTCGGCAGACAGGGGGTGTGCTTCGTCCACCTCATGGCCTTCGGAATACAGTTTGGCTTTGAGCGCCTCTTCGAAAGACTTCAGTTTTGCCGGTGTGTCCCGCACCCGCAGGCGATCGCCAGCTTTCAGCGTGACATCTGGCAGAGGCAGTATGAAAGTATCGCCACGTCGGATGCGCACTACATGCATCTCGTTGCCAGACAAGGCCATGGCATCGGAGAGGGTTTTACCTGCAACCGGAGAGTCTTCTTCGATATGCAACCGCGCTTCAAAAATACGTGGCGATGTGTCAGCAAGCTCAATCTCCCGATCGGGGAGCAGTCTGGGTGCGATCAGCCACAAATAGACGATGCCGACGCCAGCCGCAATGGCGGCAGGTACCACAAAGTCGAACATGCCGAATCGTTTCAGACCGAGGTCCACCGCGACGCTGACGACCAGCAGATTCGTCGAGGTGCCGATGGTGGTTCCCATGCCGCCGACCAGGGTGGCAAATCCCATTGGCATCAGTACTTTTGCGGAGGAAGAAGAAGTACGCAGGCACACGCTGATCAGAATCGGCAGCAGCAGTACGACGACGGGCGTGTTGTTGACGAAAGCCGACAACAAGGCTGCAACGATCAGGGTAACGAGCAAGGAGAGAAACGGAGCACGCCCCAGAGCCGACCCAGTACGCGACCCACAGGCTCCAACGCGCCGGTATGAACCAGGCCTTGCCCCAACACCATCAGGGCACACACCGCGATGAGCGCTTCGTGGCCGAACCCGGAGAAAAAGTCGGTGGGTTCCAATCCTGCAAAGGGGAAAAGCGCAAATCCTACCGCCAGAACCGCGATCAATCCGAGGCTCGAGATCTCCAGTGGAATGTGCTCTCGGGTGAACGCGTACAAAGTCGCCACCGTCAGCAGCATCGCGGCGATGGCGTGGGCGTTCGGGCTGGCAATGGCGGTCAGTTCATTCATCCAGGTCCCCTGGCATCCTCCAACGATTCAAGCCACAGGTACTGCGCAATTCGATTGCGCTTCCAGGATTAGAACACCAACGCGACCACATCTGCGAAGCTTGCCACGAAGCGAACTTTTATGCCCTTTCGGATGTGGGCGGGCACTTCGTCGTAATCGCGTTCGTTGGCGGCCGGTAGAATCACCGTCTTGATGTGCTGCCGTTTGGCAGCCAGCAGCTTTTCCCGAATTCCGCCGATGGGATACACTTTTCCGGTTAACGTTAGTTCTCCTGTCATCGCACAATTGGCTTTTATCTGCTTGTTTCTGGCGAGTGACAGAAGCGCGCATGCCATGGTGATGCCGGCACTCGGTCCGTCTTTCGGAGTTGCCCCCGCCGGTACATGCAGATGGATGAACGCATTGTCAAAGTAGCCCTCTGGCACCAGGAACTGTTGCGCGTTGGCGACCAGGTAACTGTGAGCGATGTGGGCGGATTCCTGCATGACATCGCCGAGTTGCCCGGTAGTGCGCAACCCCGCCTGACGATCGTGTACTCGTGTGGCTTCCACCGGGAGAGTGGCTCCCCCAAGAGCAGTCCATGCAAGCCCGGTAACGACGCCGACACCTTGCTCTAACGGTTCTTTTTCATACAACGGCTTACCGAGGTAATCCTCGAGGTTGTCCCTCGTAATAGCGATGGGTTTCTTGGCTTTCTGCAATATCTTGATCACTGCCTTGCGAACGACGCTCGCCAGTGTTTTATCCAGACGGCGAACACCCGCCTCCCGGGAATAACCTTCGATGATTTTGCGCAACGCCGGGGCATCAATTGTTATATCCCCGCGTTTCCTCAGCCCGGCACGAACGAGTTGTCGAGGCAGCAGGTGTTTGCGTGCGATCGAGTACTTTTCCTTGTCGAGATATCCCGAAAGGTGAATAACTTCCATACGGTCGAGCAGGGGAGCGGGGATGGTGTCCAACTGATTCGCCGTGCAGATGAACAACACCTTGGAGAGATCGAAATCCACGTCCAGATAGTGATCGTGGAAACTGGAATTCTGCTCGGGATCCAGCACTTCCAAAAGCGCCGATGCCGGATCTCCCTGATAGGAAGCACCGATTTTGTCGATCTCGTCGAGCATGATCACCGGATTGGCGACACCGGTGTCTTTTAATGCCTGGATGAGCTTGCCGGGAAGGGCGCCTATATAGGTTCTTCGATGTCCCTTGATTTCGGCTTCGTCACGCATCCCCCCGACGGAGAATCGATAGAACTTACGGTGTAAGGCTTCGGCGATTGAGCGTCCCAGAGAGGTTTTACCTACCCCGGGTGGTCCCACCAGGCAGATGATGGACCCTGCCACATTGCCTTTCATGATGCCAAGGGCGAGAAACTCGATGATGCGCTCTTTGACGTCCTGGAGACCCTCGTGATGGGAGTTGAGTATTTGCGTCGCGCGCGAAAGGTCCTCGGTGTCTTTGCTGTATACCCCCCAGGGCACACTTGTCAGCCAGTCGAGATAATTGCGGGTAACGCCGTAGTCGGCGGAACCCACCTCGAGCAGGGATAGTTTGTGCAGTTCGTCGTCTATTTTTTGCTGGGCGGCTTCCGGCACAACCAGCTTGGCGAGTCGTTCGGTGAATTCATCAATTTCGGCGGTCTTGTCGTCCTTCGCAATCCCGAGCTCTTTCTGAATGAACTTCAGTTGTTGACGCAGGAATGTTTCGCGTTGGTGGCCCTGGATCTCCTCTTCGATGTTCTGCCGGATCTCCATCTGAGTGCGGGCGATCTCGAGCTCCCGGTGCAGAAGCTCCACGACTTTCTCCAACCGGCGCAGCAAAGAGACGGTTTCCAACACCTCCTGCAGATCGGCTTTCGAAGCCGAAGTGAGGCTTGCGGCGAAGTCGGCGAGTTGTGAAGGTTCATTGGGGTTCGAGCGAGCGAGAAATACTTTGAGCTCCTCCCCATAGAGGGGGTTGAGTGGAATGAGTTCCTTGATGGTGTTGATGATGGCTATGGCATAGGCTTTTTCTTCCTCGGAACGGGCTTCGAGCCGGTCCGGGAAGTATTGCGCGTTTACGGCGAGTGGTGGGGTGGTGCTGATCCATTGTTGGACCCGGAAACGCCGAAGTCCCTCCAACAACACCTGCAGTTGCGCACCCTGGGTGTGAACGCGGTGAATTCGACAAGCCGTACCCATGTTGTAAAGATCCTGTGGGTGGTTACTCTTGGTTCGGTTGTCTTTGCTGGCGATTAGGCCGACGATCTCCTGTTTTTGTTCTTTGACCGCCTCGAGTGTCGACAGCCAGGTTTTGGCTTCCATGACCAGTGGGATGATTTGACCTGGAAAAAATGGTCGCTGTTCCTGGGGGATCACGTAGATCAGCCCCGGCAGCGCGTCGCCAGGGAGAATAATCTGTCCGCCCGAAACCTCTTCGGATTGGATGAATTCGCCTTGTTGTTCGATGTCCATGGGGTGAAAACCTGGTGTTTCGCTGATTATTGGGGCGTGCCGGACAATTCAAAGTGCTGCCATTGCGATCCAGGTAGTGTGGCTCGCTTGCAATCCCGATCTGGCTCACTATCATTTGCAGCATGAACTCCCAACACGCGTTTTTGATCACTACGACCACCACGAGTGGGTGGGTCGCCTGACTCGATATTGAGTTTATGCGGCGGCCCAGCGGTGGCCGTCGAGGTATGCAAACCCCGGAGGTTACCGCCCCGGGGTTTTTTCGTTTCAGGAGCGCAAGGATCTCTAAGCAGGGCAGGCGCTCTGTTAGTTGTGAAGCGAGGCTTGTTAGACTTCGTTGCGCTTATTGCCAATATGTTCGATATTGCCTGCCAAGCGCGAGGCGCGATCTTTGATCGCGCTGGGTAATTTTCGATCGCGCTGGGTAGTCATAGCTTGGCCCCGTGCCGAAAAGCCCGTACGGATCACTCTCGTAATCGATAATTGATCGGAGGTTCCTAGATGGAAAGTAATAATCAGGAGGAGCATACGGTGGAGGAGGTATTATTCCGCATCCGCCACAGCGCCGCCCACGTTCTCGCGCAGGCGGTGTTGGAGATGCGTCCTGGGTCTACCCTCGGCTTCGGTCCACCCATCCTCGATGGTTTCTACTACGACTTCATCCTGAACAAGCCGCTCACCGAGGAAGACTTTCCGGAACTCGAGCGACGCATGAAGAAGATCATGAAACGTGGCCAGCGTTTTGATCACGAAGAGCTGGATGCGGAAGCTGCGCTTGCCCGCATCGACGAGATGGATGAGCCCTACAAGCGAGAGTATGGAGCCGAGCTCATTGAGAAAAACGGCTTGAAATCGTTGTCGTTCTACCGCAACGGTCCGTTCGTGGACATGTGTGAAGGGCCGCATGTGAAAACGACCAAAGATATTCCGCGGGATGCGTTCAAGTTGCGACGTGTTGCCGGTGCCTACTGGCGGGGTGATTCGGACAACGTGATGATGACGCGCATATACGCCTGGGCTTTTGCCGACAAAGCAGCCCTCGACGATCATCTGGCCCGCTGGGAGGCTGCACAGGCCCGCGATCATAAAAAACTCGGGCGTGAACTCGGGATTTTTGTCATTGACAACCAGGTGGGTCGGGGTTTGCCTCTATGGCTGCCGAACGGCACCGTCATTCGCGACGAAATCGAGAAATTGGCTCGGGAAATGGAGTTCAAGGCCGGTTATCAGCGTGTCTCGACGCCACACCTGGCAAAACGCGACCTCTACTACCAGAGCGGTCATCTCCCTTATTACGTGAACGACATGTATCCGGCAATGGAGGTTCTGGAGCGGGTTCCGGATGCAGCAGACGACGGCTCTGGCGATGGCGCTGAAGAAACGCAAGGTTCCGCACGGGTGGTCAAGGAGGCCTATTGCCTGCGCCCCATGAACTGTCCGCACCATCATCGGATATTCGCGACCGAACCACGCAGCTACCGGGATCTGCCATTGCGCCTGGCCGAATACGGCCAGGTTTATCGGTTCGAAGACTCCGGAGGCGTGAGCGGTTTGCTGCGGGTACGCGGTATGTGTATGAACGACGCCCACATCTATTGCACTGAAGAGCAGATCAAAGACGAGTTCAAGGCTGTAATGAAACTCTACGAACAGGCTTTTCGCACGTTCGGGATGGATGATTACACGCTGCGACTTTCCAAGTGGGACCCCGAGGATCCGAAAGGGAAAGATAAGTATGTCGACAACCCGGAGGCCTGGGAGAAATCGGAGCGACTCATTACGGAGGTGCTCGAGGAGTTGGGCCTGGACTACGTGGAAGCCAAAGGGGAAGCTGCCTTCTATGGGCCGAAAATCGATATCCAGCTGGTTACGGTGACCGGTCGCGAGGAGTCTGTTTCAACCGTACAGCTCGATTTTGCGGTCCCGGAGCGCATGGGCCTGAAGTATACGGGCTCCGATGGCGAAGAGCACACACCGTATTGTATCCATCGGGCACCGTTCAGCACCCACGAACGCTTCGTCGCACTTCTGATAGAACACTTTGGCGGTGCGTTTCCCACCTGGTTGGCGCCGCTGCAGGTCGAGCTGATTACCATTTCGGAGCACTTTGATGATTATGCAAAGGGTATTGTGCAGCGGCTTCGCAACCGCATGGTGCGCGCTGAGCTTGCCCGTTCCAACGATACGGTTCCGAAAAAAATCCGTCAGGGTGTGACACGCAAGATACCCAACCTGCTCATCGTGGGAGAGCGTGAACAAGCCGACGGAACGGTCACGTTACGCCGATATGGTGAGCGTGAGCAACACACGATGACAATTGATGCGTTCGAAGCGGCGCTGATGGAGAGCATCGAAACGAGGTCGTTGGAATTCCTGCTACCGCGGTCATAGCGCTTCAGAGCGTTACCGAATAACGGTTGCTGTTTTCTCAGCAACGTGTTCCACCAGCGCAATCTGGCGGGTGAGCCCGATATAGTCGATCAGAATGTTGCCGCTCTCCCGGACCATGGCATCGTCCGCTACATCCAACTCGTCATCGCTCTCGTGTTCTGCTATCTCTTCGAGCTCGTCGAGAGTTTCGACGGGCTCATCACCTTTGGCGACGCGCAACACGTTCGCGATGTTCAGCCGCCATTGGTCGTCGGCTTTCTTTTCGGCGATGCGTTGCGCTTCGTTCAACGAGATTTGAGTCTTGCGGCTGTTTTCGCGGCTCTTCAGAGCCAGGGCTCGCAGGTAGGCGAAATCGGGGTCGTTCATAACCCGTTCTTGGTGGAGGTGTTTCAACTCCGGGAGCACGGACTGAATTTGATCGGAGTGAGGATAAACCACCGGTTGAATCATGTCCCAGGGCAGTGCGTCTTCCAGCGAACTCTCACCGATGCGATCGGTATTGTAAAGCTCGGGGAACTCGATGTCGGGAATAACGCCCTGGTGCTGGGTGCTCTGGCCCGAGACGCGATAGAATTTTGCCGCGGTGATTTTCAGTTGACCGCGTGGCAAAGGGATGAGCGTTTGTACCGTGCCCTTTCCGAACGTCTGGCTGCCAATGATGATGCCGCGCTCGTAGTCCTGAATCGCGCCGGCGAAAATCTCGGACGCGGATGCCGACAGGCGGTTGACGATCACGCCCAGCGCGCCGTCCCATGCGACTTCATCGTCGGGAGCTGAATAGATGGTCGGACGTCGGTTGGCCGACTTGACCTGGACTGTCGGACCGGACTTGATAAACAGCCCCGTCAATGAATCCGCTTCCTGTAAAGAACCACCGCCGTTGTTGCGGAGATCTATCACGAGGGCGTCGATGCCTTCGGCTTGTAACTCAATGATGAGTCGACGCACATCTCGGGTCGTGCTTTTGTAGTTTTGCTCACCCTGCCTTTCGGCTTTGAAGTCGACGTAAAATGTGGGTATATCTATGACGCCGATTTTGTATTCCTGACCATTTCGATTGAGGGTCAGGAGCTTTTTCTGCGCCGCCTGTTCTTCGAGCTGCACGGTATTGCGGGTAATCTGGATAATCTTACGGGTTTTGTGCTCGGTGCTGTCAGTGGTGAGCTCCAAGCGCACATTCGATCCTTTGGGTCCACGAATGAGTTCGACGACGTCGTCCAGGCGCCAGCCCACAACGTCGATCAACGGACCGTTCTCGCCCTGACCCACGCTGATGATTCTGTCTGAGGGTTCGATGAGCCCGGACTTTTCCGCAGGACCCGCGGGTATGAGTCGCACGACCGCCGTGTACTCATCATCGGTACGTAACAGCGCGCCGATACCTTCCAGCGACAGTGACATATTGATGTTGAAGTTCTGTGATGTACGGGGTGAAAAATACTGTGTGTGTGGATCGTAGGTGCTGGCAAAGGCGTTCACGTAGATTTGGAACGCATCTTCGCTTTTGGTCTGCTTCGATTGTTTGAGTCGGTTCTGGTAGCGTTTTTTCAACAGTTTCTGAATTTCTTCGAGGGTCTTGTCGTTGAGTTTCATGCTCAACGTGGCCGCTTTCAGGCGCTTTCTCCACAAATCGTCCATCGCCTCTTTATCGGCTGGCCAGGGGGCATTTTCTCGATCGATCTGGAGTGACTCATCCACACTGAAATCGATGTGGTCGAGGCCGAGATCAAGCTGTGTTAGCAGGGATTCGAGACGTTGGATGACCCGTTGGTGATAGCGGTTGTAAATGTCGAACGCGGGTTCCAGATCACCGCGTCGGAGCGCATCGTCCAGCGAATAACGATACTTTTCAAGCTCCTGGACATCGGCTGCGAGGAAGTACACTTTGGCACCGTCCAGCATCTCCAGATACTTCTCGAAGATCTCACTCGAGGCGTTGTCATCGAGTGGCTTCTTCAATAAGTGGTGTTGCCGCAGTTGTTCGACAATGGTGAGGCTCGTGCCGGGATGTGCATCAAGTGGGGAAAGACTGATGATGTCCGGCATGTTGGACGACGCAACTTCTTGTGCTGCTGGTTCATCCTCTGCCAGTATCGCGGTCTCCGACCACAAGATGAGCAAACTCAGTGCACAAACAGTGAGCGCGCCTCGCTTGAATAATTGCCTGATACTGATGGGTGTTTGCATGGGGTTATTTACTGGGTTCCGCTGTTAATGAATATTTATAATGAACTGTAGGACGAGTCTCAATATACGCGACCAATTTTTCTTCCTGTGGCGCAATGTCCGGTAAGGATAACCGTGCATCGCTCAATCACCTCCAACGCCCAGGTATGGTGCCTGTCCACATCTTTTTTGTGCGTCCCTCGATACTCGTCAATGTATGATGTACCGCTCATGCCTTACTTCTTAGGATCCTTCTTCGACCGCGTGGTTCCTCCAAACAACGCTGACGAGACTAGCTAAATCCGGTAACGGGTACTGTGACCAGAATGTAACCCGGTGTTTGGGTGTTGGGCAACCGGGTTCTCTACTGCGAGAAGAATTGTATGCGGAAAATGCTAAAAAAACTGACTTGGTCAATAATTTTTCTCATCGGTTGCCAGGCCCCGACCGACGACCCGGAACCGGCTGAACAGACTGAAGCGGCGATTTCGGGAGAAATCGCCAAAGCCAGCTACAGCATCGGCTACACCCTGGGTGAGAACATCGCACAGCAGTTCGCAGACAGCATTGAGCTCGAACACTTCGTCCTGGGAGCCTCCGACGGTTTGAGCGGCTCTGAGCGCCTGGTCGGGCTACCGGAGGGGCAGCGGTCGCTGGCGGCCCTGAACGAGAAGCGCAAGACCAGTCAGGCAGCCAAAGCGGAACAGGCGACTTCGGAAGGTGCCCGTTTCATGGCTGACAACGCCGGAAGAGTAGAAGTTGTTGCGTTAGCGTCGGGTCTGCAATATGAAGTACTGACACCGGGAAACGGTCCGATGCCGAAAGCGACGGACACGGTGGTCACCCATTACCATGGCACGCTGGTCAACGGAGATGTGTTCGATAGTTCGGTTGAGCGGGGCGAGCCGGCGACATTTCCGGTCAATCGCGTGATTGCCGGTTGGACGGAGGCATTGCAGCTGATGGCGGTTGGCTCAAAGTGGCGGCTTTACATTCCGCCAGAGCTTGCCTATGGAACCAGGTCCCAGGCGTCGATTCCCGCGAATTCTACCCTGATCTTCGAAGTCGAACTGCTCCGGATCCAATAGGGATCTCCCGCGGGCTATCCCGCGGGATTATCCGTCCCCACGTCCACCTCCACGCCAAGTGGTGCCAGCAGCCAGAGGGTTTGCTCCAGGGTGATCTTGACCCCATCGAGATCAATCTCCCGGGGATCGAGATTGTTGAAGGTCGCTCCTCTGAGGTCCGCCCCCTTGAGGCTCATGCCGCGACCGGAGATGTTGCTGAGATCGGAACCCGTGAACAGGGCGCCGTCGAGCAGGCAATTATGCAGCAGGGCTTCGACCATACGGTTGTCTGTGAGCTTGCAGCCCTTGAGGTACGTGTTCGAGAGGTCGCCGTAGGCGAAGTTACAGTGACTCATGGTAAACGCAGCATGGCCGGTATCGGTGCCGATAGGTAGGGTGAAGTCACTGCGTGAGAGATCACTTCCCTGGGCCTGACAATGTTCGAGTACGAGGCCATAGGCACGGCAGTGAGTGAGTGTGACGGTCGTCAGATCGCAGTGCTGGAAATGGGCCTCGGTCAGGGTGGCGAAATTGAAGTCGGCAGCGAGGTTCTTATCGGGATCGAACAGATGGCATCGATCGAAACGTGCGCCTGCGAGGTTTGCACTGCGAAAGTTCGTGCCGATGAGCGTGCAGTTCTCAAAGACGGCGTCTACCAGCTCAGCTTGCTGAAAATCCATTCCGGACAGATCTTCATCCCTAAACACTGTGTCGTCCAAACGGCCATCTCCCGGATTATTCGCCATGCGAACTCATGAACAGTCCGCCCGGGGTGCATTAGAATAGTGCAGCGAGAATATGACAACTTGGTGATCCGACCATGAAAGGCCCCTTGACCATCCGAGCGAAGAAAGATCGGCTGCCTCGGACGATCGTGTTGGGCGCGGTGGCGGTGGGGTTCGCGATCATCTGGTTGTCGAAGGAACTGGGCCTGGACCGTGACGAATTGCTCGGCTACCTGGGCGTAAGCCTGCTTTTTGTCGGTGTATCGATCGGTTTTGCGGTTGTGGCTGGCGGCTTGGTCTGGCTGATAAAAAAATTAAAACGCGAGCGGTAGGCGGTTTTCGCCGTGGATTGTCGTCACATCGGGGTTGGTTGCTCAATTGCTCAGCAGCTCGGCTTTTTCGAACAGGGAACGTAGCTCGAGGCCCTCTTCAGCAATATAGCCATCGGTTCATCTGCAAACTGGTTGCGCTGGATCACGCACAATACCGTATTCATCTCGCCACCCAGCGCCCACAGCTGCTTCACCGAATCGAGAATCTGACCCCCCGTGGTGACCACATCTTCAATGATGGCCAGCCGAAATCCCGCGATTTCGCCGCCTTCCGCCAGCATCATCGTGCCGTAAGGCTTGCTGGCTTTGCGAACGAAACGCGCTGGAATGCCGGTAATACTGGAAAGCATGGTGGCAATAGGTATGCCGCCAAGCTCGAGCCCTGCCAGCAGTTCCGTATCATCCGGAAGGAGCGGGACGAGTGCTTTGCGGTTATCGGGTATCGGATCAGCCCTCAAGGCAGGTCTTCGAAGAAGCGGTTCATCCTGGGTATGTAGTAGTTCTTGTAGTCGAAGGAAAAGGCAATGGATTCTGCCCGACCCAGAATGCGCTCACGTTCTATGAACCCGATAACTCTAGAATCCCGGCTGTTGTCACGGTTGTCTCCCATCATCAAGAAGTGATCAGGGGGTACTCGAGTCGGCTTGAACGAGTTGGCGTAGCTCGGATATCGTGACTTGTGGAGCATGATGTAACGCTCATCGCCAAGGATGGATTCGCGATAGAAGCGGTATCGATGAGCGTCATCAACACTCAACCGAGCGATCTGTTCGGCATCGAGGGGGGTGTAGGTTGCCCGTTCACCATTGATGATCAGCTCGTTGTTGTCGAGCTCGATAACATCGCCCGGAATACCCACAATCCTTTTCACCAGTAGGCGCTCATCTTCCGGTGAGGGAAAAGTGACCACATCGCCACGCTCAGGATCGCTCCAACTCGCGATCCGCATCAGAGTGAATGGAATACGAAGATCGTACGCGAGCTTATCGACGACGATTCGATCGCCCACCAGGATCGACGGAATCATCGAGCCGGAAGGCACATGGTTCCAGTCCGCGATTGCCGAGCGGAAGATGAGCATGACGGCAATGAAGAGCGCAAAGCCCCGCCACTCGCGCCAGATTTTTTCGAACCTTGATTTCATGTCTTCGATTGGCGGTTATCTCTTTCGATCGGAGACAGTATAGCAAGCCGGAACGTCAATCCGACCCCTTTTCGGGCTGCTCCGTTGCCGCGAATTTCGCTTGGCTCTCTTCGCTCGCCTCCGACTGATACTGGTTTTTCCAGTCGCTGTACGGCATACCGTATACACGTTCCCTTGCGGTGTCGTAATCGATTTCAATGCCATCGTCCTCGCAAGCGGTCCGATACCACTTAGACAGGCAGTTGCGGCAGAACCCCGCAAGGTTCATCAAGTCGATGTTCTGCACGTCGGTGCGTTCGTCCAGATGAGTAAGTAGTCGGCGAAAAACCGCCGCTTCGATCTTATCGCGCTGTTCGGTCTTCATGGCCGTACCTGCACTCTGCAATTCTTTCATGTTACCCCAAGTGCGGTAGTCGGGTGCGTATGCTTCAATGGAAAGGCTCCCATAACAAAGTTGCGACAAGTGGAATACCTGACGAATCCAGAAATTTGGGCCGCGTTTCTGACCCTGACCGCGTTGGAGATCGTACTCGGCATCGACAACATCATTTTCATATCGATCCTCACGGGGCGCCTGCCGGAACAACAACGGGCTCGCGGGCGATACCTGGGTCTGGGTCTGGCCATGTTCATGCGCATCGGCTTACTGTTGTCGCTTGCCTGGATCATGCAACTGACCGAGGAGTTGTTCGTGGTGAACGGCACGGGGATATCGGCCCGTGATCTGATTCTCCTGATCGGTGGGGCTTTTCTGATGACCAAGGCGACGCGTGAAGTGCACAACGCCCTGGAAGGCGAAACCCACAGCCAGAGGTCTACCGATGTTCCGAGCTTCGCGGGGGTGCTTGCTCAGATCGCGATCATCGACATCGTTTTCTCCCTTGATTCCGTGATTACCGCGGTAGGTCTGGTTCAGGAGGTGCCGGTCATGGTCGCGGCGATTGTCACGGCCGTGATGGTCATGATGTTTGCCGCGGGATCGATCAGTCGCTACGTCGAGGCACACCCCACGATCAAGATGCTGGCGTTGTCGTTTATGCTGTTGATCGGGCTGACGTTGATGGGGGAGGGTCTCGACTTCCATACTCCCAAGGGCTACATCTATTTTGCGATGGCATTCTCATTCGGTGTTGAGATGCTCAATATTCGCGCAAAAAAGAAGCGCGAAGATCACCTGCAGTTACGCAAGACGCAGCTTGGGGATCTCATTCAGTAGGATAGCGATCCCAGTGGGCCAACAATCCCGTGGGCAAAAAAACCTGGGCACTGGTGAGGTTGTTTTCGCGCCAGGGAGCCTGGTCCGTGGAACCCAACGACAAATCTACTCTAGCCTGGATTATTCATGAACAAGCTACTGCGGTCGCCGATAGCAGCAAGACACCGGGCCTCGCAGGCGGGCGTGCTCCCTCCGGGTGCTCGGCAGTTTGCAAGGCAAACTGCAAAGCAACTCGCAAGCGAGTTGCCA
>JACZXA010000232.1 GCA_022571865.1 Pseudomonadota bacterium
CGCCTGGGCGGCGGTGATGGAAGTGACTTTGTCGGCAATAATGATGCGAAACATCTTCGGGCGACCCGTGTCGCGATCGGCCTGTATATCGGTTGCCCCGCACAGGGCCTGAATGACCGGATCGTACACCCGCTTGTGGGCATACGGACCGGTTTCACCGAAACCGCTGATTGAAACGTAGATGATGTCGGGTTTGATTTTTCTGACGGCGTGCTCGCCAAAACCCATCCGCTCCATGGCGCCGGGACGGAAATTCTGAACGAGCACGTCTGCCGTACCGATGAGCTTCTCGAGTGCCTTTTTGGCCAGATCGTTCTTGAGATCGAGGACCACGGATTTTTTACCGCGGTTGCAGGAGAAAAAACCGGCCGTGAGCCCGTTGCGGGTGTTGCCGATCTTGCGCATCTCGTCGCCGGCCGGGGATTCGATCTTGATCACATCCGCACCCTGATCCGCGAGCATAGCAGTCGCCACCGGTCCCGAGACCATGGTGGAAAAATCCAGAACACGTATTCCGTCAAGTGCACCCGGCATTCAGCCCTCCATTTCTGTCAATTCGTAAGGCTCGTATAGGCTCGGTTGACCAACAGCGCCGGATCGCCATAGGTCTCGTCATATCCCGCTGTCGGCTTGGCGGCTATGACCGCCTCGAGATCCGCGCCGCCATCGATAAGTTTATTGATGCGATTGCGCACCGTTTTCAACATGTCGATATAGGCTGAAAGTGCGGCGTAGTCGGTCACCGGTCCATGGCCCGGTATGACAACCGTGTCGGCATCGATCACACCGAGCACCGCTTCGCAAAAGCTGATGACACCGTCGATTTCACCGCCATTGTCGGCATCGATAAACGGGTAACCGGCGTTGTTGAACACATCGCCCAGGTGCACCGCATTTCTACCCCGGAAGATAACCGCCGTGTCACCGGTGGTATGCGCGGGGCCAAAGTGCAACAGTTGGATCTGTTCACCGTTGAAATGAAACTCCATGCGATCATCATAGGTAATCACCGGCAACGCGGCCGCAGGATACACCTGTTGTTTGTAACTGACTGCCACCAGGTTGATCACGTGCTCAGCCATCATCATGTCCCGTGAATTCGCCTGGGAAACGAGCCAGGTTCCTTCGGGACCCAATGCCAGGTTGCCTTCGGCATGGTCGAAATGCCAATGGGTATTAATGGCAAAATCGATTTTGCCCCCACCCAGTTTGGCGATGGCGGCGTTGATCTTGGGCACCATCTGCGGAAATTGATCGTCCACCACCAGCACGCCCTGTGAACCGATGCTGACAGCGATATTGCCGCCTACACCGAACAGAACGTAAAAACCGTCGGCGATGGTCTGAACTTCAATTTCCGAGTCGAAGTTCCAACCGAAGGCTTCCGCAATTTCATCCAGCGAAAGCGTATCGTGAGCCAGACTTGGCGCGGCCACCAACACGGTCATTGAAAAGACAAAAATTCTCAGCATGCGCTGCAACATCCTAATCCCCCATTGAGACTGAAAGCGGAACCCAACATAAAGGTTTTTCCTTGTTGTGCAAGGGTATACAAACAAACCGGTGCTAACATGGCAGGCAATATTGAGCCATTGCGAAGCTTTCTTGATCTCCTACATTGAGCGAACACGCAACTATTACGCAACGTTGGGGTACCCGCCGTACGCCTGGGCGCATTTCGAGACCGTCCCGTTTGCGACGCCAGCCAAGCGGGTCGACGAAGCCAGGCTCGCATTAGTCACCACTGCCGCGCCGTTTCAACCGGAATTGGGTGATCAAGGACCCGGTGCGCGGTACAACGCCGCGGCCAAGTTCTTCAAGACCTACACCCTGCCGGTGACGCCCGTACCCGATCTGCGAATTTCCCATCTCGGCTATGATCGCAAGCACACCACCGCAGCGGACCCGAACAGCTACCTGCCAGTGGCAAGGCTTGCCGAAGCCGTGGCATCCGGCACGCTCGGAGCGTTGGCTGCAGAACTCATCGGCGTACCGACAAATCGCAGCCAACGAGTGACCCTTGAAACCGATGCGCCAGACGTGCTCAAAACATGCCGCGCGCAAGCGGTGGATCTTGTTCTGCTGGTACCCACCTGACCCGTGTGCCATCAGACCGTGTGTCTGATCGCACGCCATCTGGAAGAACATGGTTTAGCGACGGTAATCATGGGCTGCGGGCGGGATATCGTGGAACATGCCGGGGTACCCCGGTTCTTATACAGTGAATTTCCGCTCGGCAACTCCGCCGGTAAACCCGACGACGTGGATTCTCAGCGAGAGACCCTGAACTTGGCACTGGCACTTTTCGACGATGCAACCGTTCCTCGAACGACTTTCCAGTCGCCCCAGCAATGGGCGAACAACGACACCTGGCAAAACGACTTCATGAACATCGACGCCCTTGAAGCTGAGGAAATCGAGAGCCTCAAGGCGGATTTCGCCAGACAGAAGCGCGCCTCAAGGGGTCAGAGTAAAGTGCCAGAGTAAATTGAAACAATTTACTCTGGCACTTTACTCTGACCCCATTTCTGTGTGACCCCATTTCTGTGCTCACAACTCTCGCATGACCCGAAAACCCCGGTCGCCATTGCTGATTAAAGAGGATCTGCGGGCGGCGGAACGCACTTCGTCGGGCTTGCTGTCCCAGGATCCACCGCGGAAGACATGACCCTCGCAACCTTGTTCGAATAACGGCGAACCATCGGTAGCGCCACCAACATATGAAGGCATACCACATTCCATGACCCATTCTGCAACGTTACCGTATATGTCATACAAACCGAATGCATTTGCCCCAAGGGACCCGACCGGGGCCAACCCTGCATAGCCGTCCTCGCAATCGACAACCTGCCAACCCCGGTATCGGCGCCCGGTGGCGAGGTCGGCGAGGTTGATGTGATCACACAGCAAAGAGGTATCGTCACCAAAATAGTATTGGGTCCGGGTTCCTGCCCGGGCAACGTATTCCCACTCTGCCTCGGTCAACAACCGGTACTTGTTCCCAGTTTGTTCCGACAGCCAGTTGGTATAGCCGAGCGCGTCACGCCACTCCAGATGGCGCATCGGATGGTTCGCTTCGGTCGTGTCTATGCGCGGGTGAATCTCAACGCCTCCCGATACGGCAAACGGCAGATAGTCGGCGACAGTCACCTCAAAAACAGATACCGAAAACGGTTGAGTCAACGTCACCGTCCGCAATGGCTTCTCGCTGATCGAACCCGCCGCATCCCCCATCACAAAACTCCCGGGAGGGACGATGATCATCGGTGGACCTTCGCCGCCATCCTGCAAACTGTCTCGGAACCTCGTGCCGGCTTCCACATTCATCGATTCGAGGTTCATGCGCGTCGTGTAGCCACTGTGGGTGAGGTAGAAACTTCTATACTCGCTGCGCCGACCGATCGCACGGGCAACGACTTCCACCCGGCCCACTGGAAGGCGCATATTCGGGACGTAGGCCAATCGCCGAACGCGCTCCGATTCCAGTTCTACGTAAGTCACCTGTACCTTTGTGTCGGCTGGGTTCACGATCACGCGCAGGTGGCCATAGTCCCGCAGAAGTTCGACATTCAGCAGGTTGTCCCGGTAGCGAACTGTATAGCGAATCTCCTGGGTCACATATCCTGCCTTGGAGACTCTAATCAGATGTTCCCCTATCGGGATGCGCACACCGGGAGCATACGCGAGCGTAAGCTCGGGGAACTCGATTGTTGACCCAGGCGGTTTGGTGGCAACCGTGACGCTACCATGAGGATCGATGTTCAGATCGAGATTCAACTCATTGGTTTTATCGTCACTAACCACAATGGTTGCTTCCACGGTCCGACGCTCGAGCAACCCCATGCGGATTTCATGGGTACCCGAAACCAGGGTGATCCGCGTAGGGGTTCTATTGGTGAGCCGCTCGCCATCGACTTCCACCCAGGCCCCAAGCGGCCTCGACAACAGCGACAACGTGCCCGTGCCCAGCTCCAATACGATGTGACGCTGTATGCGCTCACCGAAACCTATCGTGATCTGCTCATCAAAAGTCGCAAAATGACTGTGTTCCACCTCCAGGCGATGAATACCCGGAGCCAACGCAAAGTCCTCGAGCGGAGTGTCTCCCGCAAGGCTGCCATCCAGACGAACGAGGGCCTGTTCCGGTTCGCTCGTGAGCGATAACGTCGCGGTTCCATATATCTGGTAGCCGGCGAATCCGAATACCAGCAAAACTACGATACCGAAGGCTGTTTTTTTGTTTGCGATGATTCCCTGCCGACGCTTGAAACTACGCGATTATACGGATCTCGCATCAACCTTCACGACGAACCGCGTAATTCGTACTAGAATGGACTACCTGTTGAGGCGCAAAAAAAACAGGCGAACCGACACGGAATGTGCTTCTGCCTGGGGGAACGTTGAGTGAAGCCGGATTGAAAATGGGTTCAGGAAGGCGAGGACGGTGGCGGCTCCTGCTCACATGTTCAGCAGCGCTGTCGACACCGCTGTACTCACAAGATTTCTCGGAAGACGCGGTCTGCAAACTACGCATTGCTGCGTCCAGCCGTCCTGGTTGTGGATGATTGGCAAGACAACGTTCCCGCCCTGCGAGAACTCGTTCGTGGTCTTGATGCAGAAATTCTCATGGCGACCTCCGGCCCAAGGGCTCTCGAGATTGCGCTGGAGAATCGAGACATTGCGGTGGTTCTTCTCGACGTGCGAAGGCCGAACGCGAACGGCTTCGAAACCGCGGAACTCTTTCGCTTGAACCACGCCACGAAAACCATCCCGATTATTTTTGTGGCCAAAGACAATGCCGACGCAGAACAGGTTTTTCCGATCATCGCACTTACCACCAAGGCGAGGGTGGGCGAGCAGGTAGAATATCTGGAACCGGACGCCAGCGAGTACGGGTCGAAACCGGTAGACCACGATTTACTACTCGTTATCTCGCAGAAACTCACTTCAGAAGGTTGTCTGATTCACTGACAATCAATGAGGTGTCTGTCAGGTACCGCATAACAGCTTCATCGCCTCGCAGAACGCGGCAACGGCTTCACGAAGATCGTTTCGACGTTGCTCGCCAACGCTCTCCGTAAAACAAAACGACAAACGTAATTGATTGTACCCGACATTCGGATCCCGGCGCCGCGCATCCGCCGGGTAGAAGTCGTACATGGGAATTACCACAAGACCGTAGTCGGCGATGAGCCGGTTGATGAACACATCATCCGTCTTCACGTTCGCATCATGCAACGTGAAGACCATAAAAAATCCGGCTTGTGGCACCGTCCAGGAAAAGTGCTCCAGGTAGTCGCCAAGCCCCTCCGTCAACCCGTCGAGCATGATCTGCCGATTCTCGCGATATACCTCGAGCTTCTCTTCGGCGACCGGCCAAAGCGACTTTCGCTCCACGAACGCTTCCTGGCCTTGTGCTTGTTCATGAAGGAGCGCTTCGAAGCCGTACAATGCACCCGGATTCTGGAAAAGAATATCCGAGCTCGCCTCCATCAGCGCAAGCTCGGTAAAAGACACCGCTTTGTCGTCGCAAATCGTGAGTTCGGCCTCGGAGTATAAAAAGCCGATCCGCGGACCCGGAAAGCCGATTTTGGAACCGGTAAAAAGATGTACCGTCTGCTCAGGCGCCATCGCAAAGAAAGGCTGCGCACGTTTGTCTGGCGCGGCAAAGTTGATGTAGACATAAGGGGCATCTTCCACGATCAGCAAACCCTCCTGCTGAGCCAGCTTCAGGATCACCTCCCGGCGTGCCTGGCTGAAAGAGAACCCCGCCGGGTTATGCCCGTCCGGCACCGTGTAATAAAACGGCACAAATCGCCCGTCCTGACGGGCTTGGTCAATGGCTGCTCGAAACCCGTCGGGTATCGGTCCCTCTCCATCCATCTCCACACTATAGATCTCAGCGTGCTGACACAGCCCAGCGCGCGCCAGAAACCCGGCATAGGTCGGTGCGTCGGTAATATAGGCAATGTCAATCCCCGCCCTCTCGAACATGGAACAGGCAAGATTAATACCTCCGGTAGCACCCACCGTCGGAACCAGCTTTGCCGGATCGATCTCTACTCCCCAGTCACCTCCATACACACGAGCGAACGATTCACGCGTACTCAAAGGACCCAGCGTATCGATATACGAAAACGATTCGCGCAGATACTCCGGCAGCGTATTGGGATCGTTCAACCCTTCACGCTCCTCCAGGTAGCGAAAATAAGCCGCCTGATGCTCAAGAAAGCCCCGCGGGTCCGTCACCTCGGGGTGTGGGTAGCCAGCCCCCAGGTGATGGATCTTCAGCCCCTTCTCCTTGGCAAGTTGGCGTAATCCGGGCAGCGAGGCTGACATCTTGCGGGTAACCGACACCGGCTGGAGCCGCACGCTCGGCGCGTTCAGGTTAGCCATACCACCACCGTCTACCAAAATGGTCGCGTACTTTAATGCATTTACTCCCTTCGGAGCGAGCACAACGAGACCGGTCCCACTCACCCGAACCCCAAGCGCCACAAACTAACAACTTAGACCCTCTCCAACCACAACCAACCAGACAAACCCTCCACCGCTGAACCACACATCCAACCCCGGGGAGATAACAGCCCCACAACACATACCGAAGAACCTCCTGCCTCGACACCTTGTCGAACTAATCGACTTTAGCCTGTTTTGCTGCCCCGGTGGTTCTCAGAGAACGCAAGAATCTGGAAGGACCTGAGGGGACCGTGGGGCTGGAGATTTTCTATTCGCACCTTTAGCGAAACCGAAAGGAGCGAATTGACCTTCCTAGCCTGGATTATTCATGAAGAAGCGTAGCGAGGTTGTCGAGGGCAATTCGCAAGCGAATTGCTAAGCAGTTTGCGAAGCAAACTGCCAGAGTAGTAAAACGCCGGGCCTCGCAGGCAGGGTGCGCGGACTGTAGGTCGCGGGTCCCGTCCCATTGGGACGGG
>JACZXA010000233.1 GCA_022571865.1 Pseudomonadota bacterium
ATCAGCTTCACGGTAACTACACTGCCGACCCTTGGTGTGCTGAAAACACCGAGCGGTGACAATGCGCCGTTTACTCAAGCGGAAGTTACCGACGGTCTGGTGACGTACCAGAACTTCGCATTCAGTAACCTCACAGACAGCTTTGTCATCCAGGCCAGTGACTGTATTCTGCAATCCACTTTGGATACGGTCTTGATCACCCGTCAGATCGACGTCGACAGTGACGTGGGTTGGGTGCTGGATACTCAATGGTCGGATTCTGCTGGGTCCGCAAATCGAGCCTGCACCCTCTGCCACACCGGATCTGGTGCGCTCAGCAATGATTGGCGCGAATCGGGCACACTAGTCATTCACTACTGTAACCTGATCAGGGGGATCACTAACCGAGGCGCAACCTACCCAAGCACTACTGGTCACGGTGGAGGCAGGGTTATTGGCAACCCGTCGAATCCACTGACGGTCCTTCAGCAGTGGGTGGCCGAAGGCTTCCCCTTCCCACCCCCGCCGGTGATCTGTCCATGATCGATGTAACCAGGAGAGAATCATGAACCGCCTCGCATATGTTGCCTTATCGAGTCTTTTTACCTGGTCAGGTGCAATCGTCCACGCCGCAGAATCGAGCATCAGTTGGAACATGACGCCGGAAGCGCGTTACGAAGACAATATCGGCCTGGCGCCGGATTCGCAGTCCAAACGAGACGACGTAACCTTGAGACTTGCGGGCACGTTCACCTGGCAGCCGATTCAGACGGTTGCCAATGAGACCACGTTCAACGTCACGCCGTTTTACGATGGAGTGCAGAGCCTTACCAATCTGAGCAAATATGGGGTTAGCATTGGGGTCACCCAACTCCACCAGTTTGGTAACGCCTTTGGTGCTCCCTGGATAGAACTGCACTTAGAGGGAACCTGGCTCGAATACGAAGACAGTGAACTCAGAGACGGCTACAAAGGCGAAGCAAAATTGTCTTTTGGTAAGCGCTTCAACCCGAAGTTCAGCGCAAGCCTCGGCTACCGTTATCAGCTGCGGCGAACCACCGACGACAATCCCGAAGGGTCGCTGGCGGGAGGAAATTCCGATCAGGTCTTTCATCAGGATCGTGATGGACCTTTTCTCCGAGCCGACTTTACACCAACCTCGAAAACCACGATCTTCGCTGAATATAGTTTCCTTCAAGGTGACGTTGCGTCTACCGGTAACATAGCGAATTTCCAGAACGGGGCTCTGTTCGATCGGGCGCGAGATTTTGCCTTTGAAGAGGGAATCCGTTTCCAGGTGTGGAAAATCGATGCCGACCAGCATATCTACAGTCTGGGCCTGAGCCAGGAGATAACGGACCGATTCAGCCTGGAAATATCGGCCAGCCGCCTCGAAGCCTCCACCGACTCGGGTAACGATTACGAAAATTTGGTTTTTAGCGCGGCCCTCGCCATTACTTTGTAACTATCGTACTCGCGGTGCATCGACTGCACACCAGGTGCGGTGACTGCACACGAGGTGCGGTGATTCGAACCGTTCTGGCAACGGTGTTCAATTCAGCTCTTGGACTGTTCCGCCGGAACGACCCGGACGATCTTCGACCCGCTTGCGTGTTCCAGCAACAGATAGAGAACGCCACCCACTCCGATCTCCACATCGCGTATGCGCGCAAGGTTTTCGATCAACGGTTCCTTAGCCACGAACTTGTTATCTCTGATCTCCACACGCAAGAGATCGGATGCTTTCAACGTGCCGACGATGAGGTCACCGCGCCATTTGGGAAACGCTTCTCCCTCATAGAAAACGAGGCTCGAAACACCCGGAGACGGTGTCAAGTCGACCACCGGTTGTTCGATGTCCTTGAGCTCAAGTTCCAGATCGACGCGGCCGTGATTGACTTCGGAGCCGTCGTAATTCTGACCCCTCGAAAATGCTGGCCAGCCGTAATTTTTACCGGGCTTGAGGAGGTTGATCTCATCTCCGCCGCGAGGGCCGTGTTCGGTGCCCCAGAGCTGGCGGGATTTTACGTTGAATTCGAGCCCTTGAGGGCTGCGGTGGCCATAACTCCAGATTGTCGGTAGAGCACTGGAATCGTCTACAAATGGATTGTCGCTAGGAATGCGCCCGTCGTCGTGGATACGGTGTATCTTGCCGTGGGGCGAACCGAGGTCCTGGTTTCCGTCCGCAGATTTGAAGCCGACGCTGATGAACACAAACCCTTCCGGATCCATCGCCGTGCGACCACCGGTCGCGATATCGGTTCTACTGGTGTAGCTTTCGATGGGCGCTTTCCAGATTGATTCTTCATCGACCCACTGACCTTCCCGAATCCGACCACGCACAAGTGCATTCATTGACACCGCTCGTTTGGTCTCTCTACTGATCGCGTTGCAGTCCTCGCAACGCTCGGAATAATGCAGGTAGATCCATCCGTTTTTTTCATAATCTGGATGGAGGGTTACATCGAGCAACCAGCCCAGGCCGCCGAGTGAACCTCGTGGCCCGGTTGAGTAAATCTCAGGGGTACCCTGGATGTAATCCGACTGCTTGCCCTCGGCGGAAATGATGCTCAACCCGCGGGATTTTTCGGTGAGCAGCAATCGTCCATCTGGAAGCGGGGCAATGGAAAAAGACATGTCCAATCCGTCGATGACCACTTCAAGGCGAAGGGCGTGATGTTCGGTCTGGATGATTCCAGTGGGGATCTCGATTTCACGGGTGAGGCCAATGTCCGTGATCAGCATACCTTCTCGGTTTTCCTTGACCCACAGCGCGAGGCTTTGGATTTCGATGTCGGTAAACGTTGCCGACCAGGCGGGCATGCCTTTGTCCGGGTAACCGTCGCGAATGCTCCGGGTAATCTCATCCATGCTGTCGCCGTGGATGAGTCGTGCACCGACTAACGGTGTGCCTTGCGCCGCACCTTCAAAATCGAGGCCGTGACAAACCGCACAATTATCCTGATATAGATCACCAAAACGCGCGAAGAGCGCCTGCAACCCTCGGGGTTGATCCTCTTCCTCGTTTGGTTGCGCTGGTTGTGCCAATGCGGTCACGCTGCTGAAGACCAACAGCAATAGTAGAAGTTCTTTCATGAGCTTCCCCTTAAACTTGCCGCAACCATACGGTGATCTACCGGCACAATAAAGTAGTTGGGAACGGCAGCGCTCGACATCTTGTCTGGACGATATCCCGGTGTCATCGTAGCTGCCGGATCGGAACTCTTGTAGGATTGGCATCTGCCGCATGTTCAGAACTTTGGGGGAAAGCGAATGAACATTCTAAAAATTGCTCTGCAGGTATTGGGAATACTCGTTCTGATTCCGATGGTCGCACTGGCAACGCTGAGGTTCGACAATCGTAACGCCGATGGTCCGTCAATTTTGTTTCCCGGCGGCGAACTGGTGTCTGGTGAGCTTTACACCGGGCCGGAACCCGATTGGAGTTTTACCGACGATGTTCGAACGGTCGAATTGCAGCTGGTAGACCCGCTCGGCTCGCGCCTGATTTTTGTCATGGAAAGCGAGGGTAAGGTCTACGTGCCTTCGGGGTACATGCGCTCGACCCTTGGCAAAATCTGGAAGGATTGGGCCTTTCAGGCTGATGAAGGAGACGGTTTGGCCGTTGTGCGCATCAATGGGATACGCTATGAGCGACAACTGGTGCGGATCAAGGAAGGTCCGGTACTCGATGGCATTGTTGCCAAGTTGGCAACGAAGTATGGCGCCGGAGCGACACCAGAGGCCATCAAGGCTGGCAGGCAGGGCATAGAATCGGGCAATACCTGGATCTTCGAAATGGCACCCAGAGGTGAATGACCCCATGAAAACTAAGAACTACCTGATGGTTTGTGTGGCGGTATCGTTCGTGGTCGTGCTGACGATCTTGTTTGTACCCGGGGTTTCCGACGCCATCGAGACAAATTTGCTTACCTTCCTTGCGACTAATGCCCGCTAGGAGACTCCCAAGACTCTAACTCGGGCTGAAACGGTGGCGAGGATGAATGGCTGACTTCGGTCGTTCGAAGACGGGTGTGATTTCGATTTGAGATCGATCTACGCCGTCTCCCTGGCGGGTGGGTAATGTTCCGTGTGTGCCGGGTTCTCCCTTTTCTCAATCCAATTGTCAAACTTGACCAATAGAGGCGGGAGGAACAACAAATCCAGGACCAGGGCAACGAGGATAATCGGCGTCAGTAAGAGCGCGACGTTTTGATAATAGAAGGTATTGGAAAGCACCAGAACGAAGGTTCCAAGCGCAAGAGACAGGGTCGTGATGGTTATCGCGGGCCCGGCCTTGTCCAGTGAATATTGAACTGCGGATTCGGGTGTTTTGCCGTCTCTTCTCGCGTGGATGTACTTGCTGAGAATGTGCACCGAGTCATCCACCACCAGGCCGATGCTGATCGCGAACAACATCAGGATGTAGGGGCTCAGTTCGCCAACCCACAGACCCCAGAAACCAAAAACTATGGTCGCGGGAAAAAGGTTCGGCATGATGCTCAATAGACCATAACGCACGCTTTTGAGACCGATCAAAAGCGTTAGCGTAATGAGTATGAAACTGACGGTGAAACCCTGTAGCAGTTCAATGGACATTGACCGGTCGAGGCGGGCAAACAGTATGCTGTTGTCGCCATGCATGACCTTATATTCCGGTTTCACGTTTGCGTTGACCCATTCATCTATTCGGTCATTGAAGTTGATCAATTCCAGGTTGGATAGATTGGAGGTGCCAATCACGAGTCGTATGGCCGAGTAATCGGCATTAAAAATGGGTTCCAGGTTCGGTTCGATCTCTTGTATCAGTTGGTAGCCCACCAGATAATCGATTATCTGCAGGTTGTCTTCGGGTAATTTGTTCCAGGCCTCGTCGTTGTCGTGTTCCGCTTTGTTTAAAGTTTTCAACAAACCGGTGTAGCTGGTGACGAAACTCGCTTCCGGTTGATCTTCCAGCCAACGTGAGAATTCATCTACTTGATTGAGGAAAACAGGGTCCGTGATGCCGTAGTACTGGCCACTATGAACGCTGTAGACGAGGCTTTGATCGTTGCCTATTTTCTCGGACAGGGCTGTCATGACGTGATGAAAATCGGACTCCTTGTCGACAAAGCTATATCGATCGAAGTCCACTTTGTTCAATGGCAAGAGGGCCATAGTGGTTACGATCAGTACCACGCTTCCCCAGAACAACAGGTTGCCCCGTTCTGCAACTAACCGACCAACCTCGGAAATGAGCCTGCGAACCCCCAACGGTTTGGGTATTTTTTTAATTGGCGCCAGAAGGATCAGAGTGGGCAACAGGGTCAAGGTGACCAGATAGGCCCAGCAAACACCGATCGCCACAACGTTTCCGAAACCGTAAATTCCCGGGGATGAACAATAGTTCAGGCTCAGGAAACCCATGGCTGTGGTGATCGTCGCGAGGGTAATGGGTTGGATGTTTGCGACCAGGCTTTGCCGCATGGCTTCCACTTTGCCGAGGGACTTATGCAGGCCTTGTACGTAAATCGAAACGATGTGAATGCCATCTGCCATGGCGATCACCAGCACAACCAACGGTCCCAGAGTCGAAATCTGATTAAACGGAACCTCGGCCCAGCCAACGGTACCTACCGTTAAGCCGATCGTGGCAAAGGAAACCACAAACAAACACAGGGCATAGAACAAGGATCTGAGGCAGAACCACAACAGCACAATCGAGATGGCGATGACAAAAGGAAACAGATAGGTCGTGTCCTTAATCTGGGCTTTGTAACCATCCAACTCGAATATCACGCTTCCGAGCACGTAAATCGTCAACTCGGGATAGTCCTCTCGAAGGGAGTCCCTCAGTGCGATCACCGATCTCGCGATACTCAGTCGGGTTGCTTGATCGTCTGCGGTCGCTTTGTATTTGATGAGAGCCAACGCCATGTCACCCTCGGGTGAAAGCATGCTTTTGGTAAGGTCCTCATCTGCCAGCGCGATTTCTCTGATGCTGTTTAGATCGTCCTCGCTGAGCGTAGCTAGATCGGGGATTAGATAGTCACGATCGAACCGGTCCGCGTCCACGGCGTTCAGGCGGCGATTCAGGAGCGAGCCTACGGTCATGGCAGATTCGATTTCGCTGTATCGGTTGGTCAGATCCTCCATCGCATGGAGCATTTGAAAGTTGAACACATCGCCGCTGGTGGACAAAAAGGCAAACAGAACGCTGGTGCTCGGTGGAAAATCTTTTCTGACCTGCTCAACCTCTTGTCGATAGGGATCATCCTCACTCAATATCGCGTTGAAGGTGCTGTCGAGACTGGTATTCAACATTCCCCAGGTGACGGCGCCTCCGAGGACCAGGGTCAGCAGCGCCAGGAGATGGCGCTTGGCCAATAGTTGATCGATCAGGAACTGCATAAGACGAGCTAAAATTTCGAGGTGGCGTTTTATACCATATGTTTAACTTTATTTTAGTGTTGTAGTCCGGTCATACGCCGATCAATTGGCGGTCAGAATCTGCTAAAGTCCGCCCAAGTGGCTGTTACCTTCAATATCGCACCGAATGTAGGGATATAGCGCAATTTTGTTGCGGCAGAGGTAGCTATTATTTTGTTGTCTGGCCACAGGTGTGGTTGAGGAGATTTTCGTGAAGTTAGGCAAATTTGCACTGTTTGGTCTCGCTATTGCCGTCACCGGCTGGGCGGCGGCCGCACCGGTCCAGGTGGGTGATTTTGCGCTTCTCGATCAACAGGGCAAGTCTCATCAACTCAGTTGGTACGGTGACCAGCAGGCCATTGTGATTTTCATCCAGGGTAATGATTGCCCCGTTGTGCGCGCGGGGGTCCCTGCTCTGAAGGAGGTTCGGGACGAGTTTGCAAGTCAGGGCGTGACATTTTTCATGCTCAACCCCCAGACGCAAGACAATCGCGAGAGTATCGCCAAAGAAGCCGAGGAATTCGGTTATGACTTTC
>JACZXA010000234.1 GCA_022571865.1 Pseudomonadota bacterium
TGAGGGACAAAGTATTACTCGATATCGAGGATCGGGCCGATCAAACGAGAACGGATATCATCAACCCAAATATATTCTTTCCTTACCATCAATCCGACTGTCTCGAAAAATCCGCAAAATCTCATTCCCACTCAATACACCCGCCCTAAGGAGGTGTTCTAATATAACATCAAGAGCATGCGAGCCTATCTGCTGACGAAGCAGACTAGATTACCTTCTTCCTGTCTATTGATATAGCGTCACAAATAATGCCAACAATAGACTTTAAATTAGAATCTAATTCATTGGGAACAGCCATATTAGATGAAAAAGCTAATACTTCAAAATCCTTAGCTCTTTCAAAAAGAGATTTTATAATATCAGATTTTGAAAAGTATTCCGCTGGAATATCTGCAGGGTAATCTGGGGATGCTGCTGTTATCCCTGTCAGGCGTTTACGTCGTGTCCGCGTTTGGAGAGGAAGTGCTCTTCCGAGGATACTTGATGACCCGCTGCGCGGAATTTTTCGATGATCGGAAACTTGGTAATCGCATCGCCATTTTGCTCAGCACCGTCGTATTTGCCTTGATTCACTACGACTGGGGGGTCATGGGGATCATACAGACCGGATGCATGGGGTTCGTACTGGCATACGCATATCTTCGCGTTCACCGGAATTTGTGGGTCAACATCATCGCCCATGGCGTGATGGATACGATCTTGTTCGTGCAGTTGTACCTCGCCTAGTGCATAGGTTCCTGGAGGAGCCCTTGATCCTCCAACATCGCATCCGGGGTCGCATCGCGACCGCGAAACTGCCGATATACGTCTCTGGCGGGAAGGCTGCCACCGAGCCCCAACACGGTGTTACGAAACCGTTCGGCGACCTTGCGAACTTCGACCTCGTTGTCGAGGCCAACCTCCTTGAACGCGCCGAACGCATCCGCCGCCAGCACTTCGGCCCACTTGTAGGAATAGTAGCCTGCCGCATAACCACCGGAAAACAAATGGCCAAACGCAGGTAAGGTGCTTTCGCCAGGCAGCATCGGGGTGACGATGGTCGTTCTTGCCAACTCCTGTTCGATCTCGAAAGGCGTGGCGCCGTCTTCCGTATCGCTGCGACCGTAACGCTCATGCAGCGCCATGTCGGTTTTGGCGTACCATAGTTGGCGCTGGGTTGCGGTGCCGATCATGAAGTTTCTACTTGCAATGATCCGATCCAGCGTGGCTTCGTCGAGGGGCTTGTCGGTCTCGAAATGTGAGGTGAGGTTGCGAAGAAACGGTTTGTAGTCCATCCAGTATTCGTTGAACTGGCTGGCGAGTTCTACCGCATCCCATTCGATCAGGTTCATGCCGGACGCGCCACCCTCCTCGATGTTGGTGAACATGTGTTGGGTTGCGTGGCCGAACTCGTGAAACAGCGTGCGCACTTCATCCATCGACATGAGTGCAGGCCCGTCGTTTGCCGGGGGCCGCACATTCATGACAAAAAGTGCGACAGGTAGCGTTGAGGAACCCGCTTCAGAGAAAGCACGGCTGCGATCGACGACGGTGTTCATCCATGCGCCACCGCGTTTTTCCCCGGCGCGCGCGTAGGGGTCCATATAGAACCCGGCGATGATCTCGCCCTCCTTGCGCACTTCGAAAAACTCGACGCTGTCGTCCCACACGGGTGCTTGTTCCTGGCTGCGTTGGATGTCTACGCCATAGAGTTTTCTGGTCAGCGCAAACAGGCCATCGAGCACGCGAGGCATCTGAAAATACTCTCGAAGTGCTTCGCTGTCGTAGTCGTAGTTTTCGGTGCGTAGTTTTTCGACCCAGAAACCCATGTCCCACGGTTCCGGATTCTCAGCCGCCTGCGCTCCCTCGGCGAGCATGAAGTCTAAAAGATCAGAATATTCGCGCTCCGCTGCCGGGCGGGCGGCCGTTTCGATCTTGCCGAGTAGCGCCCAGACCGCTTCGGTATCAGGTGCCATTTTTCCCGCCAGGCTGAGATCGGCGTAGGTGGCAAATCCCACTAGCGCAGCTTGCTCCTGGCGTAGCTGGATGATCTCCGCCAGGATTTCGCGGTTGTCAAAACCGGGTGTCGTGCCACGCGCGCGAAACGCCCGGTAAAATTCCTCTCGGAGCGACCGGTTGGTTGCGTACTGAAGAACTGCCGTGTAATTTACGCCGTTGACGACAAAATGCCAGGGACCCGTAGCGGTCGTGGCATCCGCCACGCCATCCTCTTCCGCTTTTTTTGCCGCGAGCGTCAATAACGCTTCCGGTACACCGGCAACCTGCTCGACATCACTCACGCGAATCCGGTTCTGTTTTTCCTCCTTCACCAGGTTGGAGGAGAAATCGTTGCTCAACTGCGAGAGCTTCTGAGTGATCTCCCGGTAGCGCGTTTTCGCAGCGCCCCCGAGGTGCACACCGGCGCGTTCCATAGAGACGATAGATTCGGTGAGGATGCGCCGTCTCGACGCCTTGAGTTGGTCGAACTCGTCACCTTGGCGAATTGCCACCATGCCATCGTAGATGGCGCGACTCTGGTTCATGCGGTTGGTGAGTTCGACATAGGCAGGGCGCACCGCATCGTAGGCGGCTTGCAGCTCGTCGGTGTATTTGACGCTCCTGAGGTGTGAAACAATGTTGATTACCCGATCGAGACGCCATTGCAGCCGCTCGAGGGGCTCCATCAAGCCGGCCCAGGTAGACGAATAGTCACTCTCGAGCTTTTCGAATGCCGCTTCCACTTCCGCCAATAGCGTGCGTATTCCGGGCTCAACGTGTTTTGCTTCGATCGCTTCCCATACGGGTAACAGGCTGATGGGTCCGATGGACGCCGTCTGCTCGAGTACCTCGAGGTCGGCGGTACCATCCGCTTGGGTAACATCGTCCGTCATTACTTTTTCCTGTGATTCGAGCTCATCATGGGTTCCCGTCTCGTTGTCTTTCGGCGTACAGGCGGCGAGTGCGAATACGATGAGGGGCAGCAACCAATGCCGCGGCGTACTGAGTCGTTTCATTTGATACTTCGAACTTCGTAAATAGGGCGGCGCAGTTTACGGGTAAAAAGCGCTAGAGAAAATTCCGTCACGAGAAAGTAGCACGGCGAGGGTAGTTTTTCGCTCTTTTGAGACGCACGAGCGGCGCTACGCAACGAAAAAGAGCGCAAATAGGGACCGCTGTGGTGCTTTCGTCGTAGGAATCTTTCTACCGCCCAGACTCCTGGATTAACTTTCTTCTCTGACACCTCGCAATGTTCCTGGTTCAGTCTTAAGGATTCAGGCGGCGACAGCGGCGTCGTTGATTCTGCGAACCCGAGTCAGAAACAGCAGCAGAATACCGAGATTGGCCATACCCATCATGGAGGCATAGGCGAAAGACAGGTCGTAGTTCCCATAGGAGTCAAAAAACAGCCCGCCGATAAATGCCCCCATACCCATGCCGAACCAACCAAAAAAGGCGGTGATGCTCATGGCTCGTGCGGCAAATCCCGGAGACACCATCATGCGAGTCAACACGAGGATGGATGACATCACACCGGAATAGCTGAAACCAAAAAACGCGGCGAGCAGGTACAGGCCAAACAGCGAGGACACCTGGGGAAAGGCAAACGCAAACACCGTCTGACCGAGCGACATGAACATATAAGTGGGCAGAGCGCCAAAGTTGTCGCAAAGCTTGCCTCCGATCACGCGTCCGATTCCTCCGGTAAGCATCAGCGTGAGCAGAACGCTCGCGGCCACTTTCGGTGGAAACCCGTTGTCGGTCAGCAGCGGCACCAGATGCACGATGGGAACCGCCATACAATTACAACAGAAGATCACCGCAAGGCTGATCCACGCGACAACCTCAATTTCGTTTACGCTCGATGGCGGTGCGGTGACGGCAGATTGCTTTGAAGGTACCACCCTGCCGGGAGGCTCCCGCACCAGCAGGGATACCGGCAGCAGCACGACCAGATACAAAACAGCGAGGATCAGGTAAGCCGTTCGCCAGTCGTAGGCTTCGATTGCCCAAGCCGAAAGCATAGGCACCAGGCCCTGACCCACCGCACCACCCGCGGCGGTTATGCCAAGTGCGAGTCCCGGTTTGTTGAGAAACCAGAATGCCACGTTGGCAAAAAGCGGCGAAGACACCATGGAAGTGCCGAGGGCGCCAAACAGGAAGTAAAAAGCATAAAACTGCCACAGGCTGGTTAGTACGCTGAGGAGGTATAGCGCCAGAGGCATGACAAGCGCAGCCACGATGCCGAAATAGCGTGTACCCCAGCGGTCGGCCACGTATCCCCAACACACGCCAAATACCGCCGAAGACATGGCGAGCGTTGTGTAACCGAGAGCAGTCTCGCTTCGCCCCCAGCCGAACTCGGCGCTCAGGGGTTTGAGAAATACCGAGAGCGCGCCTGCGGTGCCAAACGCGAGTCCACTCAGCAGAAACACCACGGCAACCATTATCCAGCCATAGAGCGGATCTTTACCGGTCAGCGGATCCGGTTCCATCAGGGTGCGGATGTTCATCGGTTCCAGTCGGGTGAAAAGGGCGTCGATTGTATTGACAACGAAGGCCTTTATCGAAGTTTTCAGCACTCTTTGGATCGTCTCGGAGCTAATCGACCGTTTCATAACGGTTCAGCAGTTCTGGACCCGCTTCGCTCGTCCGAGCCCATGCGTTATTCTGCCTTGCGCTCATGTTTGCTAACAACACCATCCATTGGCCCCGCCGCTGCTTAGTCGTAATCGACGATTTTCTATCGGACCCGCTGGAGGCGCGACGTTGGGCATTGGAGCAGACCTATTACACCCCGGATAACGCACTCGGCTGGCGCAGTGAGCGTTCACGAGTGTTTCGCGGTACGATGCCCGCATTGAGACGGTATTTCGGAAAGCAGACGACCGTGCTCCCCGCCCGGATTTATGGCCCCAATGGAACCGTTTATCTGTCTTTTGACAGAGGCCGTCGAGCCGAAATGCCGGGCGTGCATTACGATGACCCCGAGGACTCTTATCTCGTCCTCATTTACCTGACCCCCGATCTCCCGGCCGACTGCGGGACCTCGTTGTGGGAGCACAAACGAACGGGACTCACGCGCGCTCCGGTGAGATCGGATGAGAAGCGACTCGAGACGACCTGTGATGAACTTGCGGACGAATTGAAGCGCGATACGGTGCGACGTTCCCGTTGGACCGAAATTGATCGCGTTGGGTATCAGTTTAATCGGGCGGTTGTCTTTCCAGCCTATTCCCTACACTCAGCGACGAATCATCACGGATCTACGGTCAAGAACGGGCGGCTGTAGCAACTGGTGTGCATCCGGGTGGAGTGAGAAAACGCTTCCCTGACCCGATTAGGAGCGAAGCAACCCGGCGATGGCGAACTTCATTAGATGGCAAAGGCCCCTTCAGCGAAGAGGTCCAGCAGTTTCTGCAGGATTCCGGTATCAGGGATTCGGCCGCCGAGAGCCTGGGGCCTTTTTCAGACATAGCCAATCGAATCTCCGAAGCACTCTGGAGCTCCGTTTTCCCGAGCTCTACCACGAACTCCCTGTATTGGCCTCTGCTGATCCTGACGGTGCTGATAATCCGGTCAACCCCTCAGAAATCGGCTCCGTTTCACTTCGTCCACCCTTCCCGCCACGGGACGTTGTGATAACGGATGTAGTGCCTTTCTTCAAAACGCCAGTGACCTTCTTCCTTGCGATACCTGTCCAGATAATGACCTGCCTGGGTATAAGCCTCGCCATCGACCAGTACGCGAATCTCGACAGAACAACGCCCCGTAGCGTGAGTCTCATCGTTGATCTCGATCACATGATTCTGCACAAATGGTTTGTGCGTTTTTGCGCCGACACCCGCGGAATAAAATTCCAACAGCGCCGCCCGGCCCGTGGGAGCAAACGTGTGGGAGCGGAACACGCCGTCATCACAGAAAAGCCCGACGATCGTAGCGGCGTCCCCGTCCACAACGGCGTGGCAGTAGCGTCCCGTTAGTTCGCGAATCTGGTCTTTTGCTTCGAGCTTGGCGATGCGTGATTCAACTGATGGCATGGGCGTCTCCGGACGAATAACAGAATTCCAGAGCATAACGAAGCCGGGAACACGCCGCACGCCGCAGTTGTCGCGGACACAAGCGGACTGGAACGGGTTTCCTGGATGCCAGACCCCTATGAGCGGTGGTCGGGTAGTTCCGGCTGGTCCAATCGCCGAATCTTTCCCGGAATTGGCTGGCGTAGGGATTGCGCCTCTCTATCAGGTAGTCGATCTGCGATGGGTTGAGAACGGCAGTATCGACATATTGTTTGCAGTTGTTTGATTTTTCGGGTGTCACTACGCTCTCAAGCGGGTTATGTTCCGAGCGATCGCCTGTAGAGTCCAAATAGAGGGGGCTGACGCCATGTCACAAAGAACACTGGATACCGAGACCACCACTGTTCCGACCAAGTTCGCGCACATGGTGATCAACACCAGGCAGTACGAAGCGATGAAACGTTGGTATGGCGATGTGCTTGGCATGGAAATCGTGGTCGACAACGGAATGTTGTGTTTCCTCACGTTCGATGACGAACATCATCGCCTTGCACTGGTCAACCTGCCGGATCTCAAAGAACAATCGCCGGAATATGCAGGCGTTAATCATGTCGCCTACACACTGCCGGATCTGGGAAGTTTGCTCGCGACCTATTTGCGGCTGAAGGCTGATGACATCCTACCCTGGTGGTGCATCAACCATGGCCCGACTACCTCCATGTACTTCCGCGACCCCGACGGTAACGCGATCGAATTACAGGTGGACAATTATGACGACGACCGACTGACAAACTGGATGCGTTCAGACAAATTTCAAGAGAATCCTCTCGGTGTCGAGTTCGATCCCGATTTGCTTGCGCAGAAGTATTGCGCGGGTGACCCACTCG
>JACZXA010000046.1 GCA_022571865.1 Pseudomonadota bacterium
AGGAGGTTGGCTGGATTCTGAGCATTGTCGTTCGGATCCCCACCACTGCCACCATCGCCCATCCCGATGTATAGATAGTCGTCCGGACCAAACGCCAGCATGCCCCCGTTGTGATTCGAGAACGGCTGGGTTATCTCGAAAATCGTCTTCTCAGTACTCAGGTCCACGGTGTCCGGCCCGGCCATCCAGGTAAACCGGGCGATGATCGACCGCCGGGGGCTGTCGTCGGAGTAGTGTACGTAGAGAAATCGATTGGTCACGAAGTCCGGATCGAAGGCGAGGCCAAGCAGACCCTGCTCGCCCCCAAACAGCACCCGACTTGAGAGATCGAGAACTATCGATGTTGAGATCGCTCTTAGATCACTGACGAAGGCGTGTACCTGACCCGATTGCCGCACTACCACCAGACGATTTTCTCCCGGAACGCCTGCAAGGAACAACGCGTTGGGAAAATCGAGGTTGGGGAACGCCGCGACCAGGTTGTAGGACCCAAGACCAATTCCACCACCTGGTAAATCGAACACCGCAAGCGGCGGCCTGCTGGTTAATCCAAACGGGTCGGCGGGCGGTGGCGGGGTCGGCGGCACAACAACGCCATTTCCTCCGCCTCCACCACCACAACCTGCCCCAAGCCAAACGACCAGGAACCAACCCAGTGTGCTGAAAACGCGCTTGATATCGGCTACTCCGGTAAAACCCTCTACCTCGCTGCAAGGAGTATATCCAACTACCTCCGGCACAATGAGATAGTGGTTGTTATGGGTCAATGGCAACTAACGCCCTCACAAATCACTTACATTTATCTGCGCTGGCGCCTCAAATGCAGAGACAGCCCACTTCGATTCACAGTAAAATTCATGGCCTAACTAGATCGGGGGGTCTAGCTTGGCTGAGAGAACGTCAACCGAAAATAATTACCATGCGGTACTCATCTGTTCGTCCCCGGATAGTTGCTCACTGGTGCAATCGCTTGAGGATTATGCATTCCTGTCGGGTGAAGCCCCGCGATTGCCCCTGTCTGGCTGCACGAAAAATTGCCAGTGCACTTACCAGCATCTGGATGATCGACGCCACAAGATCCGCCGCGAAGAAGACGACGGCATTTACAGCTTTTTCGAAGGTCCCGACCTGCGCTTGATCCCGGGTCGTCGTTCGACCGATGGACCGAAGCAGTTCCCCTGGACCAGTGCCGATCAGGCCCGCAACCGGTAACCGTTTTCTAACGATTCACTCCGAAGTGCAAACTACACCACTCGATTAATTCGAATTTCGCGGTGAAGTGGCGCATGGCGCTTGCCTGCTCAATGATCCGGTAACACCCAAGCGTTTCCTTCACCTCGCTGAGTTTCGCAAATACCTCGATGACAATCCGCATGGGATTGGGTGTAAACGCGCCTGGGAATGGTGAGAGGAATCAGATCCATGGGTGCTGCCTGCTCGCTACCGTCGCTCTGGCCAAACATCACGGTGCCGATTTCGCAAGAGCGGATTCCGCCGAATTCATAAAGTGCGATGGCCAGTGACTGTCCGGGGTAGGCAAGCGGCGGAATATGGGGCAGCCAACTCCGAGCGTCGACGAATACCGCCTGTCCACCCGCAGGTTTCACCACGGGCACTTTCAGCTTATCCAGTCGTTCACAGAGGTACTCGATCGTTCTCACCCGGTAGCGCAGATAGTCCTCATCGATGATTTCGGTCAGGCCCTGGGCAATTGCGTCGAGATCGCGCCCCGCAAGCCCTCCGCAGGTGGGAAACCCCTCCGTTCGAATCAGGCGGGTCCGTGCCGCTTCGGCTAATCGGGTGTCGTTGAGGGCCAACCATCCCCCGTTGTTTGCGAAAGCATCCTTTTTAGCACTCATGATCATGCCGTCGGCTCGAGCAAACATGTCGCGCACGATCGATCGATCGCCTTGTCCCGTTTCGCGCTGCTTGATGAAAAACGTATTCTCGGCAAACCGACAACCATCAATGATGAACAACTTGCCGAATTCACGGCAGAGCTCAGCGGTCGCTTGAATGTTTTCCAGACTCACAGGCTGCCCGCCACCCGCATTGTTGGTGACGGTGAGCATCACACACGGAACGTTGTCCCCGTATTCTTTCAAGGTAGTTCTTCAACCGGGCGAGATCGATGTTGCCTTTGAACGGATGGAGGCATGCCGGTTCGAGCCCTTCGGCTATCACCAGATCGTCCGCGAACGCGCCGGTTGCTTCAATGTTGCCCCGGGTGGTATCGAAGTGCGTATTGGAGGGGATCCGCTTGTCTGTACCGCCCAGAATCGAGAAGAGTATGGTTTCGGCCGCGCGTCTCTGATGGGTTGGAATGATGTAATCAAAAGGCCTGAGATCACGAACGGCGGCCTCGAATCGAGCAAAAGAAGAGGACCCCGCGTAACTTTCGTCGCCGAGCATCAATGCCGCCCACTGTGCCGCGCTCATGGCCGAAGTACCACTGTCCGTCAGCAGATCGATGAGGACATCGTCGGAACGTAACGAAAACAAGTTGTAGTGAACGTTTGAACGTTTCTCAACAGCCGTTCGCGTTCATCACGAGTCGTGAGCCCGATCGGCTCCACCATCTTGATGCGGAAAGGTTCAATGATCGTCTTCAGTTCCCACTCCTCATGCCGCTAAACGCACAATAAGACTAGGACTACCGACGATATTGTCGAGTCGGGTGTCTGGGGAAACGCAGGAAAAGAGCCGGGTTACCTTTCGGCGGCTGAGTAGTTGTCCGACTCCTTACTCCCAAACCTACTTGTTCGGGTTGATCAGGAACTTCTCCCCGGTTGCCTGCTTGCCGTATACCGATATCGCGTCCAATTGCAGCGCCTCGGCAAGGGAGACCTCACGTGTATAACCACTGGCGAACGTCGTTTTGACTTCAGCGGCCACCCGTTCCTTGAGCTTCTGAGTTTCTTCGGCACCAATTTTTTGCAGAAACGGCGTCAGCAGCCAACCGCCAATGCCCCAGGCCATGCCAAAGTTACGGGTGAGTTCGGTCGGGCTGCGATCCAACCCACCGTATATGTACACCTGTTTATGCACCGTCGATCCGTAGCGGCTGTATTCCTTCGCGGTCTTGTTGGCCGCGGCCTCCATACAGGCAAGAATCTGACCTGCCAGCTTGCCTCCACCGGTCGCATCAAACCCAAGCGTTGCACCCGTGGCAACGAGCGCGTCGGTCAAATCCTCCATGAACGACTGCGAGCTCGAATTGCAGACATGGGCGGCGCCGATGGTTTTCAGGAGATCGACGTGCTCGGATTTTCGAACGACATTTACCAGATCCACACCATCTTTGAGGCAGATCTTCTGCAGCATCTGTCCCAGATTGGATGCGGCGGCGGTATGAACCAAGGCGGTATGGCCTTCCCTACGCATGGTTTCAACCATGCCAAGTGCCGTCAGCGGGTTGACGAAACACGAAGCTCCCTCCTGTGGCGTCGTGCCTTCCGGAAGCAAGAGACACTGGGAGACCTTCAGGCAGCGCAGTTGCGAGTACATGGCCCCACCCAGCACAGCAACCGTTTTGCCCATGAGCGCCTGAGCTTCATCCGATGAACCCGCGTTCACCACCACACCGGCGCCTTCGTTACCCACCGGAAGAGATTGATCCAACCTTGCCGTCAGGTTCCGCATCAGGCCCTCGGGAATGCTCGCGGTTACCACCGGATTGTCGGTCGGACCGGACACCTCCGCGGTAGTCATGTCCGCCATGCCGAACAGCAGTCCCAAATCCGAAGGGTTTATCGGGGAGGCTTCAACCTGCACAACGACCTCATTTTCCCCGGGCTCCGGAATTTCGACATCGGCAAGCGAAATCTCCAGGGTGCCTTCGGCTTTTACGGTCGAACGTAACTGAAGTGCCATGTTTGTTTCCCAATCCTGTAATTGCTGCTAAAGAAGGCTACTCGCCGCCGGGTCCCTGGAAAGCGCTTATGAGTTCCTTCTGTACCTGCGCGGTTACTTCCGCGTAGTGGCTGAAATCCATCGTGAAGCTACCTTCACCACCGGACAACGACTTCAATCGAGAGTGATAGGTTTGTATTTCCTTCAACGGTGCCTGGCCGGAAATTTCCATCACGTTTTCCTGCAGCATGGTGGTACCTCTAACCGAACCGCGCATCCCGGCAAGATCTCCGGCGACCCCACCCACGCAATCGTCCGGTACGGTAACGGCGACATCGACGATGGGCTCCATGACAACGGGCGCTGCGTTTTTGATCGCATCGAGAAAAGCCTTCTTTCCTGCCTGCACGAAAGCAATTTCCTTCGAATCAACCGAATGGTGTTTGCCATCGTATACCGTGACCTTCACATCCTGCATCGGGAAACCGCAAATGGCGCCCCTGTTCATAACCTGGCGGACCCCTGACTCCACGGCCGGGATGTACTGGGAAGGAATCGAGCCACCAACAACCGCATTGGCAAACTCAAACCCGGTACCAGCGGGCAGTGGTTCCACCCGTAGAAACACCTCGCCAAACTGGCCTGCACCACCGGTTTGCTTCTTATGGCGACAATGGCCTTGTGCGGCTCGGGTAATCGTTTCTCGATAGGCAATAGACGGCAGCGAGGTTTTAACCTTCAGATTGTACCGATCTTCGATTTCCTCCAACACCGAGCGAAGGTGGAGTTCGCCAAGGCCCCGCAGCACAACCTCATTCAACGCAGCAACGTGCTCCAGGTTGAGGGAGGGATCTTCAGCCTGAAGCGTATGCAGCGCATCGGAGGTTTTCTGAGCATCGTTGTCGTCAGCCGGGCTGATCGCAAGCCCGTACATCGGGGTAGGCAGCCGGTTGCACTTCAAATGAAAGTGATCCTCTTCGTGGGAATCGTGCAGTACCGCATCGAAATGCACATCGTCCACCCGCGGAATGGCACAAATATCCCCAGCTACACAGGCTTCTATTTTGGTGTGCTGGTTCCCATTGAGTTTCAGCAACCGGGTGACCTTGATCGGTTTGCGCGCATCGCCCACGAACAATTGAGCACCGATGCTGATGGTCCCCTGATGAACGCGAACAACGCCCAAACGTCCTTTGAACGGATCGATACTCACCATGAAAACGTGACCGATGACGTGCTGATCGGCTTCCGGTATCACAATGACCGGTTCAGCCTCACCGTCTTCACCCTTCATGAAACGCGGTGGATTACCTTCGGTGGGATTTGGCAAGAGCCGTTCGAACACTTGCAGCAGTTCAGGTATCCCGGCACCCGTAGTTGCGGACGTGAAACATACCGGGATCAGGTGACCTTCCCGCAGCGCTTTCTCGAAGGGCGCATGCAGCATCTCAGGCTCCAGATCATCACCCTGTTCGAGATAGAGCTCCATGAGCTCCTCGTCAACTTCCACAACCTGGTCGATGATTTGCGTGTGTGCCGATTCGACCGTGCCAAAGGCGGTGGCCGCACCGTTGGGCTGAAAGAAACAATCCACCACACCTTCGCCATTCTCGGTCGGCAAATTGATCGGCAGGCACTCGGATCCAAAGGTCGTTTGAATCTGATCCATGATCGCCGCGGGATCTGCGCCCTCGGCATCGATCTTGTTGATGATGATCATGCAGCATAGCTGTTGCTCTCGTGCTGCCTCCATGACCCGTTGCGCCACCGTATCGATGCCTGCAATCGCGTCTATGACAATAGCCGCCGTCTCAGCTGCCGGTAACACCGACACCGCCCTGCCGTAAAAATCCCAGTAACCCGGGGTATCGATTAAATTGACGTGAATACCAGCATGGGTGAAGTGACAGACCGACGGGTAGAGCGAATGGCCTTGTTCACGTTCTCGAGGGGCAAAATCGCAAACCGTATCACCGCCTTCCACAGACCCCGCCTTGGCAATGGCACCCCCTGCATATAACAGAGCTTCGGCGAGTTGGGTTTTACCAGCATGTCCAGGCCCAACCAGACAAATGTTACGAATATCAGCAGTCGTATATGACATATTTTGTCCCCTTCCCAGCGGGTGTTGAGCCACTATATGACAATTTCAACGGTCGCGCTGCACCCACTTAAACTCAGGCACCAATAACCAATCAGAGCGCCATCACAGCGCCCTTTCACGGCAAGACAAGTTCTATAGACCTGATTTCACCGGCGAGCTTCGGATACTGATTACGGCGGGGTCATCCAGGGGAAGTGCCAATGAACGACCTGCAACGCGTATGCCTGCTGAGAGCTTTGATCGCGTCGAATTGCCTCATGTCTTCAGCCTGGCCTTTGCAGGGCGACCGGGTAATTCCTCGAACTTAAGGATGGGCGCCCCGACCTTCAGGGCGTCTGGGCAAACAACAGCGCCACACCCATGGAGCGACCGGACGCACTCGAAGGCCGTGAGCGATCGGTCCCTCCCTCACCGCGTGCACTTCAACGTCCCGGTGGGCGGAACCCATTGACTGCCAGATTCCATTGAGATCAGGGTTGCCGTATACGTCTCGAGGGGTAGTCGCCGCTTCGGCAGCGAGACCCACGTCACCAAGCTCGGGATTCTCCGGCGAGCACGCGACGACAAACAAAAAACTCAACGCGATCGACAAACATTGCCTCAGAACGCGAGGATGGTTGCTGCCGTTGTCCATGCGGTCACTGGCAGCTCCTTGTTATAGGCAATCTGGGTCGCGTCATGGCACGACATCCTACGCACTCTCCTGCAGGGACCCACGGCTCGGCACTTCCGCGAGACCTTTCAGCAATCGGCTAGTGAGCACACCAGAGGTCATTGCACCATTGACGTTCAATGCTGTACGGGCCATGTCGATGAGCGGTTCGATAGAAATCAGCAATGCCGCAACCGTAACCGGAAAACCCATCGCCGGGAGGACAATAAAAGCAGCAAAGGTGGCCCCACCACCGACGCCGGCCACACCGAACGAACTCACCGCAACGATAGCGACGAGACCGGTAATGAACGACCAACTGAGCGGATCGACGCCCATGGTAGGCGCAATCATCACGGCCAGCATTGCCGGATAAATCCCGGCACAACCGTTCTGACCGATGGTCGCACCAAACGTCGCCGATAGATTGGCAACCGAGGTAGGCACGCTGAGCTGTTGCACCTGAGTCTCAACGTTCAACGGTATGGTTGCGGCGGAACTGCGAGAGGTGAAGGCGAAAGTGAGCACAGGCCACACCTTCCTGAAATACTCGAAGACGTTGATGCCTGCAAAACCCAGCATCAACGCATGCACACCAAACATGATTGCAATTGCAACGTAAGAAGCGATGACGAAGGTAGCGAGATTCAGGATGTCGGACCCGTTGGAACCCGCGACAACCTTTGTGATCAGAGCAAGAATGCCATACGGGGTAAGCGCCATGATCATCTGCACGAGCTTCATGATGATCGACTGCATGGTTTCAATGAAGTTGCTTATCATTTCCCCGCGTTGTGGATGATCTTTCGAAACGCCCAACGCCGCGATCCCGAACAGAATGCCAAAAATGACGACTGCGATTATCGACGTAGGACGCGAACCGGTCAGATCATGGAATATGTTGGCCGGTATGAAGCGAACCAGCATGTCCGCCAAGCCGAGGTTTGCAACCCCTGCATATCGCTCCGTGAGTACGTCCGCACGAGCGAGTTCCCTCGCGCCTTGCGTCAGGCCGTCCACAGTCAGTCCGAAAACATTGGTTACCGCAATGCCCACAAGTGCTGCAATAACTGTGGTCCCGATAAGAATCCCGATGACCGCGCCGCCGATCTTTCCAAGTATCGCGACCTCTCCCATGCGCACCACCGCGGCGATCATCATCACGAGCACCAATGGCATGATGATCATGCGCAGCAGGTTAACGTAGCTGCTGCCAACGACGTTGGTCCACGTCAACGTGCCTTCAATCACCGGCTGATTGCCTGCATAAACCCACTGCAACCCTAACCCGAACACGACGCCAGCCAGCAGCCCTGCGAGAATCTGCCTGGACAGGGAAAAGTTCGGTCCGCGCAACCTTGCAAGAAACACGATCAGCCCGACAAAAACGATCAAGTTGATGGCAACATGAAAAGACATGGCGTTTACCTTCAAGCATCCCAGCGGCGCCACAGTGTAGGGTCAAAATCTCAACTAAAACAACCGATTCTACCGCGCCGACCCAAGCTGACTTGTCAAAATTCCGCGTCGCGAGCACCATGAGATCGGGTGGCAGACAGGCGTGACTAACTACTTTGGAGTGCACCATGAACGAGACTCGATTCTTGAATAACCGTGGCGCCAGCTTGTTTGGGGCTGTGCTGTTCGCGTGGGTTTGCCCCTGGGCGCACGCAGGAGCGGGGCAGCCACCCGCTGAACCACCCGCAGATTGGGGTCCCACCGCAATCGACTACAGCAACGTACCCTATCCCCATCCGGTGAAATATCTGGAACTTTCGCTTTTCGGTCGCGAACTTCGAATGGCTTACATGGACGTTGCGCCTGTCGGTCGTCCCCTTGGGCAGACAGTCGTGTTGTTCCATGGCATGAACTTTTTTGCCGCCGCGTTTCGAGGGACCATCGAGGCGTTACGCAACGAAGGCTTCAGGGTCATTGCGGTGGACCGCCTCGGCTACGGGCGCTCATCCAAGCCCATCGTTCACTACAACCTGCACATGCCTGCGCGTAACACCAAAGCGTTACTCGATGAGCTGGGTATCGAGCGGGTGGCAATCGTTGGGCATTCCATGGGAGGCATGGTGGCCACCCGATTTGCCGCGACCTATCCGGACACAACGACACACGTGGTTATGGTGAACCAGATCGGTCTGACCGACCCGAGTCGCAATCGCCCCTGGCGAGATCCCCAGGTCGTTTATGAGAGTGTGCTGAAAACAAGCTACCAATCGGTGCTGCGCGGGCACATGCGTTATTACCCGCGTGGATGGCAGCCGGAATACCTCGAATGGGTAAAGTATCAGTACGGGCTGACCCTGGGTGGAGACTGGCCACGCTGGGCGAGAGTGCGCGCTGCCCAGTCGCAGATCCTGTTTGAGGATCCGGTCGTATACGAGTGGCAATACATCCCTAGCAAAGCCCTGGTCATCGGTGGCGGCGACGACCGTCTCTCGCGCGACTACCCGGCCGAGGCGCGCCATGTAGCCGAGTCGCTCAAGAACGCCGAGTTACTGATTTTTCCCGGAGTGGGACATGCCCCCGCATTCGAGATTCCCGAGCGGTTTCACGCCGAGCTGATCAGATTTCTCAAATCCGACCCGGATGAACCGGCAGATCAGGCCTGGCGCGACAACGACGTGGGTGTGCAGTAGCGAGAGGACCTATGATCCGTCGCGAGCTAATCATTCGGGACAAAACTAGCTGTATAAGCTCTGTGAACCGGGTGTCAGCGCAGCCTCCCCATCCATGTAGGCTTTGGTGTATTTGTAAGCACGCAATCCTCGTGCCACGGAGTCGTCCTGATTCTTGTACCCGTACGCAATGCCCTGCTGCGCCAGAATGGCAAATCGGGCAGGATTTCGTTCGAGCATTTCATCGGGTATCTGGCCCACCAGCCCTTCCTGGGTTCTGATGTAGGGTCTGGCCATATAAACGGGAATGCTGACCCGGAGACCGGGCGCCGTTCTGTTAAATGCACCGTGCCAGGTATTTCCGTGCCAGCAAAGCAGGGAGCCGGGCGGACACTCCACAGCAACCGCTTTTGGATTACCCCCATCGCCAACCTTCGTCTCCGCTCCTTCGGGTGAGCGACACCATTTATGACTGCCAGGTACAAAGGCCGTCGAACCGTTTTCCCGGTTAAATTCCGTCAACACATAAGTCAAATTGCAAACCAGCGCGTGAGGAGGTAACGGTGATGGCAAAGGTGTGTCCGAATGCAGCGCAAATGTGCTGACGTTAGGGCCTTTCATGAAGCAGCCCATGCTCGACAACACCACACTGTAACCGCACAAATAACTCGCCATCGTGAGCAGAACCGGGTTCATTAGTGCTTCCTCGAACACTCGACCCTCAAACAGCAGCGACTGCATCAAGTCACCGATCGGCGAATCCCCGTTGTCGCCGGCCAGCGCCTGAAACCGTCCTTTGAAACCCTTGTGGGTCGATCCGGTTTCGAGATCCGGACGAACGCCGTTTCTGCCTTCAGCAACATCCAGCACAGCGTCTAACAAGCGCTCGCACAAACCACCTGGAGTGGCGAGTCGAGGCGGAATGACGGTGTAACCATAAGCATCGAGCTCTGCGATGTAACTCTCGAGGCCGTGGTCTTCGATTTCACCCCAGATTTTTTGTAGTGGCGTCTGGAAAACGTCACTGTTCGCAGTTGCCTCACTCATCTGTCTACCTCATCTCCAGCCTGGATTATTCATGAACAAGCTACTGCGGCCGCCGATAGCAGCAAAACGTCGGGCCTCGCAGGCGGGCGTGCTCCTTCCGAGCGCTCCGGCTGTTTGCAAGGCAAACTTCGAACTAATTCAGCGGTATCCGACCGGCCGCATCAGCCCATTTTCATCTCAAAGAAACAAAGCTTGTTACCGTCTAAATCGCGCACGTACGCGCCGTAAAAAACAGGCATTCGCTCGCCGGGTTCACCCTCGTCCGTGGCGCCGAGTTCCATGGCTTTTGCATAAAGCTTATCGACTCCTTCGCGGGAACCGCCGGGAATCGCAACCATGTTTCCATTACCACAATCATGCGGCTCTTCGTTGTGCGGAATGCAGATAGCAAGCATTGCCGCGTCCGGTGACGTACCGTAAAACTTGATACGGTCCATGCTAATGAGTTGTTTTGCGCCGACTTCGGCCAGCAATGCGTCATAAAAAGTTACGGCGCGATCCATGTCTTTAGTTCCAATCGTTGTATAGCCGAGCATGTGTCCTTCTCCTGGGTTCTGTAATGAATGATAAGTTGTTGGTGTCGACTTATTTAACCGCTAACACGCCCCCATTACGAGAGGAACACGGATGAACCCGAAAATGATGTGTCCCATCACCTCCAAGGAACATGTTGTTCAACTCGATCGCGCCTGCCGCAAACGCCGAACACCGTTCTGACGGATACTGGACTGTCAAGATTACTGGTACTCTAAAGAAAAAAAGCGGCAAAAAAAGGGGTCCCATGTGTCTAGCCTGACCACGCCGGCGAGTTCACCGGCCACCTCACCTGAACAATCGATGCGCCGGGTGGCGCTCACTTCGCTCGCTGGCACCAGCATCGAATGGTTCGATTTTTTCATCTATGCAACAGCGGCGGCACTGGTGTTTCCCACGGTATTTTTTGCCGAAGACATGCCACGCTACCTCAGCTTGATCGCCTCGTACCTGACGTTCGCGGTCGGTTTCCTGGCCCGGCCAATCGGCGGCATCGCCTTCGGTCACTTCGGAGACCGGTTCGGACGCAAAAAGGCGCTGGTTACTGCACTGCTGATGATGGGAATCGCCACCACGCTCATCGGTCTTATACCTCCCTTCGCAACCGTAGGTGTTCTTGCGCCTGTGATGTTGATCGTGTTGCGTTTTGTCCAGGGACTGGCCGTCGGCGGCCAGTGGGGTGGCGCTATGCTGCTGGTCACCGAGAACGCCCCGCCGAACCGGCGGGGCTTTTATGGTGCGTTCGCCCAGGCCGGCGCACCGGTGGGTTTTATCCTTGCCAGCCTCGCTTTCCTGATCACCACGGCGAGCGTTTCTGAAGAAGCTTTCATGGTGTGGGGTTGGCGCATTCCTTTCCTTGCAAGCGTCGTGTTGATCGGCCTGAGTCTCTTCGTTCAACTGAAACTCGAGGACACGCCCGCGTTCCGTGAATTACAGGCATTGAGAAAAGCGGCAGCCGGGCTTAGCGTCACTCCGGAAAGATCGCCCGTACTCGAGGTACTGGCCACCTATCCCAGGCAGATCATCCTTGCCGCGGGTGCCTTTCTGGCTGCACAGGTGACCTTCTACATCCTCATTGTTTTCGTCGTCTCTTATGCAACCAATCCAGAGGGTCTCAACCTTACCCGCAGCACCATACTGACCGCGGGTCTCATTGCCTCGTTCCTGCAAATTCCCGCGTTATTTCTTTCGGCTTCGTTTTCGGACAGGTACGGACGCCGCGGTATCTACATGCTGGGTGCCGCTCTACTGGGAGTCTGGGCATTTGCCATCTTTCCACTTATCGACACGGGTTCGTTTCTGCTCATTACACTCGCCTTATCTGGTGGTCAGATATTCATCGCAATGATGTATGGCCCTCAGGCCGCGTTACTCACTGAACTGTTCAGCACTCATGTGCGCTATTCCGGCGCATCTCTGGGTTACCAGATTGGTGCAATACTCGGCGGTTCGCTGGCACCCATCATCGCTACCGCGTTATATGCCAGCTACGACAGTACGATTGGCATCGCGATCTACATTGCGATCGCCTGTGCGTTGACACTCTTGTCGATTCTGTTACTGAGCGAGACCTTCAAGACAGATTTAACTGACACTGGCGCAAACGCCACGGCAGAAGTTTCGTCAGAAATTTCATAACGAGCCTCTGAAGAGACTCGTTAACTCAATACTTGAGATTTTGCGGCAGTGACGATATCCACTCGTGCCGCTCACGTAGGTAGTTTTGGCTCCGCTACAAGCGGCCACGGCGTTTACGGCTGCGGATCGAGTCGGATCGGCTTGATCGGCGCAAACATCAACATCGTTCGCCCCACCCAATAACCGGCACCCTCGCCCCTACCCATGATTCTGGTCACGGTATCGACGGCTTCCGACGTGTTGACCGGCACCGCCAGGAAAACATCAACCCGATCGCCTCGAACGAGTTCCACTCTGGGATTTTCCAAAACACGGTAATACCAGCCCCGCCACCAGTGACCCGACTCGACCCAGAGTTGTCCATCATCATCGAGCAGACCAAGAACGGTCTCCTGGGATTGGCCCTGTGCGTCGAACGTTCGTAACACGGCGGTATTGCCACCCTGAGGTTGGTAATAGCCGATTGCGGCGTCAATGCCGAGACCCAACATGACATAGACACCGAAGATAATGGTGACGATTCGAACGATTTTCATTTGGTTTTTCCTTCCCTAACAGCAACGCTCATTGTCCACTTACCGGGTGGCTGCGACCAGCATCTCACGGAGCCTATCTAATTGACCTTCATCTCCGTCTGGTTCTTCCATCGGCACCAGATTCACCACATAGTGCGCGGCGATGCCCAGCCACCCACCACTGTGAGCGATGATGTCGCCGTCTTCCAAAATGTTCCAGGCCATGCCGTACGGCTGGTTCTCGCCCGTCAGGGACTCACGACTGGGTGTGAAGGCTTCGCTCAACATGGATTCACTCAGCCACCGAAGGGATACCGGCTAAATACTGAACTCCCACACCTCGCTACCCGCCGCAACCAGGCACTGCGAACGCACATCATCGATTGCCCCGAGCTGGTGGGCACGTTGCTGCTCGGCTGCGTGCCAACACACTTGCCTGTCGACGCGGCTTTGTACGCTGACTTCGCTCTTGAAGTCGCCATCCACGATCTTTGAAAATGTCTTGGAACAGACTTTTTCCGCTTTTCGCTCCAGTTTGCGAACGACTTTCTCGGCTTTGTTCGCTTTGTGATAACACCGATTCTGCGCATAAACGTTCCCATAGGCAGAGACACAAGGTCCCAGAACCAGAACAACGAAACAGCTGACAATAAAAGGCAAGGAACATCCGGGTCTGCTCATGGACTCGTCTCCAAACTACAAGCGCAAAAATCAGCTGCGCATTATGGGCAAGCCCGTGGTCGGAAAAAATGTTGGGAATGTAATTCGAATGGTGCAGCGCTTGTTCTGAACCGACAAACCCACGCGTAAGTCACGACTTTCAGGGCAGTATCAGTAAAACAATCTGCTTTCAAAAGGCAACCGAACTTCTTTATGTCGACTACCTGGCGGGGAGTCTGTACGCCTGAATTAATCCGGGCAAGGAGTCTGCGCGGTAGAAAATTCCGTCACGAGAAAGTACCACGGCGAGGACAGTTTTTCGTTCTTTTGAGGCGCATAGTGGCGCTACGCAACGAAAAAGAGCGGAAAAATGGCCCGCTGTGGTGCTTTCGTAGTAGGAATCTTTTCTACCGCGCAGACTCCTAATGAGCGAACTCCAGCGCAATCATCGCGTGCGACGACTCCGTCCAAAAGTCACGGAACGGGTTAGGCGGCTACTTCCGCGCTCGACTACAACGGTGCTTTCCTCGCCTGGTTTTACCTCGCGCAAAACATACATCAGATCGTAGATGTCGCGCACCTCACGCCCAGCAAGTTCAACAATACGATCGCCGCGTTCGAGCCCGGCTCGATCTGCCGGGCCCCCAGCGACAACGCCCGCCAATACCATCCCGGGCTGATCGGCGGGGGCACCCGTGTAGTCGGGAATGGTACCGAGGGATGCGCCATAACCACGAATGTCACCCCGCGGCGGCGGCGCTTCGACCTGCTGGTAAGTCAACGCATCGAGGTGAGTCAACTCGACCGTCAGATTAGCAACGAGTTCGGCAATCCGCGCCCCACCCTCGGCATTGATTCCCGACACATCGTCTGTCGGTTTGTGATAGTCCTCATGTGCCCCGGTGAAAAAATGCAGCACCGGCACTCCAGCCGCATAAAAAGGGGTTTGGTCTGACGGACCATACCCATCGCCACCAAGCTGACAGCCGATCTTCAACTCATCGCACAGCGGTTCGACGAGCGCGCTCCATTCGGCTGCGGACTCACTACCGAGAACGGCTACCTGATTGTTACGCAACCTGCCAACCATATCCATGTTGAGCATCGCCATCAGCGCTTCCGGCGCGGCTCCCGGGGGTGGTTCGCGGGTGATCTGCGTCGAGCCGAGCAAACCCGACTCTTCTGCCGTGAACGCCACAAAAAATACATCACGGTTGAGTTCTTGACGACGCGCCATGAGCAACCGGGCAGCCTCCATGAGCGCTGCTGTCCCCGAGGCATTGTCGTCGGCTCCATTGTGCGGCGCGTGCGACTCCGGAGCCAACGATCCTTCCGGGCCAAAACCAAGATGATCGTAGTGGGCACCCAACAACACGGCACCCGGCAGGCGTTGTCCACCTGCGGTAATCCGACCAACGATATTGCTTACTCGCTGAGTTTTTTCCACGAGATCGACCGATAACGTCGCCACCGCACTTTCGGTCAACAACGCCCTGGCCCATCTGCGCTTGATTACCGCAACCGGAATTCCCGCATCACCCTGAGTATCCACACGTAGTACTGGAAGTGGTGGCTCTTCGGTTACATCACCGGGGTGTTCATCGAAAAGCGGAAGGTCGGCGATCAACAAACCAACCCCACCATGCTCCCGCGCGGTGAAAGCCTTGTAACGTAAAGCACCGAGCCGGTTCCGCAGTTTTTCATCGGAAAATACCCCGTCGGTCGGCGTAAACCGACGTACCAGTACGATGGCACCCTCAACCTCAATGCCCTCATAGTCATCGATGTCATGATCAACGGAAACAATGCCCCAGTCGGCAAATACGACCCGCGCGGTCACCTCGCCATTCATGGAGAACCCGGGGGTGACGAAATCGTCCCTCGGTATCGTTCGATCATTTACCGCAATCGCCGTGGCGGGACCTGCAACAACCTCGACGACTACGTCGAACGACTGCCGGTAATAGCCCGCTCCTGCTGCCGGCTCCAATCCAATTGCCCCAAAACGATGAGCAAGCCAATCCGCGGACGCCGCCAATCCGGGCGATCCCAGACCTCTGCCACCCCGGGCATCGTCGGCAAGCCAGGCAACGTCGGCCAGATACCGGTCCGACGGATTCTCTCGAGGGTTTTCATTGACCAGCGGGGATGTGCCAGGCTCCGGAGGAGACCCGCCAGGCTGCGAAGAAACGTCGACCCAACGCGCCACGTAGACGTCGGTATCACCTGGGTTTGCCTGGTTACGGTTCGACCCGAAGGCGAGTTGGGTACCGTCGGGTGAGAACATGGGAAAGCCATCGAAGCCTGGCGTATACGTGATGCGTTCAAGCGCCGTACCGTCTACGTTGACAGCCCAGATATCGAATTCCCGTCCGGCGGGATCTGCATGATTCGAAGAGAAGATAATCCGCCGCCCATCTGCAAAGAAGAAAGGCGCAAAGTTGGCACCGCCCAGATGAGTCACCTGTCGAGCCTGTGAGCCATCAGCAAGTGCAACCCAGATCTCCAACTCACCCGGGCGGATCAGGCCGTCTTCAAGCAGCGCGCGATAATCGGTAAGCGCCTGCCCGCTCGGGCGGGATGCCCGCCAAACGATTTTGGAGCAATCACTGGAAAAGAACGCGCCGCCGTCATACCCGGGCGTGTTGGTTAGCCGTTTCACGTTTGCGCCATCGGCATCCATCCGGTAGAGATCCAGGTCACCGTCACGCGTCGAGGTAAAAACAATCGAGCCGTCTTTCGCGCAGATTGTCGCCTCTGCATCGTAAGCATCCGTGTTTGTCAGTGGCACCAGGTCGGAGCCATCGAGGGCCGCGCTGTATATCTGATAGGTTTCGTAGATTGGCCATACGTAGCCGTGTGAGCGGTCCGGCGGCGCCGGACACTGTTCGGCTGCCGCGTGAGTCGAGGAGAACACCAGACGATTGCCATCCGCAGTGAAGTAGCCACAGGTAGTTCTTCCGCGTCCAGTAGACACGAGAGACAAAGCGAGCGGGTCGCTGACAGCCATTCGATAAATCTGATCGCAACCAAAAGGTGCCCGGTTTGATTGAAAAACGAGTTCGCGCCCGTCCGGCGACCAGTAGGCTTCGGCGTTTTCGCCGCCGTGGGTGAGTTGGCGCACATCGCCCAACCGGATTTCGCGTTCGTCGTGGAGTACACCCGCGGCAGCCAACGCGACCGGAAACGCCAGCGCCAGCACGAATGCCGAAAACGCCCGATGAAACCAGGTAATCGTCGCAGGCTGTTCGCCTGGAGGGGTGCCCATCGGCTAGTGCCGTCGGCCATACACGAGAATGTCCGTTGCCGAAACGATCGCAAACAAGATCAGCAACAACAGCAATCGTGGATCGCTCAAATACAGTTGGTTTTCCACCGGAAAGGCGATGGTTTTGTCGAGGGCTGCCAATTTGAATTCATGTTTGCCCGCAAAAATCGGATTCGAGGCAATGTCCATCAGATCCCGCCGGCTCCGGTATCGCATCAGGACGGCACTCGTCCAATTCTCAGCGCCCTCAATGCCGACAATATCCATGGAATCGAAAACGACCCTGCCAAGAAAAATCGGGTGAGATGCGCGCTTGAGAAGTTCCGGGAACATATGCTCCATGTACCGACCCATCATCTGATCGGACGACTCATCCGCGGGAACACCTGCAACCCGACGCGGCGTCGGAGCCATATCCATCACATTCACCATCAGGAACTGGCGACCCGTGTCTTCTTCCATGAATTGGCGCATCCGCTGTATCGCTGAGGGCTCGAAACCACTGCGCTCCATCTGATCCGCAAAGGCGTCCATCTCCGCTTGAGTTAATGGACCACTCAGATTCGTATACCAGAGTGCAAACAGCACATAAAAGAACATGGGAACAAACCACAGCCATTTACGCCCGCTCATGGTTCATCCCAGCGCATCAATGCAAACGAACCCGTGCCGTCTGGTTTTCTCTGTGTCGTCAATTTGTGCCTCCGGCCAATTTTATTATGTCTCCCTAAGCTTACGCGTCGTTCAGCGCAAGCCCTTTGAAGAACTATCCACATTCCTCACAGTAGCCGGTCCACCGCGACCGACGCCGTGCGGCGACGGTGCCCTAACCATACCGCAACCGCTATGGCCAGAATCACCAGCCAGATCGACACCAGGTGACCGGTAAAGTGGTCATAGGAGCCAACCAGGTGATTGTACGGATTCACCACCGATCGGACCGACAACGCTTTGACCACCTGAATGACCATGACAAACCCCGCATGAATACCAATACACCAGTACAGGTTCGAACGGAGTCGAACCCAGGTGAGAACAAGCCCCAGCAGAAACAGCGAAACGAAAGAATCCCAATACTCGGCCGGACTCGCTAACGTCGAAAACGCGTGGGACAAGTAATTGAATCCAGTCCACCATTCCGGGTCGGCAACGACAAAATCCCCTCCCACCTTAAGAAAATGTACCAGGGCGTACAACATGCTCGTTGCTACCGCCGCACCCACTACGTGGATCCGATTGCGCAGCAACGAGAAAATCAACCCCCTGAATATCACCTCCTCAACGAATCCAACGGCTAATCCTGCTACCGCCCCGAGCACCGCAAGTGAGACAACGTCTCCCAAAGAGATCGACACGCGAGGGTCCAGCACCCTGATTTCCAGGGCGAAAATCAGCATCGCAACGGGCACGACGGCGGCGACACCCAGGAGCCCGCCTCGCCATATCGACGCACCGTGCAAGGGTTTCAACCCGACTGTTTCCAACCCAGCCTCGAGGCTGCGAACGACCGGCCAGAACAGCAACACCGAAGTGAGCACGATGCTGCGGGAGAGAACTTTTTCGTAGCCGAAGTCCAGCCCGAAGACCACATTGAGCAGATAAACCGGATAGGCGAGTAGCGAACCCATGAACAAGACGGAGACAAAATAGCCGAGCAGGACGACGAACGGATGCAAGGAAAAGACCCCAGGGCAAAAACACAGAATACCGTCTAACGGCTTTCGATAACCAGATACTAGGGGTTCGGGTATGGCTGACGACCTTCTGGCGCTTACAACGGCAAATTCAATCGCCAATGAAGGTCACGAACTCATCGAGCGTCTTGCGGTGAATATCCGGCACCATCGCATCCTTCGCCGGATAGCCGACGACCAGCAGCAAAAATGGTCTTTCCCGTTTCGGCCGGTCAAGCAGTTCATTGAGAAACCCCATGGGACTTGGCGTGTGGGTCAGCAGCACGAGACCTGCCCGATGCAGGGCGGTGATGAGTATTCCCGTGGCAAGTCCAGTGGACTCGGCAGGATAATAGTGTTTCACCTTGCGCCCATCGGGCAAAACCCCGGTTTTCTGCATGAATACCACAATGAGATAGGGCGCGATCTCGAGAAATGGCTTACGGGTGTCGGTGCCAAGGGGTGCAAGGGCCGCCAACCACTCGGCCGACGCCCTGTGCTGGTAAAATTCCTTCTCCTCCCGTTCCGCGGCGATACGTATCTGTCTCTTCTTTCCAGCATCACTGACGACGACAAAATGCCAGGGTTGCAGATTTGCGCCGCTGGGTGCGCTGCCGGCTGCCTGCAGCGCCATTTCAATGATGTCCCGGGGTACGGGGCGGGCAGAGAAATCCCGTACGGTACGCCGTCTCTGGACATCACCTTGAAATTCCGCGAGCCGACTTCTCATCTCTTCGAGCGGGAATTCCCGGTACGCGGGCAGCGCTATGGTGGGATATGGCTTCATCAAAGTACCTGGAAGGAACAATCTCTCAGTTAGCACCAAACTCCAGGACTTGGCAAACCGAGTCAAACTGGCGCAACGCCCGCATTACCGGGCGTCTCTGGAGGGTGCCAAGGTATCCGGAAGGAGAATGCTTCCCGCTTTCGCATTCCTGGGTTGTCGATCTGTCCGACCGATTTTCCCAATCTCAAGGTTGTTACAAAATGTTACCGGTTGTCGTATAGTCCGGTCCGTCGTCTCACGAAGTCGTGGGGCAGATTGGGGAAAAATCGCTTAGTCCGTTCGTTGGCTGCGTAGCCACCCGGGGTGGCATCAAGGCATCCTTACCATGCATGCAACCAATCGTCCGACCAGCGAATGATCTCTTTAGGGGTGTCGATGGGGAGCGAACTGTCCGATTCCAGCATTAACTGTCGTTCATTCGAATCTCTCGACTTAATTAATGGAGAGGAGATATTCCATGCCTAATCCGAAAAAACTCGGTGTTTGGGTGAGCCTCATCGGTTTTGTTGGCGCGATCGGCGTGCCACTGACCGCGCTCGCCGCCGATACGATTGTCGAAGAAATTGTCGTCACGGGATCTTATATCAAGCGGGACAGTTTCGACTCTGCTTCCCCCTTGACAGTGATCACCGGCGCAGAAATCGAACTCAACGCGACGACGAACCTCGGCGAAATACTGTACGATTTACCCTTCAACTACGGCAGCTCGGTGATGACCAACACCTTCGCGGCCAGGTCTCAAGGGAGCGCCACTACGGTGGCCAACCTCCGGGGACTCGGTCCTCGAGCAACGCTGCAACTGATTGACGGGAAGCGTACGTTGCAAGGGAACCTCAACAGCTTCGTTCCCCAGATCGCAATCGCCCGGATGGACATCCTGAAGGATGGTGCTTCCGCGCTGTACGGCTCCGACGCGGTAGCAGGCGTGGTAAACATCATTACGCGTAAAGACTTCAGTGGTATTAAAACTTCGTTTTTCCACACCGAGGACAAGGACGGAGATCTGCGAGAATCGGTCTACGACATCATCCTGGGTGCAGACACCGACAACGGCCATATCACCATCGCCATGGCGTACAAGACTCGCAACACGCTTGAACTCATCGACCGCAAGAAATTTGCGCGGGCTCAGTGGTCGAAATCGGGAACCGGTCATCCCGGGACCTGGGCAGTACCTGTACGCAGCCTGACGGACCCAACTCAATTGGAGGTGTTGGACTCCGATGGTGTAACCACTGGCGCTGTTACACAGCGAACACCTGATCCAGGCTGCGGTGTCTCAGACGGTCCCGGTGGTAAAGATCAGGGGCTACGTTGGAATTACCTGTCCGGTCAACTATCGGGGACGACCTGCCAGTTCCACTTCGGCGAAACCTGGAGCTACATGAACCCCCATGACCAGGTCAGCTTCTGGGCAAACTATCGGTACGATTTCTCCGATAATCTGAGCAACGAGCTAGATGTGAGCTTTCTCCAGTTGATTACGACCAGCCGCGGCTCGCCACAGAACCCGGGCGGTCGAATCGAAGAGTTCCCGATCTTTCTGGGCGACCACCCCGGAAACCCGTTCCGCGCGTTCTCGGACCTGAACGGCAATGGGGCGATCGATGCGGGTGAACACCTGTTTGCTCAGGATGCCGACGGTGACGGTATTCCCGACCGTGGCACGTTGGATCTCAATAACGACGGCGTGATGGACGTCATCCTAGCGGCAAATCCGTTTGTGCAAGGTGCAACGGACCTGCCATTCAACGAAGACGTTGACGTGATCGCATTACGAGCCCTCGGCAAGATTGGCCTCCTCCCAGGTGGTAATCAGCCGAGCGGACTGAATTCGGACGGGTCGAACAACGGCAACAGAGACTACGACGAGAGGAACTGGCGCATCGCGGACACCTTGACCTGGGCCATTCCAGATACCAGCTGGGAAGTTCAAGGCACGCTGATCTATCAGGAAGAGAACTTCATCTTCCAGACGAAGAACTCCAGCCAGTCGCGCCTCGAGCTGGGTATACGGGGCGAGCTGACGGCGACTCCGGGCTCGCCGGTTGAATACTGGAATCCCTTTGCGACCCAGGCACTGACCTGCACGGATAGAGTTTGTACCGATACGGGTGTGGCGGATTTCCAGAACAGCGTCGCGGTACTCGATTCGATCCATTTTAACGGCCGCAACATCTTCGATTCCACGTTCCAGGAGTACACGGTCATTGCTACAGGCGATCTCTACGAGCTGCCCGCGGGCATGCTTCAAGGTGCTTTCGGTGTCGACTATCAAAGGGAAGAATTCCAGTCCACCCAAGGACCCGGTGAAAACTCCTGTGATTGGCACGAAGGTGGTTGTGAATTGGACTGGATAGCCGATCAGGACGTGATTTCGGGCTTTTTCGAATTAGCCATCCCCGTGCTGGATACGCTGGAAATCAATGTGGCGGGTCGGTTCACGGACTACGGTGGGCAACTCGGAGACTCGTTCGATCCCAAGATTTCGTTTCTGTTTCAACCGATCCCGATCCTGTCGTTCCGTGGGTCGTTCAGCACGGCGTTCATCGCACCGAGTCTGACTGACCAGTTCTCGGCTGAGGCTTGCGGCCTGCAGACGATGGTCGATCCACTCACTCAGGACTTCGAGGCCACCTTCCGGGTGCGTTGCCTGACGGGTAACTCAGCTCTGTCACCGGAAACGGCAGATATTACGAGCTTCGGTGTGTCTTTGTCTCTGCTGGACGGTGATCTGAACATCGGCGTCGACTGGACGAACTACGATTTCGAGGATCGAATTGCCAACACCACGGGGCAGCAGGTGATCAATCAGGATCTGGAGCGCTTCGAAGCGATGGGTAACAGCGTCACGAACGCTGCTCAAGTTGCCGCCTGGATTGGGCCCAACAAAGGTACGCCGACCGGCGAAACCCTCGACCTACTCCGCGACACGACCGGCGTGCTCACGCGCGTCCTCGCAAAGCGGATCAATGCGCAGACGATGGAACATACCTCATGGGACTTCTATGGCAGGTACACCCTGCCTCTGGATAATTTCGGTACCTTCTCGTTCAACGTGAATGCCACTTATGCCGAAGAATTCCTCTTCGACTTAGGTATTGGCGCTGCGGGGAAAGGTGATGGAGCCGGCAGTCAGAACGAGACCATTCAAGAGGTACCGCCGATTCCGAAGTGGCGGGCCAACGGCAGCATCAACTGGTTCCTGAACGGCCACAGCGCGAATATTCGGATGCGCTGGATCGACGAGTTCGATCAAGACATCGAGTTCTTCAGCTCGTTTAACCCGCCCACGATCGAGAGCATGTTCTACACGGACATCAGCTACTCCTACACCTTCGACAGCCTCTTCGGTGATCGTGAGACAAAAGTCGAAATTGGCGCAAGGAATGTCTTTGATGAATTCCCAGAGCCGATCTTCAACTTAGGTGGCATCGAAAGCTTCGTCCACGATATCCGAGGACGTATGGTGTACCTGCGAGTGAACCAGGATATCTAACCTGCAGCGAGCTATGGAGGAAAAGGGGGCGTCTAACGCCCCCTTTTTTCTTGGAGACTTTTTTTATCCAGGGCTTTTCTTGTCCGGTACAAATTGCCAGAATTGCACCTGATATCGGAAGGATTGGACACATCGTGTTGATAATTCGAATTTTGATCTTGTTGTCGCTGTCTAGGGCTGCGTTGAGTAACGAAAGTACTATTGCCGATTGCCTGGATGTTGCGGGCAAGATGGAGCGGCTGGTCTGTTATGACGAGCGTTCTCGTGAATACAGACGAGAGCATGGGGTGAGTGTCACCTCTTCTCCACAAACATCCTCCGAGCAATCTGCACCTTCCGCGCAAACATCTTCTGCGCCCCCGGTGCAAACATCTTCTGCGCCCCCGGTGCAAACATCTTCTGCACCGGCGCAATCATCTTCGCCGCCAGCGACACAATCACCTTCAACACCCTCCGCGCAAACATCAAGTGCAGCAGTTGTCCCGGTACAAAGCGAGAGTGAGGTACCCGCGGCGGTAACTATCGACTTGCCTCAGCAACAAGTTCCACCTAATGAAGAGAACTTCGGCAAGCTCGAGTTGATACCCGCGCCCAAACAGCTCGCCACACGTATCGAGTCAATCGTAAAAGCACCTCTTGGGAATTACGTCATGACGCTGAGCAACGGTCAGATCTGGTCGGAGAACGAGCCCAATGTGCGTCGTATCACAGCAGGACAGGATGTGACCATCACCAAAAGACGCTTCCACTATGAAATGCGCCTGGAATCGGGACGTAGGGTTCCGGTGCGTCGGATCGACACGGACTAAGAACTAAGCAGGACTCGAATTATTGTTCGGCCGGGTTCACCCGTGAATGCACATCGATGCGGTTGAACTCGTCGCGTACGGCGGCTTGGTTCACTTTATCGACGGCCTCCCAATGCCGCCTTGTCCTGCAGGTTCTCTTCCTGAAATGCGTACCCACCTTGGACTCATACCTGCAAACGCGTTGATCGAGTTTGTTGACGATGATAGCTTCATTGGGAGCAGCCACCGTATTGTGTGGCTCGGCTGCGTTTAAGATCCCCGCGCCGAACAAGCCCGCTAAGCCAATCGCCAACAACGCCTTCATCAGCCCGCCTCTCCAAGCCTAAACGCTGCATTCTACCTCATCCGACGACGGCGGATCGGCTGGTAACGACTCTTCGCTCCAACAAAGTCACCCAGCAGCTCTTCGACCGGGCATGGATACTCGCCCAGGTTAGACGCCAACTCGATGAGTTTGTCGACCATGTACGCGCGGCACGTTTCGCAGAAGTAAAACGACCTCTTTCTTATCTCACCCATCGTCGAGAGGAAACCTGTGACGGTTGCAAGTGATGATCAACGTCATCCGAGATACCCCCTCGACGATGCCGAGCGTCACGTCGAATCGATGGAGGACATTGCCAAAATCAACGCTTTTACGGCATCGCTCGTCGATCACGCAAAGCTCTGAGGTGTTTCCATAAACGCAATAGCTTCAAAAAATGCTGAAGCCACCGTCGATCTTGATGACGTCGCCCGTGTGCCACCGCGATGCGTCACTCATCAGATAAACGGCAATCGCACCGAAGTCATCCGGCGTACCCCAACGACGCATGGGGATCCGCGGCATGACCGCACTCACAAACTTGTCCCATTTGAAGAGATTTTCAGTCATGGGGGTATCAACCCAGCCCGGAATGATTGCGTTCGCAGTAATCTTGTAACGCGCCATCTCGACGGAAAGTGCAAGCATCATCGAGATCATCGCGCCCTTGGTCGACGCATAAGCCTGCCCTTTCGGTGAGCCTTGAATCGCCGTGCCGCTGGCCGTGGTAACCAGGGTACCACCCTCCCCCTGCGCGACCATCTGCTTGGTGGCTGCACGCAGCGTATAGAAAACGCCATGCAGATTGACGTCGATCACACGGTGCCAGTCTTCAGTCGAATGTTCGAAAAAGGGTTTCTGGTTCTGGGTTCCAATCCCGGCATTCGGGAAGCACGCGTCGATGCGTCCATAACGTTCTACAACGGCCGCCATCGCCTCCTCTACCGCGGCTTCATCCGAGACATCGCACAGCGTCGCCGAAGCGGTTGGGCAGATCGCCTGCAACTCTTTTTCGGCAGCCGCGTTCTTTTCGGGGTTGGTGCCCCAGATACTGACTTCGGCCCCTGCCTGAGCAATCGCCCGGGCGAAACCGAGCCCTATGCCTCCATTGCCACCGGTAATAACGGCAACTTTCCCCGTGAGATCGAACCCTTCGTACGCCATGACCTGTGCCCCTCGTGTTTCGCTTTGGAATTAATGTGCCTGTTCGGGTAAATGTATCAAACAATCGCCGGACGAACTTGAGCACCTCTCGGGCGCAAGGTATCGTTGCGAGAATCGCAACCTCTGTGCCCGCGGTGCGCATCGTGTCAAGCGCAACAGTAGTGGCTCGATCATCAACATCGCTTCGAACGCTGTATTCTCCGGGTGCCTGATGCGTTCGCGCTACGCCGCGGCCGCGGCCAAATGGGCAATGATCGGGTTCACCAAAACGCTGGCGCTGGAACTTGGACCCTTCGGGGT